>CAZIJS010000094.1:0-14724 GCA_964539505.1 uncultured Myxococcales bacterium
AAAAAGGCTGGAAAATCAGATGTGTGCGGCGAGCTAACCTCGTGTGAGATGTGCGATGATCCCGGTTTTCTTTAAACTTGACTTTTTCCGTGGACTTGCCATATTAAGCGCGTGTTCCATAATGAATACGCCGTGGTTTTGCGGTGGCGGGCAGTTGCCGAGTCAAATGCCCTGGAGTTTCGAGCAAAGGATGGTGTTTCGATGACTGAAAACATTGAATTCAAGGTGCCGGAGAAACCTGCTGGGACAGGTGACGCATCCGAGGAACTCGTCAAGAGGGTCGAAGAAGTCCTGGAGCGGGTCAGGCCGGGATTGCGGATGGACGGAGGGGACGTGGAACTCATCCACGTGACAGGAGACGGAGTGGTCCAGGTGCGTCTCCAGGGGGCTTGTTTCGGTTGCCCCATGGCCACGATGACGCTGCATGGTTGGATAGAAAAGGAACTGAAGGCCAACATCCCCGAGGTCAAACGGGTCCAGGCCGTCTGAGTTTTTTCGAGTCCTTCGTTTCTCGTTTTCTCAATTCCGTCGAGGGGGGAACTGTCAGCCTAGCCCGTCTTTTTTTCGGTCCTTCGTGTCCAAAGGAGGGCTGCGGGGTCATTGCCCGTTGTCGTTCTGGTTCGAGTCGGCTTCGTCCTGGTCTTCAGGGGCCGGCTTGCGCGTGATGGACTGAACCAGGGGATCGACGGCCGGAGTCTTGGGATTCATGCTCTGCACCACCTTGCGAGCCTCCTCGATCTTTGGCAAGACAGAGGCGTCCAGGAGCATGAGACAAAGATTCCCGTATACGTCGGTCTTGTTGAGCGCCCACAGGATGTAGTTTCCTGAACCACGCCATTCCACGTGGTGGAGTTTGTTGATGCCGGCAGCGTCGGGGAGAAACACGGGCTTGCCCTGACCGTAGGCCTGGATGAGCACTGCCACGAATTTCGGGAACGTCAATCCCTTGTATTTGGGATGGTCTGCATTGAAGGCGATCATTTGCTTGTAGAGTTGGTCGTTCCAGAAGAAAAAGAACCGCTGTTGGTCCCTTTCCAGCATGACCAGCATAGACTCGTTGTTCTTGTGGACGAATTGGTCATCCACCACGGAACCGTCCCAGTTGGTTTTTTGGCCGTGGAAAACAATGTAGCTCTTACGAATTTTTCTGATCTCACGCTGCATTTCCGCACGGAGGGAATCCTGTTTGAGGCGGTTGTCGCGGGCCGCGCGGATCTTGGGAACGTACTGTTTCCGGATTTTCTTGATCAGAATTCGCTCCACCTGGCGGTGGGACATGCCCCACTTGAAGGGCCCGGCCAATTTCTTGATGGCTGCCGAGGCCTGCGGCTGGGCCTGCTGGCGTGCCGGGCGGTGACGCCGCCTTCTCCTGGCGTCAGCACTCTGTGCAGGGAGCAGGAGACCAAGACCCAAGAAGGCCGTCAGGGCCAGGCGGCCCATTGCAACCTTCCGGTGCGACTGAATGTGACGTTTGGTTTCACGCATGAGGTTCCTCCTCGTCCAGGGCAGTGGTATATTCGTGTGCCACCGCCGTATCTTCCTCGACGCAGCGGTCGTCAGCCACCAACGAGCGAACGCATCAAAGACACAGACCGTTTGTCTGCGTATTTTTGCCGTTTTACCCAGGCTTGGGCTTTCGGACAAGCCTTTTCACCTGGGAAGTCTTGTTTTGCATTGCGACTGTGATGTTCTTCCATGTCCATGAGAATCCAGGAGCAACGGGGTTTCGTCATCCGCAAAGAGAACCGAAAGCCACGCTGATGTTTTCCGATACAGTCGCATAGACTGCATGGGAGCGCAAAGTATTCATCCCGAGTTGGTCGGAACTGAATCCGAACTGAAATGCTGTGCCAGTGAGACGAGAGTTTCTCCTTGACAGGGCAGTGAGACGAGAGTTTTCCCTTGACAGGGATCGATTGATCTCGCAGATTTTCGTCCATGACAGTCAAGGACCTGCATGTTCGAGCCTGGGTGCTCCTGGGCCTGCTCTTGGGCGTGACGGTGTGGCCGTCTCCAGGCTGTCGAGAGGACCAGGTCCGGCGCAAGAGACTGTCGGAGAAGCTGTTTTGGCTTGGCCGGGATTACTACGGCAAAGCCATCAACGCTCGCAGCCAGGCGGCCCAAGAGAAATTTCTCGAGGAAGCCTTTTCGAATCTGAGAAAGGCAATCCGGGCCGACCAAAAGAACTATCTCGCCCGCAACATGCTCGGTTTTCTCTATCTGCAGAGAGCCGACAGGGAACTGGGCATGGTGCAGGTGGCCCAGTGCCTCAAGGGGGTAGATGGCCGAGAGGGACGAAAAAGAGCAGATTCCCTCTTTGAAATGGCAAAAAAAGAGTTTAAAAAGGTCACCTCGGTGTCATCGACCTGCACCAATTCCTGGCTTGGCCGGGTGAGTGTGGCGATGCATTTCGAGCAATATGCCGAGGCTGTCAGGCTTTGCAGGAAGGTGCTAGACATCATGTCGTCGAGCAGTCCGAAGCCGAGTTGCAGTTCCCAGGGCGACCGGGCGGTGGCCTGGGCGAATCTGGGCTGGGCTCGGTTCAAGCTCGGCGAGACGGCGCAGGCGGAGAACGCATTGAAGCGGGCCCTCTTCCTGGCGCCGAAGTTGTACCTGGCCCGCTATTGGCTCGGCAGGGTTTTGTTCGCCCGCAAGCGATACGCCGAGGCCGCCAAGGAACTCTCCAGGACCACCAAGGAATTTGGACTTCCGCAGGCGGCTTTCGAGTATCTCGGGTTGTCCCTGGCGCGGCAGGGCCGCAAGAAAGAGGCCGCCGAGGCCCTTGCAGCCTGCATCCAAGTGGCACCCAGGAGCTGCGCGGCGGATGAATGCCGAAAGTACCAGAAACTCATGGTCGGTTCATCCGGCCGTCAGGGAGCAGGATCGTGAGCAAGAAACGCAAGAGAGCCGCCAAGACGACGAACGAGTCGGTGAGCTTCGGTCGGTATCTGGCCGGGGCCCGCCGTGAAAAGGGCTGGGACCTCGATGACCTCCAGAAGGCAACGAAGGTGTCCCATGCCATGCTCGATGCCTTGGAAAACGAGGATTTCGAGCAGTTGCCCGCAAGGGTTTATGTCCGTGGTTTCGTGCGTTCCTGTGCCCAGGCGCTCGGTCTGGACACAGACGAACTGCTGGGCCGCTACGAACGGGCCAGGCGGCGCTACGACGCCCAAGTGCGCCGCATCGAGGGGGCGCATCGAGACAGGGAGGGACAGACCCATCAGCCTGCACCGGCCACTGTGAGCGCGGATCACGCTCTGGAGGCCTGGGCGGCGGCCGCCCTGAGACGAAAGGCGGACCGAGGTGTCGTCGTGGATGCAGGAAAAGTGTCCCAGGACGATGCCAGGCCGACACCTGCCCGTGCAACCAAGGGCGCCTTGAGTTCTTCCCCCAGGAGAGTGAGCCTGGCCCTGGTCCTGTTGCTCATCGTGGTTGCCCTGACCCTGACCCTTTCCTATGTTTTGAACCGTCCGCAAACGACGTCATCGAGTTCCGGAACGCCGGCTGCCACTGAAACGGCGAATTCCTCCGACTGGACCGGGTGACCCGTCGATCCAGCCGCGCTCGGAACATCATTTCCGTCATGCACTTGTAACCTCCCTGGCCGGGGGGCTTGAGCATTCGCCAACGGGGGCTCCATGCTGCCTGCCAGACTCCAACTCCTCTCCTCCACGGTCAGCCGTCTTTTGCGCAGAGGCGCCACCCAGGCGCTTGCCAAGATCATGCACAAGTACCGGCCCGAGGAGATGGCCGTGGCCTTTCTCCACCTGACCTCTGCGGAACGACGCCAGCTTTTCGATGCTTGTCCAGACGACGACTACCGGGCAGACCTCCTGGCAGAGATGGAGTTGGATATTGCCGCCGAACTCGTGGCCGGTCTGCCCATGAATCGGGCGGTGACCTTGTTGCAGCGGTTGGATCCCGATGACGCCGCGGACGTGATCGGGGAACTGCCCGAGGATCTCCAGACCACAATCCTGGAACGACTCCACGGAGAGCAGCAGGAACACCTCGAAGACCTCCTCCAGTACGACGATGCCACTGCGGGCGGTATCATGAACCCCAACGTGTTTTCTCTCCCGAGAAACACGACGGTCCAGGAGGCCATCACAGCCTTGCAGGCTGCCGGGGAGCAGGAGGTGGTCTTCTACGTTTACGTGGTCAACGATGAGCAGCAGCTCGTAGGCGTGGTCCCCCTGCGACGCCTGGTGACCTCGCGCCCCAATCAGACACTGGACGAGATCATGACCTCGGACGTGATCTCGGTGCAGCCCGAAGTGGACCAGGAAGAGGTGGCGCGCCTGGTGTCTCGATACGGCTTTTTGTCCCTCCCCGTCGTGGACCAAGGACGGCGCCTGCTTGGCGTGGTCACCATCGACGATGTCATCGACGTCATCCGCGAGGAGGCCACCGAAGACATCTTGAAGATGGCCGGTGCCGGCCATGCGCTCATGGAGAGCCACACGGTCCTGACCTCCGTTCGCGTGCGGTTGCCCTGGCTCCTGGCCACTGCCATCACCGGCAGCATCAATGCCATCGTCATCGGGAGTTTCCAGGCATCCCTGCAGCAGGTCCTGGCCCTGGCGTTCTTCATTCCAGTGGTTCTCGGGATGGGAGGCAACGTCGGGACTCAGTCCGCCTCCATCGTGGTTCGTGGGTTGGCCACCGGCCGCATTTCGTTGCAGCAGTTTTGGACCATCTTGCGTCGTGAGGCCACCGTGGGGCTCATCCTGGGCTTCATCTACGGTCTCGGCGTGGGAGCCTTCGGGATCTTCAGGCTGGCGTCCAACGGCTGGTACAACGCCGCCTTGGTCGGGGCCACGGTGGGCGTGTCCATCCTCTCTTCCATGACCCTGGGCACCCTGGTGGCGTCGATCTATCCCATGCTCTTCGAACGCTTCCATATCGATCCCGCCGCCGCGTCCGGGCCCTTCGTCACCACCACCACGGATCTCCTTGGGACCTTGACCTACTTCCTCGTGGCAAAGGCCATCTTCGGCCTCTGACCCGGTCCAGGGGCGCGAAACGCACGGCATCCCGCAAGAGGCCCTGTCGCAGGCACCAGGGCATCTCCTACATGCTCGCCAGGACAATGTCTTTGACAACGATGCGAAGGAGGATTGCCGCAAGGCTTACTATTGTCCGAGGTTGGGTCGATTCCGTAAGGGAAGGGATGGCAAAATCTTTCGCGTCGCATGGAACCCGATCAACGCGCCCGAGGCCGACAGCGGGACGCCGCGTCGCTATCCGGTGACGCCTGGAGCCCCTTACGGAGACGAGATTCGGCAACGCCAGCTTCTCTACCACCGGACCTTCACGTTCAGCCACGAAGACAACGCCCACAGTTTCAGATGGCAGTGGCAAGGCCACGACAAGTCGGTGCTCTTCCCCCTGCCCGGGACGGAGAACTGGATCTGGCCCCACATCGGCGACGAGTACCGGGATCAGACGACGCGCCTGCGCGTGGCCTGGTTTACCATGGATGAGTATCTCGAACCCGACTACGAACACGAGACGACCTACAGTCGGGAATTCTGGTCCAGTCTGGAGGTCCTGGACGTCTCGGATCCAGCCACCAGCCGGGTGGTGGGCCGATCGGTGACGCCGGGGCCCGGCTGGGACGTGGCCTGGGCAGGAGGGCTGGTGTGCCTGGCGCATGGTTGGCTCGGGATCGGGGTCTACAGGCTGTCTGGTTCGGGTGAGCCCGAACTCGTGGACTGGGTCTGGCCCTGGGGACGTGTCGTCGCCCTGGCCGGGGCGCATGGGTTGCTGGCCGCTAGGAAGAGCTGCGGTCAGGTGCTAGTCTACCAGGTGACAGGCGAAGGCCTGGAGGCACTGGCCCGGTTCGAGGCCACGAGACATGTCACAAAGCTCAGATTCCAGGGGCGTTTTCTGTGGGTGATGGGCCTTCGCGGGACGGACGTTTACGACATGGGCGATCCAGCGGCGCCGGTGCGGCTGGCGCGTTTGGGAGCCGAAGGTCTCCGCTGGGCCTGGCGGACGCCCAGGGGCCGCTATGCCGTAGGCCTGGACCACGGCCGGGTGATGCTGGAAGAGGCGGTGGAGCGATGAGGTGGAAAGCGGCAGGATTGGTCTGGTTGCGGGGGCCGGTGCTGTGGGTATCGGGCTGTGGGAGCGGCTGCAGGGACAAAGAGGAATGCTGTGTCGCTGATGGGCTGTGTCGCTGATGGAATGTTGGGGCACACGATCGCAGGTTGAGTCCGCCGATTGTCCAAGCATTCTCTGTCTTGCGTTGCCGCGGATACGGACCCATGGTGGCTCGGGCCGGGAGGGTCAGGAGATGCGGCTCACGTCACAGTAGCGTTGGCCGCCGAACTCGGACACCAGGACGTCGTCGTAGTAGTCTGCATAGTGGCCCACGCGACGGATCATGTCGCGGACTTCAGAGATATCCAGGTCCGTGGTGGTGCGTTCGGCCACCAGGAGAACCTTGTCCCCGGAGACGCCGAATGCTGCGCCCATGATGCCCGTGGCGTTCTCTTCGAGGATACGACGGTAGAGGCGATTGCAGGCGTCTGCGGCCTGGGGGAGGACGAGGAGGATGGCCGAGACGCGAATGAAGTTTTCCGGGGTTCCCTCGGACCGTTTCAGGGTGATGTAGACTTCCGCGGAACCTTTCTTCAGTCCCCATCCTCGAACGGCGCCGGGCCAGTTCAGGGCCGTGTCGGTGGGACTGAGGCCCAGTTCGCTGATGACCATCTCCACCATCTTGATTGAGGATCGAAGATTGGCGTCCTGTTTGTTGCCGAACAGGGACATGTCGTCTCCTCTGGTTGTGCCCCGGCCTGCGAATGTGACTCACAACGGGGTGCAGGACCCAAAAGGGCAGGGGGTTTTGCGTTCTATGGTATCCAAAGGCGCCCGTGATCCAAGCGGGAAAAGACTGAAGGGAGATGTTTTCTGTGGCAGTGCCCCATGGGCCCCCCAGGTCCGTGACGCAAGGGTCCTGTGCCTGTCCTAAGGGGGCGGGAGCCTGTCGTAAGGGGCGGGAGCCTGTCGTAAGTAAGGGGCGGGAGCCTGTCGTAAGGGGTGGGAGCCTGTCGTAAGGGGTGGGAGCCTGTCCACTGTCGGGTGGTTCCGTGACCTCTCGATCTCAGTGTCTCGTGGGGGCTGGGGATACAGGGGGGCGATCATAGTCGGAAGATGCCGAGCGATGGTCGTCTGAGACCACGGTGCGCCAGTCGATGGCGTTGCTGGGTTCGAGGAGCAGATCCGCATCGGCTTCGTCGAGGCAGAGCGCTTCTTTGAGGACCTGGTCCATGTGCTCCACTGGGACGATGGTGACAGCCTTTCGGACCCTGGCGGGAATCTCCTGGATGTCCTTGGTATTTTCCTTGGGAATGAGGATCGTCTTGACCCCGGCTCGATGCGCGGCCAAGACTTTTTCCTTGAGCCCGCCGATGGCGAGCACTCGGCCGCGCAGGGTGATCTCGCCGGTCATGGCCACGTCGGAGCGCACCGGGATGCGGCAAAGGGCGGACACCACCGACACGGCGATGGTGATCCCCGCCGAGGGGCCGTCTTTGGGAATGGCGCCTTCGGGCAGATGCACGTGGATGTCCACGTTCTTGTGAAAGTCCGGAGACAGGCCCAGTTGGACGGTCCTGGAGCGGACATAGCTCAGGGCTGCCTGAGCCGATTCCTGCATGACCTCTCCCAGTTTGCCCGTGAGCACGACTTTGCCCTTGCCGGGAAGCACGGCCACCTCCGTGGGGAGTAGGTCTCCGCCGTACGAGGTGACGGCAAGCCCGTATGTCAGGCCGATTTCGTTGTGGTCTTCCGGAAGGCCGATGTGGAATCGGTGTGGGCCGAGATGCTTGGTCACTTCTCGCGCGGAGATCTTGTATTTCTTGTGCGGACCGTCCTTGTCCGTGATGACCGATTTGGCGATCTTCCGGCAGATCGAGGCCACTTCCCGTTCCAGGTTTCGGACGCCGGCCTCCTTGGTGTAATGACTGATCAGGGTTCGGATGCCCGATTCAGTGAACTGGACGTCTATCTTCGAGATACCGGCTTCCTCGATTTGTTTGGGAACCAGGAAGTGCTTGGCAATGGCGATCTTGTCCCATTCGGTGTACCCGGGAAGTTCGATGATCTCCATCCGGTCGCGCAGGGCTGGTTGGATGGTATGTATCGAATTGGCCGTGGTCAAAAACAGCACCCGGCTCAGGTCGTAGTCGAGATCGAGATAGTGATCCTGGAAAGAGTGGTTCTGTTCCGGGTCGAGGACTTCCAGGAGCGCCGAGGCGGGATCTCCGCGGAAGTCGTAGGTCATCTTGTCGATTTCATCCAGCAGAAAGACCGGGTTCACCGTGCCGGCGCGTTTCATGCCCTGGATGATCTTGCCTGGCATGGCACCGATGTAGGTGCGCCTGTGGCCCCGGATTTCCGCTTCGTCGCGCACTCCTCCCAGGCTGATGCGGACGAACTTGCGGCCTGTGGCCCGGGCCACTGATTTGCCAAGGGACGTCTTGCCCACACCAGGAGGGCCCACGAGGCACAAAATGGGGCCCTTGACCTGGCCGGCCAGGGCCTGGACGGCCAGATACTCCAGGATCCTGGTTTTGGGCTTTTTCAAGCCATAGTGATCTTCGTCGAGCACCTTGGCCGCTTCCTGGAGATCCACCTTGTCGGGGGTGGCTTCGTTCCAGGGAAGATTCAGGACCCAGTCGATGTAGTTGCGGACCACCGTGGCCTCTGCACTCATGGGAGGCATCATGCGCAGCTTGCGCAGTTCGCGCTGCATGCGCTCTGCCGCCTCGGGCGGCAGGTGTTTGTTGACGATTTGTTCTTCCAGTTCGGACAGCTCGTTCTTAGACTCGTCCCGAGAGCCCAACTCGCGCTGGATCGCCTGCATCTGTTCGTTGAGGTAATACTCGCGCTGGTTTCGCTCGATCTGTCGCTTGACCTGACGACGGATGCGTTTTTCCATCTGGGCGATTTCGATCTCACGGACGGTCAGTTCGTGGACTTTGGCCAGCCGTTCCTCTGGTTGGAGGATTTCGAGCACTTCCTGCTTCTCGGGAAGCTTGAGGGGAAGATTGGACGCCACTGTGTCGGCCAGGTGTCCCGGTTCGTCGATGGTCTGGAGCGTCACGAGGATCTCGGGTGGGATGCGCCGGTTCAGTTTCGAATAGTTTTCGAACGTCGCCTTGAGCAGACGCATCTTTGCCTCGATCTCCATGGTGACGTGGGTGCTTGAGTCGACGGGCTCTACTTCGGCCATGTAGACGCCGTCTTTTTCCTGGTGACCGACAAGTTTGACCCGACGCCTGCCTTCCACCAAGACCTTCATGGCGCCGTCCTGGAGACGCAGGACCTGCACCACCTTTCCCTCGGTGCCCACGCGGTACAGATCTTCGGGGCGGGCCTCGGATTTTTGGGAATCGGTCTGGGCTGCGAGCACCAGACGTCCGTCGCCGTTCGTGGCCTGGTTGACTGCAGCCACTGATTTCTCCCGGCCCACGAAGAGAGGCACTGCCATCCTGGGAAAGATGACGATGTCTCGCAAGGGGAGGAGAGGAAGGGTTTCGCGGTTGGTGGTGACGGAATCAGGATCGCTTGTCATGAAGGTTCCTCTTGTCGGTATCCATGCCCGTTCTGGGCTGTTGGCTCACACAAGTTCTCAGGAAAAAAATCAGGCGTTTCCCGCGGCCGCTGCCTGGTCTTTCTGGACGAGGTCGGCTGGAGCGGTTCCCTCGGCGGCTTCCTTGGTGATGATGACCTGGTCGACCAGAGACTGTGAAGGAACATCGAACATGACGTCGAGCATGACGCGCTCGAGAACCGACCGCAATCCCCGTGCTCCTGCCTTGAGTTGCTTGGCTTCCTTGGCAATGGCCTCCAAGGCCTCCTTCGTGAACTTCAGTTCGACGCCGTCCATCTCCATGAGAAACTGGTACTGGCGGACCAGCGCATTCTTGGGCTCTGTCAGGATTCGTACCATGGCCGGCACGTCCAGGTCGTGGAGCGGGGCAATGACGGGCAGACGACCGACGAATTCCGGAATCATGCCGAACTTGAGAAGATCCTCGGGTTCCACTTCCCGGAGGAGCTGCCATTGGTCCATCTCGGACCGGGACTTGACAGGGGCTCCGAATCCGATGGCTTTCTTGCCGATTCTCTGTTCGATGATGTCTTCGAGGCCCACGAAGGCACCGCCCACGATGAACAGAATGTTGGTGGTGTCCACTTTCAGAAATTCTTGCTGGGGGTGCTTGCGGCCGCCCTTGGGCGGCACGTGGGCCACGGTTCCTTCGATGATTTTGAGCAGGGCCTGCTGCACGCCCTCGCCGGAGACATCCCGGGTGATGGAAGGGCTTTCGGACTTTCGGGCGATTTTGTCGATTTCGTCGATGTAGACGATCCCGCGCTGGGCCTTGTCGACGTCGCCGTCTGCGCTGTTGAGCAGGTTCACGAGGACGTTTTCCACGTCGTCGCCCACGTAGCCCGCTTCGGTCAACGTGGTGGCATCTGCCATTGCAAAGGGCACATCGAGCATCCGGGCCAAGGTCTGGGCAAGGAGCGTTTTGCCGCAGCCCGTCGGACCCAGCAGCAAGATGTTGGACTTTTGCAGGTCCACGTCTTCCTGGGCTGCATCAGCTTTGGCGTCCACGCGTTTGTAGTGATTGTGGACCGCCACGGCGAGGATTTTCTTTGCGCGTTCTTGACCCACCACGTGCAGGTCCAAAAATTCCTTGATTTCCTTTGGCGTGGGCAGACCATCGAATGCCGGACCCGACCGCTCGTCGTCCATTTCTTCGTTGACGATGTCGTTGCAGATGGCCACGCATTCGTCGCAGATGTATACTTCGGGGCCTGCGATGAGTCTGCGCACTTCAGACTGGGAGCGATCGCAAAACGAGCATCTGAGTTCTTTGCGCCCCCGGTTTCCTTGTCCTTTTTTGATGTCCATCCCGCCCTTCTTTAACTCCCGGAGCCTTCCTTTGCTTCGGCGTTTCGTTCTTCGGGCCGTCGCTCGAGGATGGCGTCGATGAGACCGTACTCAATGGCCTCGTCAGCTCCCATGAAACGGTCGCGATCCGTGTCTTTTCGCACTCTATCGATGGTCTGACCCGTGTGTTTCGCCAGGATTTCGTTCAGCTTTTCCCGGTTGCGCAAGATTTCGTTCGCTTGAATCTCGATGTCGGTGGCCTGGCCGACCGCCCCGCCCCTGGGCTGGTGGATCATGATCCGGGCGTGGGGCAGGGAGTAGCGCTTGCCCTTGGCTCCAGCGGTGAGCAAGACGGCTCCCATGGAAGAGGCCTGTCCCATGCAAATCGTGGACACGTCACACTTGATGTATTGCATGGTGTCGTAGATGGCCAGGCCGGATGTGACCACACCGCCCGGGGAATTGATATAGAGCATCACGTCTTTTTCGGGATCTTCCGATTCCAGGAACAGAAGCTGGGCGATCACGGTGTTGGCCACGTCGTCGTTGATCTCGGTTCCCAGGAACACGATGCGGTCCTTGAGCAACCTCGAGTAGATATCCCAGCCGCGCTCTCCACGGTGGGTCTGTTCGATGACCGTGGGGATGAGAAGGGAAGCTTTGGGGCGCATGATATCTTGGCTCACTGCTGTTCCTCCTCGGCCTCGGCCTTCTTGGCGGTTTTCTTGGCCCTGGTCTTCTTCTTGGGCGCCTCGTCAGCCTCGGTCTCTGCGCCTTCTGCCTTGGCCTTCTTGGTGGCCTTCTTGGCCCTGGTCCTCTTCTTTGGCGCCTCGTCGGCCTCGGCGGCGTCTTCCGCCTCGGCCTTCTTGGCGGACTTTTTGGCCCTGGTCTTCTTCTTTGGCGCCTCGTCAGCCTCGGTCTCTGCGCCTTCTGCCTTGGCCTTCTTGGTGGTCTTCTTGGTCCTGGTCTTTTTCTTTGGGGCCTCGTCAGCCTCGGCGGCGTCTTCCGCCTCGGCCTTCTTGGCGGACTTTTTGGCCCTGGTCTTCTTCTTTGGCGCCTCGTCAGCCTCGGCCGGCTCACTTTCGGCCTTGGCAGCGTCGCCTTCGGCCTGTTCTTCTTTTGGCTTAACATGCGCTTTGGACATGAGCAAGTCGATGGTCTTGTCTCGCAGCAACCGGCTCCTTACTTCATCCATGCGTCCGGCCCCTTCGAGTTGGGCTTTGAGCCGGGCGGCGCTGCTCTGCTGCTTTTCCGCCTCTTTATTCAGATAGGCGTCGATGTCGTCTTCGGTAACCTCCAGGCCTTCCTTTTCCGCAATGGCCTCCAGGATCAAACTGGACTGGACCTGTTCGCGGGCCTTGTCATTGACCAGCTTTCCGAGAGACTCGTCCTGGGCCGAGATGCTGTCGAAATCCATGCCAAGCATGGAAGAGAAGGCGCCCTTGAGCCTCATGGCTTCCTGGCGAATGGCCTTGTCGCTGATTTCTACCGGGTTGCGACGCCGCAATTCTTCGAGAAGCTCTCCCTCCATCTCTTCCCGGAAGCGGTTCTCTCTGATTTCTGCCAGGCGCGCCCGGACGGCGTCCCGGAGCCCGGCCATGTCATCTGCCATGCCGGTTTCCTTGGCAAAGTCATCGTCCAGTTCAGGCACCACGGCCCTGGAGAGCCGTTCGATGGTCACCAGGAGCCTGGCTTTCTTGGGTGGCTCTCCCTCGGCGGCGGGCAGGTCCAACTCCACGTCCAGTTCTCCGGCTGCCGTGTCCCTCCCCAGTAGTGCCCGAGCAAGACCTGGAACCGGTTCCTGGACTGGTTGGTCGTTGTCCGGTTCCGGAATTTTGATGGTGGCAGACTGGTAATCGATGGGTTCATCTCCCGCCCTGCCCATGATATCGGCCACCACCACGTCTCCGGGATGGACCTCGGTCCTGTCTTCCACGGGCTCGTATTGGGTATACATCTCGCGCTGGCGCTGCAAATACTCGTCGATTTCCGCTTCGGTGATGTCGACTTCGCCCTTGTGGACTTCGATTCCTTCGTAGTCTTTGACTTCCACTTTGGGCAAGACTTCGACGAGCACTTTGAACTTGAGGGGCTCTTCGTTGACGATGTCTTCTGTGGTGATTTCCCATTCGTCCGGGCCTGTCACCACCCGCAGTTTCTTCTCGGTGTAGGCCTGGGCCACTGCCTCTTGGCTGATCTGCCGTGAGATCTCTTCACGGACCTTCTTGCCGAACATCTTGTCGAGCAGGCCCCGGGGCACTTTTCCTCTGCGAAACCCCTTGAGATTGACCTGGCGCGACAGTTCTCGAAACGTCTCATCCAGCCGAGACTTGACCTCTTTCCATGCCACCTCACCCGTCACAGATTGTTGCGTGGGGCCCTGTTCCTCGATTGTGTACTTCAAGACGGATTCGTCCATTGAAAAGCCTCCAGTTTTTCGAGCCTATCAATTATGATGGCCCAAGTTGATAGCACGGTGGCCGGCCAAGTCAACATTTGCAGTTCATTGGACGGTACAGATGGAGAATATGCAAGCAGACCCGAGCAGCAACTGCCGGCATTCCATGACGCCCGAGCCGTTGTTTCCACGACATGGCCCACTGACTTCAAAAAGGCCTCTGCTGTTTCGAAAGACCGGCTCGGTCTGTGCCGCTGTCGGAAGGTCCCGCAGTGGGCGGGTTTGGTGGTGGGGCTGTTTTGCCATGCTCTCGATATCCTGGTGGGGAGGGGGCGCCTTGGCCCAAGGAAGGGAAGGCGGGGCGGTCGGGGATCGGTTGGGAGGGAGACGGGGCAGACGGACGAGGGAAGGGGCTTCCGGGATCATCGTTGTTCGCGGTCGTTTGGCGGTGACCAGGCTGGAGGCGATCAGTCTGGGAGAAGCAGGTGGCAAGGTGCTCTTGCGGGGCCTGATCCGGGACGTGGATCTACATGCCCCTCCGCCCTCACAGGAACTCAGCCTCCGGGTCCGTTGCAGGACTGAGCGTTGGGCTGCGGTGAAACGGGTGGTCACCTCCGGAGGAGACGGTGGCTTCAACGCGGTGGTTCCCCGTTGCAGCGGTGCCCTGGATGTGCGAACCGAGTCTTCGAATCGCTCGTACCTGGTGGTAAAAGGTCGGCGGATTTCCTTCCAGTCCGTGACAGGAGAGCCCCAGGTGACGCTGGAGGTTCCCCGGAAGGTGCGGTTCGCTCAAGGAGTGCTGCAAGGCGCTGTGACCCTGTCGGTCAGACGGTCCCTTTGGGAAGAGGGCCGCATGAGATGGAAAATAGAGCCGGTGGCGGGGAGCAGGCTCTTCGTGCGGATTGGAGGGGGGCCTGTCGTCTCCAGGCGCAGCGGTGCCGACGGGCGGATGCGTTTTTCGGTCCCCCTGGCGCAGTTGCGTTCCCGGGGAAGGGTCACGTTGGAAGCCGGCAGGGAGCAGGGGGATGAGAGGCTGGTGCGACGGGACCTGCTCGTATTGGGTCGATTGGAACTTTTCCTGGACCCGCTGCCCGGGGCCCTTCGTATAGGCGACCGGCTGCATCTGTCGGGCAGGGTCCGGGTGGGTCCCGGTGGCATTGGCGGGATCGTGGTGCGCCTCCTGCGAGACAAGCACGTCGTGGCCGAGGCCGTGCCGGAGGCAGATGGGCGGTGGGAGTTGAACGTTGCCTTGCGCGGAACCGCAGGTGGGCGGTCCTGGACCCTGGAAGCCGCTGGTCCGTTTGTCGATGCGCCGGCCCGGAGACGAGTCTCCATGGAACTGCTGCCTGCCGGCGGATTCGGTTTTCGGGAGAAATTCTCGGCCTTACTCGTGCTTGGTGCTCTGCTTCTC
>CAZIJS010000095.1:0-14683 GCA_964539505.1 uncultured Myxococcales bacterium
TCGAGTGACGCAGAACCGACTCCCAGCACAGGAACGGCGATTCCTCCCGACCCCATGATGCTTTCGACGAATGGCCTATGCAAATGACCCGTGAGGACGAGTTCAGCACCAACATCTTGCAGCGTGGCTCGAAGAGCGTCGGCGTCGAGCAGGGCGTTGTCCCACCGAGTGGCCCCCGCCTGCACAGGGTGGTGGAGCGCCAGAACACGAAAGGCACCCTTTTCCCGCTCTAGAATCTGGCGCAGCCGGGACATCTGGCCGCCGCCCAGTCGCCCCCATGCCAGGAACGGGGGACAGGGAACCGACGAACTCAACCCGACGATGGTCACTGGGCCAAGCCGCTGAACCATCGGAAATGCATCCCAAGGCCACCTCTCCCGCACATTGTTCGGCAGGTACTGCTGGAAGGCACGCGCAAAGACCGCCTCTTTCCATACCCTCCCGATGTATGCATCGTGGTTTCCCGGAAGGACCATGACCCGCTCGGGGGGAAGACCGAAACCGCGAATCCATTGCAGTGCCAGATCGAACTCTGCCTCCAAGGCAATGTTTGTAAAATCTCCTGTCACGAGCAAAATATCAGGTTCCAGAGCCTGCACCGCATCCCACATGGCGAACGCAAGGCGACGCTTGTGTTGCTTCCTTCGTTTCAAGACCAAGTTGAGGTATCCCACGATACGCTTGTTGGTCAGATACGAAGAATGGAACGGAAAACCGGCGGCAAGGTGGGGATCGGAAATGTGGACGATGCGAACCACGTCAGACATGGCGGTGCCTCGAAAAAATGACGTGCCCCACGGTGAGTATTCCAGTAAATGTGGCCCCCAATGCCGTGGCCCAAAGAGCCCAATGCAAAATACCGAGGAGGGCAGAGACAAAATAGAAAAAGATGAAAAAATCGCGGCGTCCCAGATATTTCACATAGGAAAAGAATCGAGCCAGACTCGACCCGCCTCCTCCATCGACCGACTTTCCTCCAGAATTTGACTCGCTGTCCGCCTGTTCGTCGGAGGCGTCGAACCACCACTGGAACAGGAATTCGTCTGGAATGCCGAGGCGATGGATATGGGCAAAAACAACCGCGTTGTAAAGAGCCAGTACAACGGCGGCATACAGACCCACCCACCACAGCAAAGGACTCTCCAGTGCCTTGGACAGACCATATCCCATGCCGACAATGAACGCCTCGTTGGTCAGAAAATCAGCATAGATATCGAACCAAGCGCCCCAGGTGCTCCCAAGATACTTCGTCCTGGCAATCTCACCATCGCTGTTGTCGAGCACCCAACTCAAGAACAACAGCCCTGCACCGAGAGCGAACCGTTGTTCGAATGCCACGGTGACTGCCGCGGCCAACCCGAGCACAAGGGAAACGGCCGTCACCATGTTTGGTGTGACGGGCAACTCCAGAAGAACATGCGTGATCCAGCCGGAAAGTGGACGCCCCAATGCTCGACAAACCAGGCCATCGATTGCCACCGGCTTCCGACATGCCCGTATGAGGGCACGCTTCGCCCGGAAAGCAGCCCCTGGACCGTCCAGCTCCACGAACACCCCTTTGGGCTCGATGGGCTCGGCTCCAGAACAGTCCTCGACGGGGAAACCGATACAAATGGATCGTCCCAGGCGCAGATGCCTGTCTTGCCCGAGATTTCGCGCCAGGGAAAGCACGTGATCTGCCATGACACGATCCAGGACCATGTCACTTCGACACACAATCCAGGTTCCCGCTTCGAGTTGGGACAGGTTTTCTACGATTCGGTCATTGGGAATACCCAACACCGAGGCAACCGCCCTCTGGTCGGCATCCGTCACCACGAACGCCGTCGGCTCCATCCCCACCGATGAAAATGCGTGCTGGATCCGCGCCAACACAGACAACCCGGCCACCCGGCGTCCGGCATTGCCCGTCAGCACCACTGCCAGACGAACGTCTTCGGGCATCACCTTCTCCATCGCTTCATCACGAAGTCCTGCCGGGTCGAGATTCTCCCGCAAGCTTTGTGCGCCATCTTCTCGCCTCATCAAAGAAATCGATCCGCTCATCTCGAGTCATGGTGAGCCAGGACCCAAAGGAATAGAGGGTGATCATGAAAAGGAGCGCATCCCAAAACCACGATGAACGAAAGACCGCCAATCCTATCCCAAGTCCGAACCCGACAAATACCGCAGTCTTCACGTAGGCCTGCAGGGGCCTTCCATGATGGCTCACGAAAGGCAGAGAAACCAGGTTGAGCGCCGACACCAGGACCACCAAACCCGCACCGAACCAATCTCCATAAGGGAGCGTTCCCCGAAGGTGCGAATTGAGATAAGCAATCACAAGAAAGGCCGCCACCGGCCGAGGCATCCCGTTCCAACACAATCCAAATTCGAACTTCTCTGCAGCAGCCCTGGCATGACGGATCGATCCGGTGGTCACCACCAGAAACGCCAACCCGAGCGAGAGAAAGCGACCCAACGGAGCCAGGGCCACCATGACCACGAAGGCCGGAGCAATGCACTGGGCCATGTGATCCGCCATGGAGTCCAACTCTGAGCCGAACCGGTTCTGTCGTCCTGTAAACCTTGCCACCGGACCGTCGAGCACGTCCCCGAGATACCCGATCATGATCGCTGCAGAGGCAGCCTCAATATTCCCTTGCATGGCGAACCAGACAGAGACGACGCCGCCACCCAGATTCACGAGGGTAAACAGGTCTTTGAGACCGAATCCACCACCAACCAGTGAACTCAAGACCTTGTCAAGGGCCTGAGCGGTCTTGAGAAGAGTTCGTGCCATTGTTTCTCCTAAAAACCGACCTGCGTCACCCTATGGAGTTTCTCGCGCAGCCGCGAAACGCCGAACCGGAGGAGTTCACGCAGTGCATCTGATTCCCGAACGAGACGGCACCGTTGCTCCACCGCCTCGGGCTCCAAAATGTCAGCGCCGGCCTCCACCAGGGCTGCCGCCCGCAAGCTCGCGGACAGATCGCCACTGACCATGAGCCCTACTCGCTGGCACATGCGCCATTGCGATGCCACATAAGTCGAATAGTCGCAAGGACTTCGCCAATGCGCCGCCAGTGACGTCACCACGGCGTCCTGGTCGCGCCGGTCCAGTGCCTCGGAATTGATACCCCAACGGATCAAAATCTCTACGAGTTCAGGCCTGACCCGCATTCCCTCTGGACTCTCCATGCCCAAGGCCTTGCCCAGGGCCACGAGAATCTCGTCTCGTTCCTCATCGGATCGATTTTCCAAAAAAGCCACACCCGAACGGGCCCATTCCAACGAACGCCCCAGGATGAAAAAGAGTTCCGACTCATCGAGCGTCAATAGAGAATCCGACAAAAGCACCGCCTGGGGTCTCCAATCCACCAGCCGAACAGTCGGCTCGTCATCCTGAAAAACCCTGATATCCAATGCCCGAACCCGAAGCTTGCGGACCAAACCTGCTATTTTCGCAGCCAGGATGGGCGGCACGACATCTTCGAGCGGCTGCTCGCCGGCAAGGCGTTCAGGCTCCGACCGCATGAAGCCGGAAAGGAGATCCGATAGACGGACCAGAATGGTCCTGAGCGGCAGTCGGAGATCCTCGGAAACCAACGGTCCCATGACATCCAGGGCAGATGTTGGAGTCTCACCGCCGATCAACTTGTCATACTGGTCCTGGACCACCGGATCGCCTGGATCGAAAAAAGCGATCATCTGCTGGTGCTCGTAGAGCATCGTCCTTTGCCCCACCCGAGGGACGACACGCAGCAGGACCCGTCGGGCACCCAGCAAATCCGGAGACTCGGTGAGACGCCGATCGATCCAACGGGCGAGGTGTTCGACCATGTCGGTCCCCAACCCAGACCCGAAAGCATCCAGAACCCTCCCCAACGGAGCCGAAGACATCCCCCGGCTCCGCAGCCCATCTGCCGCTTCAGATAGAATCTCCGCCAAAATGCCCACGTTCACGGTTTCTCTGTCCACAGACCTGAGCAAACCGGGGACCTGTGCTGCATCCTTGCCACCAATGAGAAGCAGCGCAATGGCCCGCCTGAAAATCGTGGCCAAAGACACTGAAACATCCATCTCGGCTCTGTCGAACCGGGACAACTGGTCGCACACTTCCAGCACCGATTCCCAGTCACCTTCCCGCATGTAGTATTGGGAGAGATCGATCCACAGCGGTGGAAATGTTGCATCCAGGTCCGCCGCTTTGAGCAGGTTGTCTGCTGCATCTTTCGTCAAACCCAACCGCTCTCTGGCCACCTGGGCCTTGCGATAAAAAATACGGGCCTTGGTCCGCCTGTCCTGCTCCATGGCAGCCACTCGATCCAACGCATCCATGTATCGATTCCAGTCTCCAAGTGCCTCGTACGTCTCGGCGGCGAGACGCCACACCCCGGGATCATCGGAGACCAATCCCTTGAGCATCTCGATGTGTTCGGCCGCCTTGTCCTGCAGCCCTTGGGCGAGACTCGTCTCGACCAGCAGTCTGCCCGTCTCCAAACGTGCCTCGATGTCTGTCAGCGGCACAACATCCAGCAGCCGCTCCAAAACGTCGATGGCCTGACCAAGACGCCCCGACAACAGGGACAACCGGGCCAGGGCCTCCAAGACGTCGCGCCTGTCGGAATCGTTCCTGAGCAATCTCTCGTAATACTCGAGCGCTTCCTGGTCTCTCCCCAAAGCCTCGGCTGCCTCGGCCAACGCGATGAGCCCGAAATCATCCAGGCTCACGGAACGAGCATCCAACCGCCGATACTGATCGTAGACCGTCTGGTAGTCCCCGAGCCTGGATGCCAATTCGGCCAGCACGCCAGCCGCCGCAACATCGTCGGGAGCCGCTTCTACAAGATGGCGAAAGGTGTCGATGGCCAGATCGGGCCGATTCAAAACGCCACGTTCCATCTGCCCCAGTTTCCAGAGCCAGCGGACGAGATCTTTATCCCGTTGCGCTGCTATCCGTTCTCGAAGCAGCTTTGCCACGCTCTGGTAATCCTCACGTTCCTCCAAAAGCCTGATTCGATACGCAAATGCCCCAGGATCGTCCGGATCTTCAGCCACCAACTCGGCCACCAATGGTTCCGCCTGCTCCATGTCTCCCAGGGTGACCAACATGCGCACGGCCAGTCTGAGCAAGGCCAGGCGCCTTTCACTCTTCTCCATGCCGGACAATGCCGAGAGCACAGAGGAAATCGTCTTCTCGATGGTCGGTCCATCATCCACCGAGGCCTCCAGGCCTGCCACGAATTCATCGAGTCGCTCCCCCGGTCCTTCGATGATCAGCCGCAGCCAACAACGCACCGCCCCATCCGGATTTCCCGCCCGCATGAAGAGCCTTGCAGCCCGCACCAACGCAGCAAAATCGCCGACGACGTCGGCGAGCTGCTCCTGCACGGAGGCAGCCTCGAGCCACCGCCCCATGAGAGAGCACATGCGCACGAGGTTCGAGAGCGCCTCCTGATCCCGGGAAGACGTGGCCACGGCTCTTCTGTAGGCCTCCACCGCTTCGTGCGGCCGATGGAGATGCCGCTCCAGCAAATGCCCGAGATGAAGCAGCAATCGAACCCTCGAATCAGCCTCGCCTACGGCATCGAGCTCCTTGCGCAAGAGACGAACAGCCTCCACGAACTGGCCCTGTTCTTCGAGCAGCACCCGGAGTTCCCGGGACGCCTCCAAGAAACGAGGGCGAAGCGCCACCGCCTCCTTGAGACAACGAATCGCCTCGGCCTTGTCCCCCAAGCGATCTTGCTGCACTCTGGCCCGTTCGAACCACAATCTGGCGCGCCTCCCTGGGTCTGGTTCCAGGACGATCCATCGCCTGAAGATGCCATCCAACGCTTCCCATCGCCCCACGACCCGATACAGCTTGGCCAATGCCTCCAGAATGTCGACTCGCGTGGGGTCTTGCGCGAGCGCTTTCTCGAAATGAAACAGAGCTTTGTCCCTGTCGCCCTGTTCCAGGGATGCCTCGGCTACCAGGGCGTGGACCGAAGCGTCATCGTCTCCCCGCTCGTCCCCCGCCTCCAGATAGGCGTTCAAATGCACCAATGCCTCTTCACGGTCCCCCTGGTCGAGAAGAATCATTCCAAGAACGCGATGGGCTCCAGGTAGATCCCACCGTTCGTCGAGGGCCTCACGAAGCACCGCGACCGCCTCCTCGGTTGCGCCTGCCTGCTGTGCCAAGAGCTCTCCTAGAACCGCTTGATGCAACGCCCTGTCCTCGCTGGGACAGCGATTCACCAAGAGCCTCGCCACGGCAAGCGCCTGCGCGTCGGCCCCGACATCCCGAAAAAGCCTCCTCGCTTCCAGACCGGCCTCGAAATCCTCATGATCGAGAAAACAGTGGACCAGCTCCTCGGCGGCTTCTTTCCTGTGACCAAGATTCTTGTCGAAAACTTCGGCCAGACGTCTCCGAAGCTTTCTCGTTTCTTCGGGATCGGTCTCCGATTCGATCCGATCTCGAAGCAATCGAACGAGATCCTCGTAATGACCTTGGTCTCGATAGATGCCCGCAAGAAGCTCAGCCCCCCGTTCCGTGAGCAGCCCGAGTGTCCTGGCCCGTTGGAAAACAGCCTGTGCCTTGTCCGGCTCATTGAGCTTTTCTAAATACGTGCGCCCGAGCAATGCCAGGAACCCGCCCATTTGGTCGGTCTCCATACCCGGGGTATCCAGCACATCCTCGATCAACGAAACCAGGTCTGCCCATTGTTTCCGACGCGCAAAAAAGTCCGTCAGTTTCCGAAGCCACCGTCCATCGAGCGGATCAAGTTTCCTGGCCATTTTCAGGTAATGTTCCGCCCTGTCCGGGTCGTCTGCGAAATCCTCGCAGAGAGCGGCCAACTCCACCGCCACGGCAGCTTTCGCCCTGTCCTGTTCCACGAGGTGGAGTTCCGCTTCGAGCCGTCGCATGACAGACTCCCAGTCTCCCCTGTCTCTGAGCAGATCGAGGAGTCTCGACCTGGTTGCACTCCGTTCGGGCGCAATCTCCACGGCCTGCTCGTAGAGTTCCATGGCCCGTTCCTGGTCATGGAGTTGCGACTCGCAGATGGATCCAGCCCGGGCCAGGTAGTCGGCCTTGGCCGGACCATGCGCCTGTCGTGCCGCGTCGAGCAGCAAAGTCACCACACAATCCGGGCGGTCTGCTCTACGGGCCGCTTCCATAGCCGACTTGAGCAAGTCCTTATTGTGTATGTCCAGAGACACTGCTTCCATCAAGACATCGAGTGCCTCGTCGAAACGTTCACGGTCGAGCAGCACATCTCCCAACATGGCCGATATTGCAGCCTTTTGCTCTGAAGCGATCTGGGGATTCTCCATGGCCTTGCGCAGGTATTCTTCGGCAGGGGCCCATTCCCTGCGACGATAGTGATATTCCCCAAGCGGACGGTAGACGGGATAGAAATTCTCATCGGCCGCTGCCGCCTGCGCCAGCAGGGCGGCTGCTTCGTCTGGCATGCCAAGCTTTCGGTCCATCACCACGGCAATGGAATGGAGGAGTCTGGCTCGTTGTGACGGATCGGTCGTCTGTTCGAGAATGACGCGTTCGACATCCACCAGTTCCTTCCAGAGACCGTTCTTCGTGCAAAGGGCCTCTGCCATGTCCGCAACTTCGGACCGCTCCGGCCACTGCGCGAGCAAATCTCTCATGACCGAGACGGCCCCTGCCGCATCCCGGCACATGTCTCGAAGAAGCAGGGCCGCCCGAAGCATATGCTCCGCACCGTTCCCTGCGTCCAGCCGAGCTGCATCAAGCCAGGCCTCGGCCGCGTCTTTCCATCTGCCCAGCCCTTCCAGGGCCATGGCCCGAAGAGGAATCTGTCTCGGTCCCATGAGCCCCTTGTGCGAGATCTCGTCACAGAGTTCCAGGGTTTCTCCCCAGGCCTCTCTGGCGGCTGCCAACTCCAGAATCCGAACCAGATCCTCATCCTTGGATGCCCCCATTTCTCTCAAGACCCGAAGGGCTTCCTCTTCACCGGCCGGATCCTCGGCCTTCCGAGCCATCGAAACAACTGCTCCGAGCGCATCACGACGCAGGTCGAAATCCATGGCCTCGTCTGCGGCCCGTCGGTACAGATCGGCAGCCGCGACAGCATCGCCCCCCTGCTCGTAGAGTATCTCTGCCATGGCAACGGAAAGAGCCGCCCTCTCGTCGGGCCGCTTCGGACTCGTCGCCCGATACTGCTCGGCCATGAGGTCGAGGGCCTCTTCAACCCGCCCTGCATCCATGGCAACTGCAGACATCGCCCCAAGAAACGCTGCATCCACGCGTTCCACGTGATTCCGAAGTGACCGAAAGAGATCGTATCGCTCCTCTGGAGACGCCACAAAATTCAGGGCATCCAGGAAAAGAGTGACTTCCAGCCCCCTGTCCTGTTCCACGGTCTTTTCGATAAGAGACGCTGGAAGGGTGAAACCCTCCAGACCCTGGCCTATTTCCAGGAGCCGACCAAGAATTTTGTCCGATCCCGGCTCGACATCCAAGGCAGACTGCAGCCACCGAACCTGCGCCCATCGATCTCCTCTTACCTCCGCCATCTTCGCAGCCGCAAGGAACCAGCGACTCGGACTCTCCGAGTGAGGGGCCCAGGAACCGGCTCGCGCTTCGGCCTGGGCTGTCTTGCCCGACTTTTCCAACGCATCCACGAGCATGTCCATGAGTTCGTCTGTGGCCTCCAGTCCGCCCGCGTCGATTTCCGTCGCCAACAAATCAGCGGCCCTGTCCCATGCAGACAGCTTGTCTCTATCGATGCGGACTGCCTCGACCACCAACTCCGCCCGCTGCGATCCCGAAGACTGCGCGATCCTGTCGCCGAGCAATCTTCTGAGTTCTTCGTACCAGCCTGCATCGATCAGCCCCCGGCGGACTGTCGGCCACAGGTCTTCCACTCCCTTGGAAAGGGACCATTCCATCCATGCAAGTGCCGTGGAATCCATACCTCCCAGCCGAGCGATCCTCCGGCGTCCGGCTTCGAAACCCAGTTCGGGCGGGGCCTGCCCAGATCCCAACAGCTCCGACACCTGTTCATCAAGACCGACGTCTTCCTGCTGAAAGAGCCTGTCGAGCAGGTCCGCCCCGCCCAAACGGCCCCCGCGCCAAACCTCCAAAGCACAGGCGATGCCTTTGCTCCTGCCCTCAGGGGCCCCAAGGTAATAAATGGCCGCATTCCCGAAAAGTTCGATGTCCCCTTCCCGCCTCGCCTCGGCCTCCAGTGAAGCTGCCAAGTCCAGGTGCCGACCCGATTGCTCGAGCAAATCCCTCATACGGATTCTCAGATCCGTATCCTGAGGATACTTCTCAGAGAGGTCCCCAAGGAGTAAAACCGCCTCGTCGAGCCGCCCCAATTTCTCATAGGCCAAGGCCAATCGATCGAGATCTTCTCTGTGCGATCGCAGGTCTCTAAGCATCTCTGCCGCTTCGGCCGCCTCCGACCAACGCTCACGAGCCAACGCCAGTGAAAGCCATTCGTCCCCTGCCGAAATTCGAGATGTGCCTTCCAGAATCCGCGCTGCGATCCGAAAATGCTCCATGGCCGCATCGAGGCCCGAATCCGTCTGAGCCGCAAGTCTTGCTGCCTCGAGCCGATAGCCGCCAAGCTCCTGCGGTGAAAGCATCGATGACCCTGCCGCCAAAAGCGCCTCGATGGACTGCCTTGCCAGGCCAAAGGCTCCCTGAGCCGCCTGAATCTCCGAAAGCACGCGGAGTGCCTCGATGGATTTGGGATCGATCTCGATGGCGCGGCGACAAAGCCGTTCGGCACGTTCGAGCCCATCCGCCCCGGCGAACTTCCACAAAGACGCCAAATCCAGGGACACATCCAGTTCCGCATCTCTATCACCTGCCTCGCGCACGATACGCAGACGCCGCTCCAACAACCTGCGCACCTGGAGCCAGTCACCCCGGCGTCTGGCCAGGTCCGTCATTTTCGTCAGGATGTCCCAATCCTCTGGTTGGATGTCCAGCAACGCCTTTCCATAGCGCTGTGCCGCTTCGAGATCATCCAATCTTTCGAGGGCGATTTCGAAGAGGCGTCGCAGGATCAGCGAACGATCTGGTTCCTCTCCGACAGCCCTCTCGCCCCTCGGTCCCGGGTCCGTACCCAGGAGAGATTCGTAGACTTCGAAAGCCTGGGACCAGCGTTGCTGGGCCCAAAGACACTCGGCACGAAGAAAATCGAAATCCCAGCCTTCGAGGGCTTCGGCATCGAGCATGGTCAGTGTGGCGGATGGATCTTCCATGACACCGAAAAGATGCCTCGCACGAATCAGGGCCCACCGTCGCCGCTGTGCCCCCTCGCTGCTCTCCATCAACATTTCGTAGGCACGAGCCCGGACAGACTCGTCCTGGGACACATCGGCCAGGGCAAGCAGATGCTCGCCCACCCAATCTTGCCGCACCCCATGATCGACAAGGGCATCGAGCGCCCCTTGAGCATCCTCCAGGCGTGCCTCCGACAGGGCTGTCTCAGCCAGCTTCCTGAGCACCGAGACCAGATCCTCGCCCGTCCCTTCCTGCTCCGACAACAGGCGGGCCAGCCGCCCCAGCACCTTGACCCTCTCGACCTGACGGTCTTGTCGGGCCAAGACCGCCTCGAGGCCAAACAGGGCCTGCCGGTCGTCTGGATCCTGGCGCAGCAAGGTCCGATATTCCTCGGCAGCCAGGGCCGGTTCGCCAAGCGGATCCACCAACAACCCGGCCAGCTCCAAACGCCAATCCCTCCCCTGGCGTCCCCTGGAAATCTCAGCCAACTTCCTGAGCACCGAGACGAGTTCCCGGGGACGATCCTGCTCCCTGAGCACCCCGGCGAGCCCTTCGAGTAGCGTCTGGTCGGCGGGATCGAACTCCAACGCCGATCGATAGACGCGTCCTGCTTCGTCCAGATCTCCTTCGAGGACGAGTAGCTCGGCCAGGGTCTTCCGAGCGGCTCGGCCCACGTCTTGATCAGCAGCCCCCGCATCTGACAACTCGACGATGCGTCGATACATGTGGAGACTCGTGGCAAGGTCCCCAACACGTTTGGCGTCCGCTCCAAGAAATTCCAATGCAGGAAGAAAGTCCTGGTCTGCCTCCAGGGCCCGTTCGTAGTCTCGCCTGGCCGCCTCGATGCGGCCCAGTTTCTCCAATTCCACCCGGGCCAACCGTCCCAGCAGGCCGGCCTGCTCGCGAGGCCTGCCTTCAGCCGACACCACCTTCCGTTCCAGAATAGTGATGACCTCTTCCCATTGTCCGGCAGCAAAAAAAATTTTCTCGAGCATATTTTGGGCGCCCTTGTGGTGAGGGTCTCTATCCAGAGCCCTCCGGCAGAAGTCCAAAACTTGCTTCCGGTCTCCCAAGGCTCGATCCGAAACCTGAGCCGCCAAGAAAAATGCTTCCGCCTGCTCCTCACCGGTCAAGTGACAGTCCCCGTCTTCAGCCAAATCCAGATAGGCGGTCACAGCCCCCTGCCAATCCTCGACTTCCAGGCAATAGTCGCACAGACGACGGCGGCACTCGGTCCGTTCCCTGCCCGTCAGGCCCTCCCCGATTGCGGCCCGATAGAAGGTCACGGCCCGTTCCTTCTCGTCCAAGGACCAGAGTGTCCCGGCCAGTTCCAATGCGACCTTACCGCGCTCTTCACAGCCCGGCAAAGCCCAAAGTTCATCGAGCACCTGCCGAGCCCGGTCCAATCGCCCTGCACGGCGGAACACCTGGGCGGCAAAGCGACCAAGAGGTTGATCGAAGGGCAGCAGACGAATCGACTCTTCGATCATCGATGCCGCTTGGTCATACCGATCCGTACGCGCCATGAGCCGCGCCCAGGCCCAGAGCGCCCAGCCCAACGTTTCGAACCGGGCATTGGTCCTGGCGAGGTCTACCAGTTTCGTCAACAGGGGTTCGAGTTCCGCAAGGGCTCCCCTGTCATCCAGGAGTCTTGCAAGCTTCTCGAGAGTTTCGACGTCCTCGGGCGCCAGGGCCACTGCTCGGACGAGATATCGACGAGCCATGGCAGAAGTCTCGGGGCCTCGGGCAAGAAGAAGGTCGGCGTATTCACGATAGATACGTGCCGCTGTCTGCGGCCGCTGTGCGCCTGCTTCCAGGAGAACGACCCGGTCGGCATACACGGAAATCAGTTCGTCGACCCGACCAGCCGCGCGAAGAACGTCTGCCAATGTATCGAGCAAGAGCGCCCGCAGTTCATCGTCGAGCCGTACTTCGGGGTTGTCGCCACCAAGGACGCCCTGCAGAATTTCCACGGCATCGTCCAGTCTCCCCAGTTTTTCGGCCATGATCCTCGCCCGACGGACATGGATGGCAGCCGCCCTGTCCGGATCCAGCCGGGCGACACGTCCAAGGAGTTCCACGAGTTCCGGTATTCTCCCTCGCTCCTGGGAGAGTCGGACCGCCAGATCGAGTACACCCAGATTCTCAGGGGCTGCAGCCAACGCCTCGTCTACGGCTGTTTGAGCAACAGCGACGTCTCCATGTTCCAGAGCCAATGATGTCAGTCGTTTCAGGCACGTGAGCCGATATCCCTCCCCGATCGCCTCCTCCTCACCCAGACAGAGGCGCTGGAGCGCCCTGACTTCCAAATCCCACCGCTCCTGCTGTCTGGCCAAATCTGCTGTCTGCCGCACCCAGTCCGGTCCGGACTCATCCAGCCGGGACTCGAGTAATTGCAGAGCCTCCTCGCCCCTTCCAGCAACCGAAAGAACCCGAGCCCTGAGCAGGGCCACCTGGTCGGGGACCGACCCGTTGGAGTCGTCGTCTCGAACAGCAAGCATTCGATCCAGGGCCGTCGAGGCTTTCTGCACGTTCCCCGACGCAAGAAAGGCCTCCACGAGCCCTGTCCAGGCTTCGATGGACCGCCGATCGATCCTCAGCGCCCTTTCAAACTCACTGCGCGCTCTGAGTGGATCTTCGAAATGATCGAGATGGATGCGGCCCAGGGCCACATGGCCCCTGACCCGAGAAGTCGCCGCTGCCTCGGTCAAACCTGCACGGATGAGCAACGTGAGGTCCTCCCAACGCCCCAGTCTCTCATAGAGCGCGGCGAGTTGTTCGCGCAGTCCAGAAGCCGCCACCCCTTGTGACATGGCCCATTCCAGGATGTCGACCGCCTGGTCAGGATCCTTTTCGCCAAAAACCCGGGACGCAGCAAGGACCGCCGCGCCGGCGTCCAAAAGACGCCCCTGTTGTCTCGCATGCAGAGCCAACTCCCGATACAGCGAGCCCGCCGCCTCCAGGTGCCCCGTTTTCTCCAGCAGCCAGGCACGTGCCAACAACGCCCAAGGTGCGCGAGGCCATCGTTCCAGAGCGCGATTCACCAACTTCTGTGCGCTCGGATCGGCGGTCCGGACAGCCAACTCCACCGCGCGCCCCCAAAGATATGGTTCGTCGATGTGCCTGTCGAGTGCATCGGCGTAATACCGAGCCGCTTCTTCGTACTTGCCTTCATCGAGCAGGTGTTCTCCAAGGACAAACACCCGCTGTGGCCCCAGGAAGCGATCCCTCTGGCGCACCCTAATCGGCGGCTCTGGCACAGCCCCTCGATCAACCCGTGGGACAGCCTCTATGAGGAGATTTCCTTCCCGCCACGCAAAGGAGATCTCAAGCCCTGCAAGCCTGGGGAGCCGCCACCCCCTGGTGACGAGGCTCTCCCAGACGATCCATGCCACCGGATCCACCGAGATGGCGCTGTCATCCTCTTCGAAGTGCACCGATGCCGGTGGAGCGATTTCAGACACAGACGAGACCAGACTCTTGAGAACCGTCCGACCCACTGCCCAGGTTGGCATGGAAGCCAGCCCGAACAGGAGCGGATCGGACGCGCGGACAATGGCTCTCCCTCCCCCTTCTCTCAGCGTCCAGGGGAGCGTGAAGGGCACTCGTCCCACAGTAGACATCACAGTGCCCGCCAGGACACCGCACAGCACCCTCCCCGTCGATGCATCCGACGACTGATCCTGGCCAGCAAACTCCTGTTCCCCGGTTTGTTGTCGAAAATCTTCCCGATACGGACCGAGTTCCACCTCCTGCACCTGCAGTCCTGGAGGCAATGCCACACCACCAGACACCAGCTCTTTTAAGGAACTCAGCAGGTCCGCTTTTGCAACCAGGCGCCTGAGCCGTCCCCGCTGGTGCTTGATGGCCGAAAACCCCCGCTGTGTGTCCAGGCTGGCCGACAGCCCTACTTCCAGTTCCAGAGTCTCCACCGTCACGTATCGGTGTGGTTGAAATCGCTCCAGCACAAGGACCGCACCGTTCCGAGCGAGCTGAAGACTGAAGCGGAGATCCTGATGGGACTTGGGCATATCCACCTCTCGATGGGGCCTTGGCAGCCGCCTTGGCCCCCGCTGACCGACGATGACGGATGCTACCACCAACCAGGGCACTTTGCCACTTCCTGGCGCAAGGCAGGGCCCGTCGACTGCGCGTTGTGGAAAACGCAGGTCACCAGGTCTCATGGCAACATGCGTGAGACTTGACCGGATCTCACCACTGTGGCTAACTGGCCCAAAGTCCCCCTGGTTATGCCTGCTGGCCTGCAAAGAGATCATCGATCGAGGAACACGAATGAAGCTCGTGATTCAGATCCCCTGCTACAATGAAGAAGAAACCCTGGCGAAGACTCTGGCTGCCATACCCCGGGATATCGATGGTATCGACAGAGTGGAAATCCTGGTCATCGACGATGGCAGCCGGGATCGAACAGTGGATGTGGCCAGG
>CAZIJS010000096.1:0-14582 GCA_964539505.1 uncultured Myxococcales bacterium
CTGTTTATCCGCCAACTCGAAAACTCGTCCGTTCTTCCCTCATACCTCCCGCCCTTCGTCTATTCCAATGGATTGATTCTGCGCAGCCGCCGCCCAACCACGCACGGCCAACCCTCCAACGCCAAAAAAAGTGATCAACGGTCAGCGTATCGTCTTGGATCTTGGAAAACGGCCAAATCCGGGTCTTGAACCATGCAGCCAACTGACTATAATTTAGCAGTTTCTGAGATAGCTATTCAAGACGCCTTGGCATTTTTGAAACAACAGGCCTTGGAGTCACACAACCACCATTTCGCAAGGAGAAACAGTCATGATCAAAAAACTCACGGGACTCGTGGCCATGGTCGCCTTCATCGGTGTGGCTGCCCCAGCAACCATGACCGGCTGCAGCAAGAAGACCGGCTGCAAGGCCTTCTGTGAACGAATGAAAAAATGCTCGGACAGCATGGCAGAAATGGAAGCCAAGGGCATGCCCAAAGAGGCCCTTGCCAAAATGAAAGAGGGCTTCAAAAAGGAATACGGCGACACGGCCAAGTGTACCAAGCAGTGTAAGAAGCATGCGGACAAGAAGGAAAAGAAAAAAATGAATGAATGCCTCGCCAAATCAGGTTGTGAGGCCTTCGCCAAGTGCCTCAAAAAGGGCTGATCGCACAAGTCCTCGTTCCATCCTGCCCCTTGTCCACCACAACTTGTCTCATTCCCTCCAGGCAGCGGCCCTTGGTGCCTGCCCTTGAAAATCCTCAACCCGCCAGGCCTGCCTGCGAAAACAGCGATCAAACCCCACGAATGGGAGCATCTCTCTCCGAAGCAATATCGTTGCCTTCACCCTACAACTTGCAGTAAAAGGGGTCTGTCAATTTGCACAAGCCGACATTTTGCCAACCATGCAACTTTGGCTACGAGCCGAGGCGCATGGGGTGTCACACGAACAAGGAGGAGTATCCAATGAAGATCAAACTCGCAGGCATCGTCGCCGTCGCCGCATTCCTTGGCCTAGCCATGCAGACCGGATGCAACAAGAAAAAGGGCGAAGAAGGGTCTGGCAAGGGCTCGGTGGCCAAGGGGGACATGTGCACCAACGCATGCACCAAGATGAAGGAATGCTCGGATGCCTTTGCCGATGTGGTGCTCAAGGGCATGCCTGACCAGATCAAGGCAAAGGCCAAGGAACGGATCAAAAAGCAGTTCGCCGACCTGGACAAGTGCAAGACGGACTGTAAAAAGCACAAAAACTCCGCCCAAGACAAAAAAATGATGAACAAGTGCCTGGCCAAGAGCGACTGCAAGGCCTTTGCAGAATGCGTCATGGCAGAAGCCAAGAAAAATGCCCCGCAGCCCCCCAAGGCACCGCAGGCTCCTGCCGCTGGTGCAATGGCTCCCGGTGCGATGGCTCCTGCCGGTGCCATGGCTCCCGCAGCCGGTGCGATGGCTCCCGCCATGGCTCCTGCAATGGCTCCTGCGGCCGGTGCAATGACCGCCCCCAAGAAATAGTCGCAGCAAACGGCTCCCCTTCCAAGCCCTCCTGTCTGTTCAGTCCCTGTTTGTCTTTTCCCTGGCCAGGGCCAAGACGCGCCCAGTCGAAACCTCTATCCGGCTTGCCGTCCTGTTACCGTCCTGACACCATGAGTGGCGACGGACTCAGTGCGCCGGTTTCCTCGAAGTGATCCGGCCATAGAGAGCCAAGCCAACGATGGTCGCCACGCCGATCCCGGAAAACAGGAGCCACAGGGTGCGCGGTGAGTCGCGATGATCCACGAAATGGACATAGAGATTCGAGCCCAAAATGCTGCCGACGCTCGAACCAATGACACCGTAGAGGAACACGTAGCCCATGTACATGGCCACCTTGTCCTTGGGTGCCGTCAAGCCCACGTAGCTGATAAATTTCGGGTGAGCGGTCATCTCCCCAATGGAAAAGAGCATGATACCGGCCATGAAGATCCAGATCGAAGGAGACAGAGCCAAGAGAGCCATTCCAACGGTGGCCACGCTGATCCCCGCGATCATGGTGGGCAATGCAGCGCGCTTTTCCACGATCCGTGACACGAGAAGTTGGAGCAAGATGATGGTCCCGGCGTTGATGACCGTGACGTGCTCTACGTCGAATCGCCAGTCCGTCAGGCCGAAGAGACCAGAGACCTGGGATACGACATGGTTGAGAGAAGAGGCATCCACGTATGCTTTCACGTACCAGAGCACGGCCCCAAACATCTGGAAATAAAGCACCCAAAAGCCCGAATAGATCACGATGAGCAAGAGAAACTTTCCGTGGTCCGAGTAGCGGTGTGCTTCCCTGGTGTCCATGAGCCACAGGGAAAGCAGCGTCACCGACAGGACGGTACAGACTCCCCTGCTGAAGGTTCCTGCCCCGGGAATGACCCAGAGAATGCCCACCAAGGTCCCAAGAACCGACAGGGCGGTCACAAGCCTTGACCCCTGCCCTATCAGCCTGTCTTTGATTGCCAGGATCAAGGTCCCAAAAAGCAGCAGCATTGCCACGAAGAGCAGGCCGATGCCTCGTTGCGAAGCCGTTTCAAGGGCCTTGTGAATCTCTTGTCTCGTGAGCGCAGCGAGTCGAGGCTGGGACCCGAGAGCCGCCATGGCCAGATCCAAGGCTTTGTCTCCCGCCGCCTCGACGCGGAGTCGAGCCACGCGTTTCGACGGCCAGGAGACGGAGGCCCCAGGCCTGTTTGCCGCCCCCACCGACACCTCCAGCGTCACGATGTGGCGCGATCCGGCCAGAAGCGATGCCGTCTCATCCTCCGGCAGGTCTGCCTTCAATTTCGCGGCCAGGGCCTCTGTCAGAGCCTTGCGCTGCTTCTGTGACATGGCCGGCTGGTAGATCACCAGGGAAGCGTCCAAAGCCCTGTCCGGGGCATCTTGGACCAGGAAAGCCCGGCCCCTGGTCTGGTCCCGCCGGACCGTCACCAGAATCGATTTCCGCCCGGCTGACGTTTGGACCTCCTGGCGCATGGAGTCCACCTTGATCACCTGGACGGAGCGGTGAACATAGGATGCCAGGCCCGCGGCAAAGGATCCAAGCAAGACCAGTGCGATGACCACTTTGCCGGCTGCTGCGCGCCGACCCCAGGCAAAGAGCAAGACCAAGGGTGAGTAGATGATCTCGAAGGCACTCGCCAAGGTTTTCCAAAGGCCCCGCTGGTCCTCGCCCGCTTTGTTGCCGTCCTCCTCGCCTTCCTCCTCGCCGTCATCCTTACCCTGGAGCCCGTCGGTCTTTCCTCCGTCCTGCCCGCCATCCTCCCCACTCTCACTGGGCTGTTTTTCCTCCTGCCTCGCCGGTTCCTTGAAAAAGAACAGCGTGGGAATGAGCATGGAACCGGTTCCCAGGGCGCTGGCCACGAAAATCCAATGCCATCCAAAATTGTTTTTGAGCAGCGGAACGAGGATCAGGGGAAACAGAAAGGCTCCCAGGTTGATGGTCCAATAGTAGATGCCGAAAGCCACCGAGGAATTGTCTTCGTTCGTAGACCTGGCAATGGTGCCGGAAATGATGGGCTTGAACGTCCCGGCTCCCAGGGCCATGACCACCAGAGCGAGAAAGACCGTGGTGTATCCAGTGGCCTGACTGGTGAGAAAATAGCCGGTCCCGAGCAAAGAAAAGGCCACGGTCAGAGCCCTGCGGTATCCGAACCGGTCGGCCAGGGCCCCGGCCACGATAGGCAAAAAGTAAAGAATGGGCTGGATCACCCCGAGGATCACCCCGGCCCCTTCCTTGGAAAAAGAAAGCTGGTCGGTAAAATACACCGCCAGCACGCTCATCATGCCATAGTAGGACCCTCGCTCGAAGAACTCGAACAGGATGACCATCCAAAATACTGGGGGAAACTTCTTCTTCTCTTTTGCGCCAATCATCTCAGTATCCAAAGTCTCCTCTTCGGTTCGTTACAGACATGCAGCCGGCTTCCTGCCGAATCACTTCCTCTTCCAGATCCCGGATTCATCCAGGGCCTCGGCAATGGCCGCAGCATCATCGAGACGACCAGTGGGAGGCATGATGAGGATGCCCGAGGCCACCCCGACCAGGGCCTCGATGAGTTCCAAGGCAATGGCACGACCCTCTGCACGACCCTCGGTTCCTTTCTTGTCTTTCATTCGGGCCCGATACTCGTCCGGTATGGAGATGCCTGGTACCTCGAAATGAAGGTACTCGGCGTTTCTCTGTGAAACCAGGGGCATGATGCCCACGACCACGGGAACGCCCAGCCCTGCCAACTGTTCCAGAAACGGCACAGACTCTTCTGGGTCGAAGACGGGCTGGGTCACGACGAATCCTGCGCCCTTGTCGATCTTGGAGGCCACCCGATCCCGTTCCCTCTGCCCACCTGCGCCGGCCGAAGCCGCCACGCCCACGAAGAACCCCGTGGAATGGCCGATGGGCGCACCAAGCAGGTTCTTCCCTCGATTCAACGCGGCCATCATCTCCACCAGCCCCTCGGACGTGACGTCGTAGACGCCGGTGGCAAAGGGGTAGTCGCCGATGGCCGGCGGGTCTCCACCCAGGGCCAGGATATTGCGGATGCCCAAGGCCCAGGCTCCCAGGAGATCTGCGTGCAGGCCCAAGACGTTCCGATCCCGACAGGTGTAATGCACCACCGCCTCGATCCCGAGCCGTTCCTGGAGCACCCTGGCCACGGCAATGGGCGACATCCTGGGTCTGGCCATGGGGCTGTCGGACACGTTGACCAGGTCCACCAGGCCCTTCAAGACAGAGGCTTTTTCCAAAAGTGCCTCGGGGCTCGCGCCCTTGGGCGGGTCCACCTCCACTGCCACCACGAACCGTTCGTCGAGCAGGGACTGAAATCCCGTGGGCTGGTGCGTCTCCCTCTCCTGCTCTTTTGCCGCCGCAGGCTGCAGCCTCGCCGATCGGCGTCTGGGCTTTGGTTCCACCCCTTCGAGCATTCGAGCCGCCGCCTGGATGTGTCCTGGTCTGGTCCCACAGCAACCACCCACGATCCGGATGCCCGCCTGCACCATCTTGACCGCGTTTCGGGCGAAATACTCCTCGTTTTCTGGGTAGAGGAACTTTCCGTCCACGAAACGCGCCACGCCCGCGTTGGGCATGGCGCTCAGGGGAAGGTCCGTCTGCGAAGCCATCTTGCGCACCGCCTCGAACACGTTCTGGGGGCCGGCGCCGCAGTTCGAGCCCACCACGTCTGCGCCTGTGGCCTCCAGGGCAGTGGCGGCCTCGTATGGGTTTTTACCGAACAGGGTCAACCCACCGTCGGCAAAAGACATCTGCGCCACCACGAACAAAGCGCTGTCCACCTCCCTGGCAGCGGCCAGGGCTGCCTCGATCTCTTCGATGCAGGCAAAGGTCTCCAGCAGGATCAGATCGGCCCCGCCCTCGACCAGGGCCTCCATCTGCTCGCGAAAGATAGTCTTCGCCTCATCGAGCACCGCCCTGCGCGCAGACTCTCTGTCTAAGGGACGCGTGATCGGTCCCACCGACCCAGCCACGAAGGCCGACTTGCCCGCGGCCGACCTGCCCGCGGCCCTCCTGGCCAGTTGCGCCCCCCGGTAATTGATCTCGCGGGCCTTGTCTCCCAGGCCGAAGTATTCCTCCAGGATGAATCGGTTGGCCCCGAAGGTGTTGGTGGTCACGATCTGGGCGCCGGATTTTACGTAATCGGAATGGATGCCGTAGACCAATTCCGGCATGGAGATGTTCAGCTCGTCGTAACAATGACCCCTGGGCACCCCCCTTGCATAGATTTCCGTGCCCACGGCACCGTCTGCCAGCACGAACTTCTGCCCGGCGAACCAGTCTCCAAACCTGCTCATGGAATCCTCCTGCCCCGAGATGCAGCCCATCTCGTCACGGTGCATCCTCCTTACGGTGCATCCTCGTTCGGCCGCCCTGCCAGGATCTCTTCGATGAGCCGGGCCGCGGCCACGGCATCTCGCCCGTATCCGTCCGCGCCGATTTCCCTGCGAAACCTGTCGGTGACCGCCGCACCGCCAATGATCACCTTGACCTGGGGCGCTCTGGCATTGCGCTCAGCCACCACCTCGGCCATGCCGTCCATGGTGGTGGTCATCAGGGCCGACAGGCCCACCACGGGAGCCTGGGCCTCCAGGGCCGCGTCGATGATGGCGGCTGCATCCACACTCTTGCCCAGATCGAGCACCTCGTAGCCGTGGTTGCGGAGCACCAATGCCACGATGTTCTTTCCGATGTCGTGGATGTCGCCTCGCACCGTGGCCATGACCACCTTTCCCTTTTCTTTCTGCCCGCCGCCAGACCGAGACATCCGTGACTCGATCACCTCTGCGGCGGCCCTGGCCGCCTCGGCGGACAAGATGAGCTGAGGCAAAAAGATGACGCGCTTCTCGTAGAGATCTCCCACGCGGCGCAGCACCGGGGCCAGAATCTTCTCCACGAGCGCCACGCCATCCATGCCCTGGTCCAAAATCCTGGCGGCGGCATGAGCTGCCAGGTCTTTCTCACCGTCCAACAGGGCCTCTTCGAGCAGCCCCTCATCTCCCGCCCGGGCAGCCGAAACCGAATCGGCTTCATGATCCAGGGACTGCGGTTCCACGATCCGATCGGCCAGTTGTTCTCCGAAACGGGCCACGAATCGTTTCATGCCCCGGTCCCTGCCCACCAGGGCGGACGCGGCCAGGACCTCGTCTCGGAGACGGAGATCGGTGGCATCGCAGATGGCGCTGTCGAGGCCCTCTGCCATAAGCATGGCCACAAACACGGCGTTGAGCTGCGACCTGGCGGGCAAACCGTAGGACACGTTGGACAGGCCGCAGACCGTGGCCACGTGGCGATCCGAAAGCAGCCGCGCGGTGCGCGCCGTTGCCTGCACCGACCCTGCCGAAGCCGCGGCCAGGACCACTGGATCGGCCACCAGATCGTGACTCTTCAGCCCTGCCTCCAGGGCCATGGCGCGCAAATCCTCGATGATGCGAACCCGGCCTTCGGGCTCGTCCGGGATGCCTTCCTGGTTCATGGCCAGCAACACGACACCAGCCCCGTACCTGGCAGCCAGGTCGAAGAGTCGCTTGGCGTCGGGGCCGAGAGCCACCGAGTTGATCGCGGCCTTTCCCGCCACGATCTGCAAGGCCGCTTCCAGCGACTCTAAGCTCGAACTGTCGAGAAACAGGGGCAGGGTGGACACAGACTGAACCTGGGCCACCGCCCGTTTGAAGAACTCGGGCTCTTTGTCCGCCCTGCGTCCCAGGTTCACGTCCAGGCAATGGGCGCCTGCTCGTTCCTGTTTCCTGGCCAGGGCCCTCACCGGTTCGAGATCGTCTTCCCGAATCGCCCTGGCCAAGCTCTTGCGTCCAAACGGATTGATGGATTCTCCCACCAGACCGAAGGGGCGGCGCGGGCCGATGGCAAAGACCCGGGACCGGGAGGCCAGACGAAACGTCCCGCGGTCGTCCCTGCTGCGAGGCTGAATCCGTTGGCCGCCGAGCATGCGGGCAATTTGCGCCACGTGGGCCGGCGTGGTGCCACAGCAGCCACCGAGCAGGGAGGCTCCCAGGTCTGCGAACCGGGCCACATACCGGGCAAACTCCTGCGGGCCCACCGGATAGACCAGACGGCCCTCTCTGCGCTCGGGCAGTCCTGCGTTGGCGTAAGCGGCCAACGGCTTGTCGGTGAGCATCGCCAGGGTTTCGATGATGTCGTAAAATCCCTCGGGATGCCCCCCGCAGTTTACCGCCACCACGTCTGCCGGCAAAGAATCCAGGGTCACGGCCACAGAGTCGGGTCCCGATCCCGTGACTGTGACCGAGCCCTCCATGGGATAGGTCACAGAGAGCACCACCGGCAGGTCGCAGACCGACTTGGCAGCCAGCAGGGCGGTCTTGGCCTCCAGTAAATCGATCTGCGTCTCGATGAGCAGGAGATCCACCCCAGCCTCCGCCAGGGCGCGGACCTGCCTGGCGTAGGAATCGAAAACCTGGTCGACGGACAGGGGCCCGAGGGGCTCGATGAGCCCGCCGCAGGGCCCAAGGGATCCGGCAATCCAGACAGGTCGTGGGGCACCCTGGGCAGCCCGGCGGCAGAGGGCCACGGCCGCGGCGTTGAGCTCTTCGGTGCGCTGCGCCGCCCCCTGCTCGGCCAACTTCAAGGGAGACGCCCCGAAGGTGTTCGTTTCGATGACTTCGGCCCCGGCTTCCACGTAGTCTCGATGGATGGCCTCGATCATCGCGCCGGCTTCCAGGTTGAGCAGCTCGGGAAACTCCGGGGTCTCCCCCATGCGCCTGAATATCTCCGTTCCCATGGCGCCGTCGAGCACCACCACGCGGCGCCGGAGTTCAGTGAGCAGGTCCGGTTTTTTCATGGTCATGTCACCCAATCCACGAACGGTCACTCCGTCAGGCCGATGAGTGCAGTGATGCTCTTTTGCGGCAGGAGCATGAAGCGGTCCGTCACGGTCACTCCAATGTCGGACAACCCGAGTTCTTCGTCCAGGGCTGCCTGCAGATCCAAAGAAAGATCAGCGTAGCCTGGACTAAAGCGTCTCGTCAACGCCCACTTGCCCTGCCTGGCGGCAGTGGCCACCAAAGAATTGAGTGAGACGGCCGCAGCCTCGGCCGCCTCTGACCCGATGACGTCCAGGATCACGGCACGCTCGGCCCGACCCTCGGCCTGGTGCCTGGCGATGCGTTCTTCGAGATCCGGACCGATGGTCACAGCCAGAAACACCAGGCCGAAGGCATCACCGAGCAGGCGCTCCATGGCGCGCCCCTCCAGACGAATGGATGACCCAAGCACCTGGAAACGCCCTTCGTCCAATCGCTCGATCCGGCGCGCACGATAGAGTCCCCTGGGGTGGAGGAGCGGCTCTGCTTCTGCGAGACAAGACTCGAGCAGGCCCTGGGCCGACTCGTTGAGCACCGTACGGCCGCGCCGGTAGCCCAGCAATCCCAGCAGGGCTTTGTGATCCAACTGGAGGGCAAGATCTTCGATCAGGATGCGGCGATCGAAAATCATGGTCACGCCGGTGATCCGCCGGGAGCCGCGGCCTGCTCCCCCTGGCCCATGACCCCAAAATCTCCTCCCTGGGGCGCAGGACCGCCGGGTCCGATCCGCCCCACGGGCCGCACTTCCAGGCCCGGGTCCAACTCCTGGAACGAGAGCACGGGCACATCGGGCAGGTCCGATTCGATGAGCTTGCGCACGTAGCGCCGGATCTCCATCCTGGTGAGAATCACCGGCCTGGTGCCCATCTTGAAGGCCGGCTCCACCGCCGCGCGTACCGCTTCCAGGATGTCTCCCGCCAGTTCCGGGTCCATGGCCAGGAAGCTGCCCGAATCCGACTGGTTGATGGAATCGGCCACCGCCTGTTCCACCATGGGATCGAGCAGGAACGCGGGCAGATACCCCTGGGCACCGGCATATCGATGCCCGATCTGACGCCGCAGCGCCATACGCACGTACTCGGTGAGCAACACCGGGTCCTTTTCGCTGCGCACCCATCGGGCCAGACTCTCCAGGATGTCTGCCAGGTTGCGCACGCAGATCCCCTCTTCGAGAAGACGGCGCAGCACCTCTGCAAGCATGTCCAGGGGCACCCTCTTTGGAATCAGCTCTGCCACCAGGTCCGGGTGGCTCTTTTCCAGGGCGTCGAGGAGCATGCGCGCCTGCTGCATACCCATGAGATCCGAGGCGCGCCGGGAAAGCACGGCTTCGAGGTGGATGGCCACCACCGCCTCACCGCTCCAGTATGCCAGCCCACCCGCTCCCAGCAATTCTTCGTACTCCACCGAGACGAAACAGAGCGGGCCCTCGGGTCCCTGGATCCAAGGCTCGGCCTGGATGCCCAGGGTCTGGAGCTGGTGCTGACCTCCGGCCACCACGAACCGGGCGTCGTCGACCAGCCCCTGGGCCTCGGGCACCTCCTTGATACTGATGCGATAGCCCATGGGCTCCAGGTCCGGGCCGTCTATCACGCGAATGGGGGTGAGCACGACTCCCAGTCGACCGAAGAGCGAATCGCGGACCCTGGGCAACAGTTCGGTGGCAAAGACACTTCCGCCACCGGGCTGGACCATGGCAAACAGGTCCCGGCCAAGCTCCACGCGCACCATGTCCACCAGGCCGGCCCCCGGACCGCGCTCCCTGGGCTCTCTGGGGGCCTCCGCCTCCTCTTCTCCCTCCTCTTCTTCCCAGTCGTACTCTTCGAACTCCACGGCCTCGCCGTAGTCCCAGCCTTCCTGCTTGCGTTCCTTGCCCTTGACCTTGCGCGTGCCCTTGAGCAGCCCATATGCCGTGACCACGCAAATCGTGCCCAAAATGAGGAAGGGAATCGTGGGCAAGCCGGGAATCAACCCCAACAAGCCCATCATGATGCCGGCAATGAGGATCGCCTTGGGCTGGGCCAGGATCTGGCCGCCGATGTCGGCACCCAGGTTGCTGTCGGGCCCCTCCGATGCCACCCTGGTCACGATCATGCCGGCGGACGTGGAGATGATGAGCGCGGGAATCTGAGAGACGAGTCCATCTCCAATGGTCAAGATCGAATAGGTGGCTGCTGCGTCCGCCCAGTTCATGCCCATCATGGAGACTCCGATGATGAGCCCGGCGGTGATGTTGATGAGGGTGATGATGATTCCGGCGATGGCATCTCCCTTGACGAACTTCATGGCCCCGTCCATCGATCCGTAGAGCTGGGACTCACGCTCGAGTTCCCCGCGCCTCTTGCGAGCCTCCTCCTGGTCGATGAGGCCGGAGCGCAGATCTGCGTCGATGGACATCTGCTTGCCCGGCATGGCATCCAGGGTAAAGCGCGCCGCCACCTCGGCCACGCGCTCCGAGCCCTTGGCGATGACGATGAACTGGATGAGGGTCAAGATGAGAAAGACCACCGCTCCCACCACCATGTTGCCCTGCACCACGAACTCACCGAAACTGTGAATCACCTCCCCGGCATCCGCCTGGATGAGGATCAACCTCGTCGAGGAAACGTTGAGCGCCAATCGAAACAGGGTCGTTACCAACAGCAACGTGGGAAACGTGGCGATCTTGAGCGGCTCGCTCACGTAGACGGCGGTGAGCAACAAGATGACCGAAAACGAGATGTTGGTAGACAGCAGGATATCCAGCAGCCAGGTGGGCATGGGCACGATCATCATGCCCACCACGGCCACCACGAGCACGGCCAAGGCCACGTCGGCATGCTTGGTGATGCGTGCCCGGAGCGCATCGGCGCGCTGTCGAGCCATTCGTCTCGCTGCAAGAGAAGTCATCGCCGCTCCATCCATGCAAAGGTATCGAAATCGCGCGCAACCATACCCCAGGGACGGGTGGGGGGTCAACGCAGTCGAGCGTCGAAGGCGAGGTCTGGAAGGAGACGGCGGATGAGGCGCCTATCGGTATACCGGGGAGACGCCACCTCCTCCATCCAAGGAGAAGGCCAGCAGCCCGCCGCTGTCCGCGGTCACCAGATCCCCCTGCCCGACGTCCAGGGTCACCGTTCCGGTCTCCACCGTCACGGTCACCGAGTAGGACCTGCCCGGCACGAACCCGGCCCACCAGACCACCAGGGGCACCGAAGCCTCCAGGGTGAGCGACGCCTCCTCCATTCCTTCGGGCGGCCTGCCCAACGCCGCTCTGGGAAAGAGGAAGGCCTCACCGTCCACCAGGGCACCCACCATGGTTTCTGTGTCGATCTCCCTCGCATCGAGGGCTGGCGGCTCCTGGTCGGCTGCCCGAAGGACCGTGATCATCCTCAGGGCCGGGGCGTCGGTACCAGGGTCCATGGTCAACCGATGATTGTAGAGTGGGCCGGGAAAATCATCGGGCTGACCCTCAGGCGCATGATGCGTCAAGGTCGCCGTCTGGGGAAGCAGCGCAACCACATCCACCCGCTGAGCGGGACCGCCCGACAGGGCACCGGGCAGGACACAGCCGGCGCTGCGTCCCGAGATACTCGGCTCCTCGTCGAACTGGAGGACCCAACCGCGATCCAGACCCTGTGGCGCGTCCGGCGCATCGTCTACGAGGTCGTATAGGACCAGGAGATCCGAACCGCCGGCCCCGTCCGTCTTTCGCCAGATCAGGCTCCGCTGGACTGCATCGTAGTATGTGCTGTGGTAGTAGTAGGATCGGTAGGCACCCAGCAAGTCGGCTTGAATGAATGCATGGGAAGACCCTGACGATACTCGCAGGATCCTTGGATGCCCACCGTTTCGCTGGAGTCTCTGGCACACACAGTCCGGGTCCCCTTCGTCGGCCTTCTGCTGCAAGAGGAGCACATTGTGGCCCTGGGCCTGCGCCCCCGGGCCGTCGTACGCGATGGCCTCGTGCGTGATCCATCGTCCCGCCCGGTAGAGTTGGAAGTGACCGATGTCCTCGTGGGAGTGATCGACCCCTGTCCAGCCGGCCCTGAACACCAGCATCGAATCGTCGGCATCCCAGCCGGAACGGTCGAAGAACAGACCCAGTCCGGAATCCAAAAAAGCGGTGGCCAACGTCTCCCGGTAGTCTGTGCCGGGCAGATCGTCCCGTTCGAACAGCATCCGCCAGACGGCGGCTTCGCCTGCCTCGTGATCCACGACGAACAAATCGTCGGTCAACCCACGGGCCCAGGAGGCGGCATCCAGGTCACCTCCCGCTTGCAGGAGCAACCCCTGGAGTGCCACCAGGGCTGCATCGGATCCTTCGAGCTGGAAGCTGCTGGGCTCGGTTTCGTAATTGTACGAAAAGTCCTCCACGTCCCCTTGGGTGTAGTATCCCAAGCGTGAAGGGGTGAGTGGATAGACCACCATGGAGAGCATGTTGTGCAGGACCCAGGGCAGGTATCCTGCCGCCTGGTCGCCGGCATTGTGCATGGCCCAAAATGACTGCAGCCAGTACGTCGAGGTCCCCTGCCCATAGTCGGAGCCGTCGGGCAGATACCCGCCGGTCTGAGCCCAAAACCTCCGGTCCCGCCTCGCCTTGACGAGCTGGACACCGTACCAGCCGCGCAGCCCCGCATCCAACACCGCACAGCCTCGGTCCGACAGGTCCCCGGACAGGTCGGTGGCATCGCAAAGCGCCAGTCCATCGACGAGCTGCGTGCGAACCGTGGATGCAAACTCGTCGGTATCCGCCGGACGCGGCGGCTCATCGACCACGTGGTACTCGTCGTCTTCGAGCATGGCGGCGGCAGCCCTGTCCTTGGTTGCAGCGTCCAGATCGTCCCACAGCAGATCCGCGCAGACACCCAGGGCTGCATTGGCCCACCGATAGGCATTGCCATCGAGTGCGTTGTCTTCCCAGTATGTAATGAGCATGTCGAGCAACGCCATGGCTGCCGTTCGGTAGTCCTCACTGCCCGTCGCCAAATACAGCATGGCCGCTGTCTGACAGTACCAGGGTGCAAGATAGACAGAATCCGGGTCCTGAGCGGCAGTGACCACCCGGGGCCCGAGTTCGGCCTCCCAGGCGGAAAATCGGCTGTCAGCCGAAGCGACCCTCTGACGGAGGTCGTCGATCAATGCAGGGGTGGCAAAGACGCGGGGCCGGTGAGAGGAAAGATGGATGGGCGGAGCCGCCAAGGTCGTGATCTCGATCACATTGCTCAGCTCATCGACCAGGCCCGTCCAGTCTTCCCTGACCAGACGCAGATAGTAGGTAGTCTCCGGTTCGAGCGCCGTGATCCAGACCGGCCGGAGCGGGGTGCGCCCGTACGGCGCATAGGTGGTAAAGCCAACGCCATCTCCTCGATCCACCAATGCCTGCACCCCAGCCAGGTCATCCAGCTCGTTGCGATCCTCGGACCAGACCACGTACCCTTGCCAGCCATAGGCTTCAGAACGAGGTGATGTAAACTGGACCCATGCACCGTAGGGCGTAACATGTTCTGCCCGCAGGTCCGTGACGGGACCGTTCTCCGTGGGGGGAGCGAAATCCGGATCACAGACATCTCCCAGCCCGTCCCCGTCGGAATCCGACTGTCCCGGATCGTAGTCCCAGGGGCAGTCGTCCTCACCCGACTCGATACCATCCCCGTCTGGGTCGGGGTGCCAGTCCGTGCCCAGGACGCCGTCGTCCCCGGCCGGCTCCACACAGTGGCCGTCGAGAAAGACGTACCCAGCCTCGCATCCACATCGGTTGTCACGAGCCACTTCATGTTCGCCACAGGGAACGCATTGCCCCTCGTCGTTGCGGATTTCGTTTCCCTCGCAGGCTGGCACGCAGGATCCGTCGGGGAGACGAACCTCCCCCTCCGGGCACAGGTCCTGGCTGTCATCCCCTGAATCACCACAGCCCCCCAGCCCCAAGCCCATCGACAACGCCGACGAAAGAGCCAATCCCGCGGTCATGCCCAGCAGGGCGAGTCTCCTTGTCGCCGAGCGGCCTGCCACCTGTCTTCCTCTCCAAATCTCCTGCATCTCGTCCTCCATGCTGTCTGGTTCGCCCCCCTCTGCCCATCCGTTCGTCCCACTGCTGACGCGGTCTTATGCAACCATCGGTTTCGACAGAGGTCAAGAGGGGCATCTTGGGACATTGCCGTCCTGACGAGGAGAGGCTTCCAATGGCCTGACCGTTCCACACATATCGAAAGGGGCCCAGACAATCCTATATCACCATCGGCCAACCAAACCTGCGACTCTTC
>CAZIJS010000097.1:0-10636 GCA_964539505.1 uncultured Myxococcales bacterium
ATCGAGTGGAGAAACATCCGCGGCCTACCGTCCAGAGACCGCGCACATGTCCCGGCCGATGGAGAAACGATCGATCCAGCAGCTCCATACCAGAGGTCGCCCACAACAGGACAGCCGGCATGAGACATATGTAGTCGGATCTGATGCGTCCTACCGGTCTGAAGAGTCAACTCCAACAACCACAACCCTTCGAACCGGGAAGGCCCGAGCACCGAGTAGCCCGTCCGAGCCGCCCGCCCCCTGTCCCATACGCGCCAGCGACCCGGCCTGCCCGGATCCCTGGCCAGGGGAGCATCCCAGACACCTTCGTCCTGCTCCGGCCTGCCCAGCGACAGGGCAAGATACCTGCGCTCTATGACGCCTTCTTGCTGGAGACTCGATACCAGCTTCGCTGCGTCCTGCGACAGGGCCATGACCATGACCCCGGAAGTATCCCGGTCGAGCCGATGCAGCGGCTGCGGTGCATGGTCCAGGCCGAGAGCGCCGGCCGTCTCCGAAGTAGCCACTCCATCTTGGCGCCTTGGCGTCGGAGCTGACGGCATGCCCGGCGGCTTGTCTATGGCCACGAATCGCTCGTCGCGATACAAGACCTTCACGGCTGGCGTCCTGGTTACAGCCGTCGTCTTGCCAGAGCCCTTGGGATTCGATGTTTCCTCAAGATAGACTTCGATCCGTTGCCCGGCCCGGACTCTGCGCCCAAATACCTTGATCCGCCGCCCATCCAACCACACTGCGCCTTGACCGATCAATCGGCGGGCCATGGTACGGCTCAGCTCTTCAGTGGCACCCAGGACCTGATCCAGACGAAGCCCCTCTTGCCCCGGAGTCACGATCACCACCAAGGGCCCGCGCATGGTCATCCGTCCTCCCGGCCAATCACCTGTGTCGCCTTGCCGGCCGGGGGAACCCTGCTCCTGCGCATCGACGACAGGACGTACCAGGCGAACAGGATCGGCACCAGGATCAGCAACGACAAGGCGATCAACTGCCCCCAGGAAGGAACCGCACCCAAAAGGCTATCGATCCCCCGCTGGGCGCCCTCGTGGGACGCATCGTACCCCAAGGCCGCCAGGTACCAGCCCCGGGCCTTTCCCGGCCTGCCATTGGCTTCGGCTTCGAGGCCATGGAGATAGGCTGCATCTGCCAGGGCCGCATCCAAGCCGCTCGGGCCACGAATCAATCCTGCCATGAGAACGAGGCGACGTGCCTGACCCACGAGGCCTGCAGCAGCAGCTCTCACCGCCAATGCTTGGATCAACCCGACGAGGCCCTCCCACCTTTCCGGACGGGGCTCGTCGGCAAGAAACCGGTCGAGCATCTCGATAGACTTGACCGGAGGCAAGACAGCCACCGAGCGTCTCAACCGCTCATACGCATCTTTCCGGACTTCCTTGCGGTGCCTCTCCTGGGCCTGATACAAAAGGGCCACCAATGCCTTACCCCGCCTGGAACGATCGTAGTCGCCACCGGTGAGGCGTTCCAGTTCCTTGCGGAGTTCGTACAGAGCGCGTTGTCTGTAGTTCATATAGAGAAGCCGGCGCTGTTCCGTCTCCCGCCCCCCGGGCAACTTGAGACGACGACGTAGACTCCTGGGCCTGGGACCTTCGAAATACGCAGCCAAGGCTCTTCGTGCCGCCCGCCGAACCAACGGGTCCTCGTCGTCGGTCCTCGCGATCACAACGGGCACGGCATCCGCCACCTGGTATCTTCCATAGGCTTCAAGCAACTGGGCCTTGAGTTTCCGATCGGCCCTGGCCACCGCCACAACGGGATCGCCCTCTTCGAGAACGCCCAACATGTACTGCGCATACTTGCGGGTGAGATAGCCGAATCGATCCACCTTGAAATCCACCGGCTTGCGGGAAGCCACCGCCAACAAGCCAGGCACGGCCCATGACCCCAGTCGTTCCAGCGATCGTCCCACCTGGGAACGGAACGCGAACCCGCTCAATCGGAACGTGAAGTCTACCAGTGCCGAAGCGACCTCAACAGATTCCTGCCGGCCCAAGGCCTCGACGATGGACAGAGCCGCAACCACCCGTCTCTCCAATGGACCTGCACGACGAACATGGTTCAGCATGGCTTTGAGGGGATCGACCCGGCGATGCGGAGGCAACTGCCCCGGCTTGAGTCTCGGCGGATCGAACCAGCCGGAATAGGGCGGCAAGGGCACCCCTGACCTCTGCAAAATGGTCCGAACCCTGGCATAGTCGGTTGGACCGAAACGCACCTGTCCGAGAGCTTCCAGGAGACTCTTTGCACAATGGGAGGGTACCGCCACAATCCGGCTCGACAAGACCCCGATGGATGGAGCCTGCTCCTCGATCCCTGCGGGATCCGGACAGGGCTCACCCCTCGCCCTGCCCGACCAGACAACGACGACACCCATCACGAGGGCAAGAAGGGGTCTGCGCAGAGGCGTCACGTCACCGTCCCCCAGCGAAACGCTCGAACACCTGTGGATCGAAACCTTGAATGAGCTTGCCGCCGATGTCGAAAACCGGCACGCCGCGGACGTTCACGCCGGCAGCCGCAGCCTTGCGAGCCAACTCACGGGCGGCATCGGGGTCCTTGTCCACAGTCTTGGCCACGAAGGGAATTCCCCTGGACTTCAGGTAGGCCAGAGCCTTGGCACAGACCGGACAGGTGGTCGATACATAGGCCACGATCTTTGGCGGGGCGCCGCCGCCACTGCAAGACAATGGGCCCTTGGACTCGAACGTGGAAAGCTGCACCACCCGATACGGGTATCGTCCGCCCTTGCCAGGATGACAGAGGTCGGCCACATAGACCCAGCCACCCTTTGCTCCCTTGACCTTGGGATCCAACACCCGAACCCAGGAGCGCGCCCAGACAGGGACATCGGCAATTTTTGTGACCGTGTGAAAGTCCTCGCCACTGCGGTATACAAACAGCAGATCCGCGCCTTCCTTGATCTCGATGGCAGGCAACGCAGCCCCGGCGGGCCCATGTTTCCGAGTATGTGACCCGCGACAGCCTGCCTGATCGCCAAGGACCAGCGCCCACGCCATAAGCCAGAGCAACAAAACGAGAAACTTGGGTCTGGCGCTGCGCCTGCCCTTGAATCGCCGACCCGCCCAGAGGACGGATCCCACGGTAGTTCTTCCGAACATCCTTCCCGTCTTCCCGGCTCAGGGAGCCAACTTTTCGAAATCCACCAGGCCTTCTTTTCTGCGAAACACCCGCACTCGCAGGTCCCGTCCACCCGCAAGATCGGGATCAGCAGCACGCAACGCGCGAAAATCCCAGGATGTCAGAAAATCCTGCAACATCTCCATTTCGCCAGCCAACATATCTTCGTCTTCAGGCATCGCGTCTTCGAGCAGCCTGGCCTGGCGGGCCTTGAGGGCCCGCCGGGCTTCCGTCTCGATACAGTGATCGACTAAATGGAGAACCACTGAAACATCCATTTCATTCATTTCGAACCGCGACATGGCCGAAAAAATGTCCTCGGAGAGAAAGCAAACCGATCAGATGGTGGTGCGCACCAAGAGAAACTTGTCGTTCATGTAGGGCTTTTTGAGCACGGAAAACCGTTTTGCACGAAAATGTTTGACCCATTCATCCGGCCAGGCTTTCCCGTCCGGACCAACGATCTCCAGGGTGCGCCGCGCACGCTCCGTGGGCAGGGTTCCCTTGAGCGTCTTGTATCGGCCACGCTCCAAAATAATGTAGAAAGTCCAGCCCTCGTATCGCCTCAGGTAATCCTTGAACTCCTGGGTCTTCTTGGGCTCCATGTGCACCACCACATGGTTCTTTGTGTAGAAATTTTCCCCCCGCCAATTAAGTTGCCAGGCAATGATTCGTTCCTCGGGGCCCTTGCGGTATCGATAGTAGGTGGCATGGAGTTGTTTTTGGCTCCAATGCGGAGACACTCGAATCATGTAATAATCGATGGCCCAAATCGCCACGGCCACAGAGGCCACCCCAAGGGCCCAACCGGCGTATTTCCTGGTCTTGGACCAGAGCAATGTCATAAGTCCCAAGATACTCAAAATCGTGATCACCACGATCCCAGGCTCGAAATGCAGTTCATAGGGAAAGAGCCGGTCGTACTTGTAGATGAACATGACCACGAGGTGCTCTGGGTCCCGCAGCAAATCCCGGCCCACCAGGAGGGCAACGCCCAAGGCGAAGAGCCCCGCCAAAACCACCCCGACATCCTTGCGGTCCAAGGCCTCGTCGAGCCAGATCCCCACCAGGATGCTCAAGGGTGGAATCGCCGGGAGGATATAATGATGGAACTTGGTCTCCATGATGCCGAACAAGGCCAGGCTCAACACGGCCCAGATGGCCACGAAGACCCCGGCCCGCTGGCGCGTCGTCCCGCGGGCGGGAGTGACGATCCATCGCAAGAGGGCGGCAGGCACCAACCCGATCCAGGGAAACATCCCAAACCCGAGCTGGTGGACGAAATACTCGATGGTCCCGCGCTCGCCGTGGACTCCCATCTCGAGCCGCTTGAAATGGTGGTGAATGAAGTACTCGCTCCAAAATCCGTTTCTGTGCCGAATCCACATGGCATGGTGCCAGGGAGCGGCCACGGCAAACCAGAGAGCCAGGCCCTTGGCCAGATCCAGCCGGCCCAACAACGCGAAACTGCGCGTCACGAGAATATAGAGACCCACCACTGCCATGGGTAGAAAGATGCCGCCCAAGCCCTTGGCCAAGACAGCCACCGCAGACAAAAACCACGCTCCATGGATGGCAAGCGACCTCAAGGATCGATCCGCCTCGACCAGCGTGGAGGCCACGTAGTAGACCCACAAGGCAATCCAAGGAAGCATGTAGGCCCACCCGTACAGATTGATCCGAAAACCGCCTCCCAGACGGATGATATAGTGCCAACGCCATCCAATGAGATTTCCGAACAAGAAGAATTGAGACCAGGAGGCAACCACCAGGACGACCCCGAACAGGTGCCAGGCGGTCACGCGGATCCTGGACCCTCGAACGAGTTCCCAGCCGCCGAAGGCCAGGGCACCGAGCATACCAACCGTCCAGACTCCTGTGGGCGGTCCCCAGACAAAATACCCGACGAGTCCCAGAATCGCCTGGAGGACCAACAGCCCCCAATAGGCAACCCGGGCCCTGCCGGCCCCCTTCTTGACGAACAACCAGACCGCACCCAGCCCCAGCAGAATCTCTGCGATCCCAAACGGTGCCGAGACAAAGAGCAAAGACCTGCTGTCCTGGGTTGGCCAGACAAGGAGCATCACTGCCAGGAGAGTCGGAACCAGCATCCAGGGTCTGAGCCAGGAAAACTCTTCCGGCTCTGCGTCCCCCTCTGAAAAAATACCGATCATGAGCAGGGCAATAGATGCTGTCAAAGGACCGAGGAAAGGAATATCCGTGATGGCCTGCCTCGTGATCATCGCATACATGGGAGACGTGGCCGTCACCAGAACCGAAAAGACCGCAGCCCTCGTGGAAAACAGGCGACGAACCATGATGAAGATGCCCCACAAGCCGATGAGGCTCATCAAGATGATGGGAAGACGAAGCGCCCACTCCGGGGCATGGGACAGGGCCATCTCGGATTCGGGAGCACCGACTCTGTTCAGACCGGCAATCCGCATGGCTGACGACCCGAGCCAGAACGTGAGGATCGGTTTGGACCAGAACCACTTGTCCTGCCAAAAAGGACTGATGGGGTCGTCTCGCTGCACGATGGATCGGGACACCTCCCCGTAATGGGTCTCCCAGGGATCCCAAAGTCCGTATGATCCGGCCATGGGAACATACAAAAGAGCGCACAAAGCCAACGTCGCGGCCAGGGGGTGTCTGCGCATCCATGCCGCAGCCTTCACGCCGATTTTCTGTCGAGCCTCCATGAAAAACCTTTCGATTTCCACCCGCCCCAAAACATCCTACTCAGCCTCAGCAGCCACAGCCCCGGTGGTCAGCACCCCAGGGACGGCCTGTCCCGGATTGAGCATGCCGTTGTTGCCAAAAGGCCTGGCGTTGGCCGTATTGATATGAATCCGGCCTGCCCCTCCGCCTCCACCCCCGGTGGCCCCGCTGTCGCCGTCAGTGCCTGGATCGCCGGCACTGGTCCCGTCCTGGCCCTGTCCACCGGCACCGTCGCCGCCGGACATGGCCCCCGAACCGCCGGCAGCCCGCAACCCCGAAAACGGCGCCTGTTCGCCGTCGACGCATTCCGAACCGCTATTGTACCCGCCTCCGCCGCCACCACCAGCCACGGACAACACGCCATTGGTCAACTGGACGCTCACCGCCTCGAGCAAGATGGCCCCTCCTGCACCGCCGCCGCCCCCTGCAGACCAATAAGGGTCGTCATGATCCGCCTCGCCGCCGGCACCGCCCGCATCGATCCCACATGTGCCCTCGTCCTGGCAACTGATGTCGATACTCTCGTTGGCAGTGATCTGGATGGCTCCTCCGCCACCGCCGCCGGACAAGTGATCGTCCGCAGAACTGGTATCGATACGGAGCCCGCCAGATCCGCCCCCACTCCCCCCGCAAAGTGGCTGGAGTTCATCGCTGCCGTACGCAGCTCCTCCAGAGCCACCATCTGCTCCCACCCCAAGCGTCGTGTCGTTTCCGCCCCGTCCGCCGGCACCCAGATGGCCGCCACCGCCGCCACCCGTGGGATTGGTACCAAGCGTGCTTCCTCCACCACCGCCCCCTGGGCCGTCTCCCGCCTTGGAATCACCGGCTCCCGTCCTGCCCGCGCCCCAAAACCCGCCTGGGCCGGCGCAACGCACCGAAGCGTCGTCGATGCAGGCCTCCGGTCCGCCCGACACCCGGATGATGCCCTGGATCTGCACCTTGCCGAGCGCCCTGATGGCCACGGCATTGCTGCCCCGAAACACCAATTCCGCCCCGGGCTGCACCACCAAGTCATGGACCACGAACACACCGATGTCCACGTCCTGCCCTTCGCAGGAATTCCCCTGCACCGGACCGAACCGAACCGTGCCCGGAGCCCCCAATCCATTGTCCGTATTGACGACCACTCTGCCCGTCACAGTCCAGTCCACGGGATTCGGTGTCGTCACGCTGTCCACATTGTTGCTGGCCACCACATGTCGACAGGCCCTTTTCGCCGGGTCACAACCCAATTCGCAGGTCTGGTCCGCTGTCCAGACGCCGTTGTCGCAGACCTCCCGGGCATCGCCGTTGCATCGGTAAAACCCGTTCGTACATCCTGCGTCGGGCTCTACCACGTCCACCAGGGCATCGGCTGCATCCGATGCATCCACGCGCGCATCGACTCGGGCATCCACCGCAGAATCCACCGCCGCATCCGGCAGGCCCGAATCTCCCGTCACGTCGGCCACGGGATCGAAAACACAGGCCGGTGCAGGCACCATCGCCGCCACGATCAACCCGATAATCACGTCCTTTTTCATCATCCAACTCTCCGTATCTCTCTGGAGAAAACAAGCTACACGCCGACCCAACTGGATGCAAGGGAGAATCTGGGTTCGGATGAAGCGTCGGCGGCTCAGGAATTGACAGAGTGGACAAGTCAAAAAAAAATATGGAGGGTATTATAGATTGACCACCAAAACGAGACAAAGAAGGTGCGAGGCCATTCAATGAACGAAGCCACCGACATCCAGGCAATGACCGAGTTTCTGGAAACTCTGGCATCTCGACTCGACCGATCCAAACCCTTGCGCAGGAACAAGACGCGATCAGGGGTGGAGTTGAGGTTCTCCGGACGGCAGGGTGAGTTTCCCGTGACCGTCAGTATTGCCAGCCCCTGGGAGCAACTGGTACTCCTGGGCACAGACAACTATGGAAAACACTTCGATTACCCAGTCTTCGTCCTGGAGAACCGTCCCAAACGAGAGCCCCTTGCCACGTGGGGAACGGGGGTCTATCGAACCAAGGGGCCTTCGCATGTGGAAGACCATGTCTCGATCAAGGTGAGAAAACACATTGCGAGCCAGTTTGTCGCACTGGGACTCCGGAGATTGCAGGTCAAGGACAACGGGCAGGTTCGCATGGAAATACCCACCCGCGGGATGGTTTCCGACATCCCCGAAAAACGCGGCGAAACCATGGACCGCTGTCTTGCCCTCCTGACATACCTGTTCGAACAGGTTTGTCGAATCAATGCCCCACGGAAATCAAATATCTACATCAATGGGGTTCCCATTGAAATCGCTCTTGGCGGCACATCGAAACGACGATCCGATCGAGTCACTTGTCCCTACTGCCTCAGCAAGGTGGTGCCGCCCGAGGACAATCACTGCCCCAATTGTGGAGCGCCCCTGCCTTGACCATGACAGGCGAACCGACAAAATCTCATCATGACATCAATGATTTGTCCCAAGAATTTCAGGAACCATGCCCATGACGACGTCCAAATTCAGATCCGGCCCCCTGCTGGGGCTCTTCCTCCTGTCGGTGATCCCCATGATGGCGGCGGCTGACGGCTGTGGACCAGGAAGCTCGGACCAAAACATGAATGGATGGCACCAAGACGATGCCGCAGTTCCAGGTGATGGCGCAGTTGCAGGTGACGGGGCCTCGCAAGACGATGGCGGCTCATCGCAGGCCATGCTGTTTCGCGTGACCGTCCCGGAAAACACTCCGCCCGAAGACAGGGTCGTCTTGTGGCTGGAGGGCAACACACCCATCGAGATGACCAGAGAGGGCCCGCGTACCTTCACGGCCAACGTGCCAGACTCCACCCGGCAACAACCAGACGGAACGCCTCTGGTGGTCTACCGCTACACCCGCGACGGATTCGATTTTCCCGGTGCCGAGTACCTCGAACCAGACACCAACGATTATTTCTGGACCTCATACGGCCGGAGCACGACCTATGTCCCAGGTGGCGTTCAGGAAGATCAGGTAGAGCGTTGGCGCTGGTTTCCCGCAGACGGCACTGCCATCGTGACCGATGATCCATCGTTGACCACGGAGGCTGTCACGGCCCGGACGCAGGGGGAACCACTCCATTTCGGCGCCTACATGGCCGACCTGTTCGAACCCGCCTTCCAGGTCATGTTCGCCCCCACCGCCCAGCGCCTCCAGTCCCTCGGGTTCGATTCGGCCCTCCTCTCGCCCCCCTGGCAAGTGGCACAGACCGATCCCTTGCCGGTGATCGAAAACCAGATCGACGACCACCCGAACTACCCAGACGACATGCTCGCCCTGCAGATCGACACCCTGGTCGCCCAGGGAATCAGCGTCATCGTCCAGCCCCAGGTCCATCCCAAGCTCGCAGACAGCCAGGGACGAGACTCGGCCTGGTGGGACGCCTGGTTCGAGCAGGTCACCGCCATGCACCTGCACCATGCCGAAATTGCGGAGGCTCACGGAGCGTTGCTCTATTCTTTCTATCCAGAAGGCATGCACACAGGAGGTGTCATCCCAGACGCAGATCAGCGATGGCGGACGTTCATCGCAGCCATCCGCAGCGTGTTCAGCGGCCAGGTCGGCGTCAACGTCTGGGAGTTCTCCGGCCAGGACGGCACCTCGTACCTGATTCCCGACATCTCCGAGATCACGTTCCTCGACGCCGTGGATTTCATCAGCTTCCAGACAGCCGGCCAGCTTGCCGACAGCCCCTCGCCCAGCGACGACGAACTCCTGGCAGACGTGGGTGAACAGACTGCGGTCGTTCTTGCCGCCGCCAGAGAACAGGGCATTCCGGTTTGGCTGGAACCAGCCTATGCCGCGGTCCAGCAGTCCTGGCGAGGCACGACGTTCTATAGCGTGAACCTGCAAAACGCGGTCTACGATGGTGAAGATGAATGGCAAATGGGGCGCTACGCCCTGTCGGGCACCGATCAGGCCAGGGTGATGCATGCCTATGCCCGGTTCGCGGCCCAGACCCCGGAGGTGGCAGGACTGCTGCCCTTCGGCTACTGGCCTCTCTCCTTTCCCCTGGCCCCGGACTTCTCGGTGCGTGACAAGCCGGCCGAAGGAGTCTTGTCCCGCTGGGCCGGGGCAGCGGCCCAGTGACCGGGTTCCTGATCTGTGTCCTCTTCGCCTGCCTCTTCACCCAGCCAGGTCGTCGAGCACGGCCAGCAGGGTCCCAGCGCGATCCAACACCGAAGCGTCGGCCTGGTCCAGACTGTCTGCGACCCGCCTGGCTGTCTGCAGGCGGCCTCGAATCCTCAGGAGACGTCCAAACCCCACCATGAGTTCTGATGCGTGCAGGCGCAGGTCCGGAAAGGGCCGGCCATCGCCCAGATCCGCCCAGTGCTCCCGAAGATAGGCGGATACCGCCAGGACCTCTTCGTCGTCAGAGTGCTCTCCCCCAGAGGCAGAGCCGCTCATTTCTTCCAGGGTCTCTTGCAACTGGCCGCGGATCTCGGTTTCGTCCTGCTCGATCCATTCACGCATCTGGTTCAAGAGCCTGGCGATTCCCTGCTCGTCTGCCTGGTCCAACAGGTCGCGCAGTCTGGTCCTCTGGCTCTTCCAGCCCTCCAGAAATTCCCGGCCGCCTTGCTTGGCTGCCAGTTGGACAAAGGTTTCGAGCACCTGGTCCGGCGAACCGACAATCTCTGTGAGGCCGTCGGGCATGGGACGAACGAGGTGTCCGGGAAACAATCCCAGGATGCCCTCGGTGCGTGCCACCTGGGTCAAGACCATCCATCCAGGAAAACGTGGTCTGGACGGTTGCGTT
>CAZIJS010000097.1:10736-13170 GCA_964539505.1 uncultured Myxococcales bacterium
CTCATCCATCCAAACGGGCCCGTCGCATCCGGCTGGCCCTTGGTCTCTTCTCGTCGTGTCTTCATCATCGAAATCCTCCTGGGTGGACAGAGCAGTCGACATATCCGCCAAAGGCCAGGTCCTTACTTGGCCGAACGGCTGGCCTTGCCTGGCGGTCGCGTCCGGCGGTTTTGCCAGCGCATGTTGCTCCACGCCGCACATGGTCTTTCATTCCATTCACCCGAGTTGTCGCTCCAACGCGTCGAGACGCTGGCGCAAAGAGGCGATCCGGACCTGAAACCTCTCGGCCAAATCTTCGATCTGCCGGGCAGAAGCCTCCAGCCTGGCCCTTTCTGCCTCGGCATCGTCCCTGTGGCTGCTCAGCTCCCGGATCGCATCTTCCACTTCTCTTCTGCGGCGTTCCAACCAGTCCTTGACCTTGGCCTGCGCGTCCTTGGGCGCTCTCCTGGCATGGGCCTCATAGAGTTTTCCCAGATGATCCTTGGTCTGCTTGCGCACACTGGCGGCATAGTCGTCCGCTGCTCCCTGGTATTTCTGTTGTCCGCTGGAAACGAGGCGGCTCCAAAAGCCCGGCACATCCGGCGTCCAATCCCGAGCGAGTTCCGCCGGATCCACGTTGCTCAGGTCCTGGCGGATGATCCGCATCTCTGCGTCGAACACCGCCATGATGTCGGTTTGGAGCCGTTGCAGGGTGTCTGCTTCGTCTCCAGAGAGCGCGCCCAGTCCCAAATCAGTGAGCAATGTCCGAAATTCTTGCTGCGCCTGCGCCACGTAGTCCTTCAAAACGGGCAGCACTTCCAGGACGATGTCTTCGACCTGGTCCATGAGCTTGCGTCGGACCTGCTCGGGGCCCAGGACCGCGGCCCACCCGGTCTTCACGACGGGCGCCCGTATCCGGGCCCTGGTGACCCACTGAGGTATGTCGCTGTCGAAGCGGTCGTCCATGTCGCGCTCGATAGCCATCAGGCCCTCCTTGAGGCGCGCCCTGCCAGACCCGATCCGTTCGAGGAAATCCTGCTCGCGCCGCACGGTCGCTTCGTAGACTTCCAGCCCCTGCTGCAGGACTTCCAGTTGCTTGGCCGCATCGCTCCTTCGAGACTCGATGGTCTGTTCCAGACCCAGGATCACCTCCTGGATTCGACCCATGGCCCCGCCCAAAAGAATTCGGCTCTTTCGATCCCGCACCACGATCTCCACCTGTTCCCTGAGCCGCTCCACACCCGCGGCATCCAGGAAGGCATCCGGGGAACGGACCTGTTTCCATCGCTTGGCGATCATGGCCTCGTACTGCTCCAAGGTCCTGGCCCTGCCCGTGGTGGGAACCCAAGCCCCCTGACGCCACCTGGCGATGATGTGGGCCAGAGCCGAAACTTCCACGATGGCCTTGGGATCGAAGACACGCCGGATGGACTCGATCACCAGATCTGCATCCATGCCCCTGCGCCGGGCCTGTTCCTCCATCACTCCGGCGGCACGGGACTTCATCGCGGCCCATTCCCTCTGCTGCCTGTCGTCCAGGGCATCCATGCGCGAGGCCACCACCACCACGGCGCCGTGGCGCAAGGGCCCGGACCCGAGCTGGTTCAACAGGAGATCTATGTCCTTGGCGTCCAGCCACCTGATGGAGGGAGAGACCACCACGATCACCGCGTCTGCCTTGTGGAGAAAGTCGAGGGTCTGCCGCTCGCGCGCCTCGATGGGATCGTCGAGTCCCGGCGTGTCCACCACGGTGATGCCATCCAGACTGGCATGAGGAATCGTGATCTCCGCCTCCCGAACCAGGTTCGCGAAACGACCGTCCTCGGCCACGTATTCGTCGAGTTCCTCCCAGCCCTGGTCGATGGCCTTCTCACTGCCCAACAAAGAGGCAATCTCGGCATCATCGAGCTGAAACCGCGCATCCTCCACGATCTCGGAATGCACCCGGTCTCCTTCCTTGGCCCGCTTTTTGATGGCCGCCCATTCCTCACGACTGTAAAACCGGGCCAGGCCCTTTCTCCTGGGGCCCGCCTGAATCACCGTGAGCCTGGCGGTTTTGGGAGACGCGGCAGAGGGCAGCACCTCTTCTCCATCGAAGAGCAGCGCGTTGAGCAGGGTGCTCTTTCCCGTCTTGATCTGGCCCACAACCGCCAAAACCACGTCCTTGCGGCCATCCAGGTCCTGGCGAACCCGTTCCAGGACCCGGCGCTTGTCTTCGATGCCCAGGGCCTGGGACCAGTCCTGGGCCTGGGATGCCAGCTCATCGAGGAATTCTTGGACCCGATGGGAAATCTGGCGGACATCTTCGACATTTTTCCGATAGCTTTCCAACATGACTACTTTGCCTCCTCGTCGTCCAAGTAGGTGCCCAGGAGCTTTCCCCGTTCCACCAGGGCCTGGTACCGGCCCACCAGGGCGTCTGCCATCTGGAAATCCAGGTCCAGGGCCAATGGCA
>CAZIJS010000097.1:13270-14537 GCA_964539505.1 uncultured Myxococcales bacterium
ATCGCCTCAGCCTGCGCATCGCCTCCCTCATGCGTCCCGACAGGTCCACCCGCATCAAGAGTTCTTTGGCCGCTGTTTTTGCTTCCTGGCTCACACCCTTGGCTTCAAACCAAAGGTTTAGGAGCTGAAATTGCCTATCGAAGTAGATACTGAAGCCCCTCACCCAATCACGGTCCACCGAGGAAAGCCTGGCCACCATGAAGTCCAACACGCCCTTTCCATCGGAGGGATCGTGGGCCGACAGGGCGATCACCGGAACAGACTCCAGGCCACCTCGCTCCAGGAGTTCTCTGGCCTTGCGCACCTGCCGGTCCCTGTCTGATGCCACAAGCAGGTCCGCCTTGTTGAGGAGCACTGCCAGGGGAACAATCTGTGAAGTGGCCTGGATCAGTTCCACGTCGCGGCGCTTGAGGCCTTGCTGGATGTCCACGACCCAAAACACCAGGTCAGCGGAGAGGATCGAAGGCACCTGTTCAGAAAGGGTCTCGATCCAGTCAGCCTGTTCTTCGAGCCATTCAATGAGGGTCGAAACGGTGTCTTCGCCTTGGGACTCTTGCTTGCGAAACTTTGCCACAATTTGGTCCGTACGGACCGTCTTGCGTTCCATGGCGTTCTTCAAAGACTTGAGTCCCTGGCGCATGGTGCGCGAGCCAAGGCCCGGCGTATCCAGCAACCGCATGCCGCGGGCCCTTGGCTGGAGCTGGTCGGTGAGGTAGCGGACCCAGAGCTTCCGGCTCAAGACATGCGCCAGGACCGGGCTGTCCCGCAACTTGGATGGTGTGAGCCGAAAGAAGGCCTCTGAAATCTCCGGGTCCACGTCGGACCAGCCATTGCCCAAGGGGAGCTGGAGCCGGGATCCTCCCTGGTCGTAGGCAACCAGGGTGTGGATGGCCGTGGTCTCGTCCAGGTTGACTGGGAGCATCTCGGCGCCCAGGATTTGGTTGACCAAAGAGGTCTTGCCCGAACTAAAATGCCCCAAAAAGGCCACCAGGGGCTGTCCGCTCTCCAACTGCTCTGCCAGTTGCTTGAGTCCTTCGAGAAATTGGTGGGCCGGCTTGGGATGATCGTCTCCCACCAAGGCTTCCACGGCCGCAGCCCACTGCACTGCTTTTTTGTACCAGGCAATCTGCTCTCTCGATGCCATCATCCACTCCATTTTCTCTGTATCGTTGGGTCCGCGTTTGGATCCCCCTGCGGGTCTAACCGCTCGAACCACGGCCGCAGCCCACTGCACTGCTTTTTTGTACCAGGCAATCTGCTCTCTCGA
>CAZIJS010000098.1:0-14457 GCA_964539505.1 uncultured Myxococcales bacterium
ATGGGTGGATAGGTGGATGGGTGGATGGGGTGGATGGTGGATGGTGGATGGTGGATGGGTTCTAGTTCCTTGACGATTTTGCGACTTCCTATATAGTACCTGCCCAATCACCAAAAGTGTTGGTTTGATGAAAAACCAGCCGTTGTCAGTGGAGGAAACTCGTGAGTGACAAGTCCAAAAAGCCGCCGGTCCGTGATATATCCGAGCTGAAAGCCAAGTTGGGATTGGCAAAGGGGGGTGCGAAGGCCCCGGCAGGGGGGGCGGTGCCGCCTCCTGGAGGTGTGGTTCCTCCTGGAGGTGTGGTTCCTCCGGCAGGGGCCGGTGGCGTGGTTCCTCCTGGAGGTGTGATTCCTCCGGCGGGGGCCGGTGGCGTGGTTCCTCCTGGAGGTGTGGTTCCTCCGGCAGGTGCCGGTGGTGTGGTTCCTCCCAGTGGGGTGGTCCCTCCGGCCGGCTATCAGGAGCCTCGGCGTCAGGCCGCTCCGGCTCCGGCCGCTGCTCCCGGAACAGAAGACCTGGGCGATTTTGCCAGCGAGGTGCATGGCAAAAAGGACCTCATCCTGAGAATCGTTTTTGCTTCCCTGGCAGTGGTGGGTTTCTTTGCAGGCTGCCAATGCGGCAAGATCATGCTCATCCGCGGTTGGGTCAACAAGGTGACAGACGACAGCAAGAAGATCACTGCCCAACTCAAGGTGATGAATGCCGCGGTGCGCCAGTTCAAGGCCCTCGAACAGCAGTATCCCCTCGTGGACAACCGCGGGACGCCGGTCATCGATTATTCGCCCGAATTCGGGCAGCGGGCCGAGAACGTCACCAATGCCTTCGCCAGCATCAAGGGCGCGGATGTGTTCGGTATTTTCTACAACATGCTCGAACCCAAGGATCGGACGGTGGTTGGGCAGCTCTTTACGTATTTTGCCCTGCTCAAGCGTTTGAGGATCTTGGTGGTCTCCATGCGGCGTTTCGAAGGGCAGATGGGGGAGGTGCTCAATTCCATGACCAAGGAAGGGCGCAAAAAGCTGCAGGGACGGGTCCAAAAGATTCGGTTCGGCGCTTATTTTACGGGACCTGGTCAGCTTGCCATTGCTGTCTTGGACCCCAAGAACGCGGTTTGCGGGAAGAAGTTGAATTCTCCTTGTGGACACAAAAATCCTGACGGATACAAAATCAACGGCAAGGCGTATGGGTTTGGTGCCGCCAAGGACCAGGACAAACTCTTTGCGTTGAATCCCGGTGGACAGCAAAACCTCGGCCAGTGTCTCGTGGCTGATGCGCCCACCAGGCAGGTGATGGCCATGGCCAAGGCTGCATTCCAGATGTATCGCCTCTACCGGATGCAGATTCACCAGGTCATGCAGGAAATCGACTCCAAGGCCAAGCCGGCATCCATTTACAAGGTGTATTCGCGGTATGCGAGTCGTAAGCACGTCAACCGCTACGTGATCTTCTAGGCCGCTGGGGCTCCTTCTCTGGTCTCTCCTTCCGTTATCTCTTGTTCCGTCGTTTGGCCTTCCGTTATCCTTCCTTCTGTCGTCGTTCCTTCCGTCGTCTTTTCCGTTTTTCCTTTCGGCAGCATCCGTCCCCGCAACAAACGACGCCGGGCGTCGAGAGCGTTTGAGTATGCCCATGCTGACAGGAGCAAGATTCTGCTGCCCTTCTGCGCTGTCCTCTGGTGATGGATGGTCAGCCGGAGGTTCCATAGGTTCCATGCCGTCGTCATGTCCTGGATGCTCTGTCGCCGTCGGGTGATTCTGGTGAGGCGCGAACGTGCCACAGACAACGCTGAGCGCAACTGGAGGCGACAAGGAAAGCCGGTGAAGTGTCGGAAAATGGTCTATGGGATGGGCACTGTCAATTGGTCTGGCACGACATGGCCGTCAGGCGTCGAGAAGATGCGGCTGGTGTCCGTCACCCCGGAGAAGAGAAGCTGGAGTTGGCCTCCGCTGGTGGCAGGAAACTGCGGATCCTGGGGGAAGGAGATGCGCCAAACGGAACTGAATCCGCTCAGTCGGGCTCCGGGCATGTCTGCTGTTTTTTCCGCCGAGGAGAAGACCACGCCTGCCCGGTTGCAGCTTCCGGAACCAACCTCTGGGGGGATGTCACCAATTCTACCGGTCCCGTCGAGATCGTAGTTGAACCAGACCACGCAGTAACCGCCGCTGTAGCTGGTGCGGTTGGGATTGCCGGGCCCCACGGGTTGGTTGAAAAAGACCAGGATCGTGTGGTTGACTTCGCTGGGGTCGGCATCGCGATCGATGTCCGTGTCCGTGACCCGGGGGGGCTCTGCCGCCGCGGTGTAGAGGGGGGCATAGAAATTCCCGGAGACTGGCTGATTCCCTATGGAAGAGGTGGCATGAATCTGGAGGTGGAATTTGGAACCAGCCGCCAGGGAAGATGCAAAGGAAATTTCCAGGGTTCTTCCAGAGAGCGTGGTAGACGTTTCGATGGTGTTTTCTCCCGCCTCGTCGAGGACTCGAACCAGGAGGCTGTCTTGGTCGACGGGCAACGAAAACACCACGCGGATGCTGTCATCCGGGGCGATGACCGAGGGTACTGTGAGGTTCCCGTTCGTTTCCAGTGCCGCAACGTTGCTCGACAGAATCGTCAGGCTCTGCTGAAAGCCGCTCGAGAGCACGATGGTCCGATCCGGTCCGTTGCTGTGCAGCGCCGAGAGAGGATACTCATTGCCCGGGAAGTCGTAGATGCCGTCATCGTCGTAGTCCAGGGGCGGGACCGTGAGGATGACCGTGTCGTCGACATTGGCACCGAGGCTCCAGTAGTCGGGCAGACCGTCGAACTGGGCCCTGCCCTCGGAATCGCTGGTGCCGCCCACCGTCTCGGTTCCCATTGCCATGGGGCGTCCCTCTTGCCACAGGAGGTAGCGCAGTTTCGTGGTGAGGGTCAGCGCTGCATCGGTGACCGGGAAACCCTGGTCGTCGAAGAGCTGGATGCTCAGAGATCCCGTGGCTGGAATCAACCCGATGGGACCGAGGGAAACCGCGGCGTTGCTGACTGGGAATTCACCGGCCTCGTTGGTGAAATCGGCGGTCAGATGTGCGCTGAGGTAGCCGTCAGCGGTCACGAGGACCTGGACTGGTCCGGAAGCAGGGACGTCGGAAAGGGAAAACAAGCCGTTTTCATCCACCGTGGTGGTCATCGTCTGGTCTCCGGCGATGACCGTGACGAGGACCTCTGTGTCCGAGGAAATCGGGGTTTGGCTGATTCCGTCGTAGACGAGTCCTCCCACCGACCCGGTTGGATTCGCATTTTCCACCGAAACCCTTTCATCGAGTTTCTGTGTGTCGGAACCGCATCCAGAGGCCAGGAGCAGGCCAAAGATGAGTCCAGTCCAATGGATTCGATGTCCCTTCATGGAAACCTCCACATGGCAGGCACGAATGCCGGCCGGCCCATTGCCGGCCTGCGCTGTCCTGCGCGCAGAAAAAGAATGTGTCGGGCTGCGCCCGGATAGTTTGGAGATTGTGATGTCAGACCAACTGCCAGGCCCACCGCGACGCCGGTCAAGATGAGTGCGGCGGTTCCGCCGACCATGTACCAAAATCCCGGCCACTTGCGAAAACGTCGCCAGGTGAGCAGAAAGCGGGATGGCTGCTTGGGCCTTTTCCTGGCCGCAGGCCGCGCTTTGCGTGGTTTGGGTTTTGGGGCGATTTCATCGACCAAGGCCTGTACCATGTGCGCGGGGCCGCTCGACAAGCTTTGGAGATCCACGGTTTTGGTGATTGCAGGACCGGTGATCTTTCCTTTCCTGGTGTCGTAGGCGACCAGGGTCACGCTGGCCTCACTGCCTCTGACCAGGATGCGGCCCAGGACGAGGACGACCACATCGAGGCGTCGAGCCGTGGCGCGGATTCCCGGACCTGCCAGGGTGGCCCCCATTTCCGACAAGGCATTCTTGAGGTGGGATAAAAGGGAGGCATCCACCGGTTCGAGGGGGATGTCCAGGGAGCTGTCGCGCGGCGGAGTCACCTGCACCGTCTTGGTCAGGCTCCGAAATCCCCTCCGGCGGATCGTGAGGTAATGGAGTCCTGCTGGGACTGGGTCGCTCAACAAGGGGGCGCGACCGAGTTTTTTTCCGTCCAGATAGACGACGCCTGCATTGGGATGCGTTGCCACTTGAAGGCGCGCTTTGCCCAGTTCATCTTGTTCCAGGCGCAGGTTCATGAGATTCTCTTTCATTTCAGCAGGAAACGACTTGGGAACCTTCCATTGGGGATCGAGGGCCTGAATCTTGGACAAGACAGCTTCCAGTAAGTCAGAATCCCCGGTCCGAAAGGCGCCCAACGCCTGGGAGGAGAGGGCATCGACGAGTTTGCCCGTGCCAAAGGGGCTGTCGATGAGCCAGGCCAGATGGGTTTCGTACAACCGGACCGCCGCTGCAAACTGCTCGGAGGCCTTGTCCAGGTCCAACTGGAACAGGAACTTCTTGCCTGCTTCGATGAGACGTTCTGCTTGGGAGAATGCCTGCGATGCGGCCCTTGGTGGTTCGAGGATTGCCTGGCTGTCTTTGAAACGAATTCTCGAGTCGTTGCTCAGCGATTCTTCGATTTGGCTGACGAGTTCATCTGTCTTGGCTCGCCAGGTGCTGCGGATGAACCAGTAAATCGTGGTTTCCGGTTTTGCAGCGGCCTGCCGCTGAGCGGAGTCTAGCCGCGTCGCAGCGCGATGTCGAGACCTCTTCGATGCACCGCCGGCCGGCTGCGGGCCGGCCTGTGCGTTGAAGGTGGGCGCCACAACGAGGAAAACCAGCATGGCTGAAGAAAACATAGTGAATGCATGTCCGGAAAAGGGCAGAAAGGAGCGTGACAAGCCGTCGTTCGTCCGGTGCTGTGGAAACCGTCTCATCGTGTTGTCGTGCTGCTTTCTCGATTTATCCGACAATTGCGACATTTGTTTATTTTGGGGCGTCTTCGATCGGTCTGTCAACTGGTATTCGTGCCCATGCATCCTTGTGTTGTCGATCGGGACTTGGTGCTCGGTAGCTGTAGGGTGCAAAACAATGCGTTCGATTTCTTTGGTGAACTGTTGACGCAAAACGGGTTTGCCTCCACCATATGACAAAGTCGGAGGATGCATGACGTCGGTTCGTCTTGGAAAATATCAGCTCATAGAACGTATCGCCTACGGCGGGATGGCCGAGGTTTTCAAAGCCAAGGCACTTGGTGAGGCGGGGTTCGAGCGCACCGTGGCCATCAAGAAGCTGCACAGTCGCTATGCAGAGGACCGCGAAGTGGTGGCGATGCTCCAGGACGAGGCCCGATTGGTTTCCCAACTCGTGCATCCCAACATTTGCCAGGTGTTCGATTTGAGTCGTGACGAGGACTCCTTTTTCATCACCATGGAGTATATCGACGGTCGGGATCTGGCGGCGGTGATGCGTAAGGCCCACAAGCATTTCCCGCGAGCCCTGCCCTATCCGGCCATCATATATGTCATGGACGGGCTGCTCGATGCCTTGGACTATGCGCATCGCAAGAGAGATGCAAACGGTGAGCCCCTGGGCATCATCCACCGCGACATCAGCCCCCAGAACATTATTGTGTCGTTCGAGGGAGACGTCAAAGTCATCGATTTCGGTATTGCCAAGGCCAGGACCCAGTCGCATCGCACCGAGCAGGGGGTGATCAAGGGCAAGTTTCGTTACATGTCGCCCGAGCAGGCCCGGGGCGAACCAATCGACCATCGTACAGATATTTTTGCTGCGGGCGTGGTGTTCTACGAGATGGTGCTGGGCAGGCCCCACAGCCAGGGCCTGACGGATATGCAGCTCTTGGTGAATATCCAGCAGGGATTCATCGAGCCGCTCGACCAGATCGTTCCAGACATTCCAGCCACCATTAATGCGCTCATCGAGCGTGCCTTGGCCCCTGATCCGCGGCAGCGCTGGGGCAGTGCCGGTGAATTTCGCCGTCAATTGGATGGGTATGCCCGGTCCACCGGACTGCATTTCGACCGACAAGCCATGGCCGAACTCATGCAGGACTTGTTCCCTGGATCCTGGCAAACCAGTACGCAGACGGATTTGCCGGCCTCCAGGGCATTTCTGGGCGGGTCGGGCAATTCCAGGAGGGATGGTACCCTGGAGCTCAGCGCATCGGACCTGGTAGAGGTTGGGTCTGATCGAGACCATGTGCAGCAGGCGGGAGAGTTGGACGGCGGTGCCACTGTTGCGGCCACTCCCATGCGGGTGCGGGCGCCCGCATCGGGAGGGGGAGCGTCGGCTCGTGGTCGTGCGGCAGCGGCACGACAGGTTGGTCATGATTCAGGGGATCGCATCGATTTGGGTCTTGGTCTGGACAGGCCCCCTCAGGACCCGGGTATCCCCGATCCCCTGGGGCCTGTTGGGCTCGCCCAGGACCCGAGCATCCCCGATCCCCTGGCCGAGCCTGCCATCGAGCCTCCCCCACCCAAGGATGCGCTGCCGTCTGGCAGCGCATCGAGGGACAAGTCCGCCGCCAGGCCGGAGAAGGAGGGGTGGTGGGCGCGGCGAAAGAGAAAGAAGCAGGTCGAGGCCGAGGCAAGGCGGGAAACGGGTGAATCCCAGGCGAAACGCGAGGGGCCTGGGCTTTTCAAGAGGGTGTTTCGGGGGTTCGTGTGGATCCTGCAGACCGCCGTGACCCTCGCGATCCTGGGCGGACTGGGATACCTGGGATGGATGTTTTTGCAGGCGGACAACAAGACGAAACAAGTGTCGTCCCATCCCGTGACACGGCCGGGGGCTACGAAACAATCTGGCGTTTTATACCGGGTGACGTTGGATCTGTCGAGTCGTCCCGAGGGGGCCCGCTTGTTCGTTCAGGACAGAGATACCGGGGTGCGGACCCCTACGCGACTGACGTTGAGCCTTCCGAGTCCCGTGCAGATTCGACTCCACAAGGAAGGGTTTCCCGATTGGGAACAGGAAATCGAGTTCGATGAAGGTGAGACGGTCCACCTGGTGGCCGATCTACGCCGGGGACACAGGATTCGACGGACCAGGGTAGGCCGGCGGCGTTTTCGCTCTTCCGGGCGGCGTCGGCACGATGAGACTACGGGACGACAGGCGGGTAGGGGGCGACCGGCAACGAGGACAGGGGGCGAGAATGCTGCTTCGAGCGTTCCTGGTGTGCTCGTGGTGGATGCCAACAAGAAAGCTTGGATCTATATCAACGACAGGCGCATGGACTACACCAGGGCGTCTTTTCGCCTGAAGCCGGGCCATTATCGCGTCAAGGTGCGCCACGGCCCCTTTTCGTCCGAGGAGCGGGTCGTGCTGATCAAGCCCGACCAGCGTCTCATCCTGCATTTCGATGTGCCCTGACTTTGGGGGCCTGGGCCTGTTGACGAGGACGAACCAGCCTCGTGGCAAAGGACTGCTGTCGTGACGGTGGAGTGGCGACAACGTTCGGATCTCGGCGTCGTGGAGATTCGGCTTTCGGTGGAGCCTTGGGCCAGGAACATGCGCCTGGATCGATATCTTTGCGCGCGGTTTTCCAAGCTGTCTCGCAGCAGGGCTCGCCGGATCATCGAGTCGACGTTGACTCTCAACGGGGCGCCGCCCAAAAAGCCCGGGGTCCTCCTGCATCCCGGCGACGAGGTGGTGATCCAGCGTCCCATCAAGTCCGAACCTCCCGCTCCAGACAGCGTGCCGCTCATTGCTGATTTCGGAGGATTCCTTGCCGTGGACAAGCCGGCGGGCCTTCCCGTCCATCCCACCGGGCGCTATTACAAGCACACGGTGACAACGATCCTGCGGGAGACGTTCGGGGAAAAGCTGGTGGTGGCCCATCGGCTGGACAGGGAAACATCCGGGGTGCTCCTGGTCTGCCGCAGCAAGGATGCCGAGCGCCGGATCAAGCGTATGTTCCAGGAACGAGCGGTGCACAAGCGATACCTGGCGGTGGTGCGGGGACGAGTCACGGAGGCGGGGCGCATCGATTTGCCCCTCGCCACGAGACAAGATTCCCGGATTGCCGTAAAGATGCACGTGGTGGATGACGGTGCCCCGGCTTCCACCACGTTTCGGCCGCTGGCCGTCTGGAAAGACTTCAGTCTGGTGGAAGCCCAGCCCCTCACGGGCAGGCAACACCAGATTCGGGCGCACCTGTCGGCCCTGGGCCATCCTGTCCTTGGCGACAAGATGTATGGCGTCGAGACAGATGTCTTTTTCGAGTTTATCCGCAACGGGATGACGCCCGATCTCGAAAAACGACTTTTGTTGTCCCGGCAGGCGCTCCATGCCCTGTCGCTGACCATGCCCCATCCAGACCAGGGCGGGGCCCTTGAAATCATCGCGCCCCTTGCCGACGACATCCGTGCCTTCTTATCTGGGCTGGGAAGGCCCGATTTCGTGGCGCAAGATGGCGTTGACGTGGCCTGGTGGGCCGGGTAGCATCCCTCTGCCCGGGGCGTTGGACGCCGCTGTCTGCCGGCAAGGTTTCTTTGCAAAAAACCTTTGGGTGTCTTTGCCCGGAGGGCTGGAGGGATGGGGTCACCGTGCAGCAATCATCGAAGATGAAGTTTTTCAGTCGGCTGGTTTGTCTGGTGTCGGTCTTTTCGCTGTCCCATCAGGCCAGGGCTGGTTCCAGGACGCGGCCCGGCGTATCCGTTCGAGTGCTCCAGTCCAGTCGGGTACGGGTGCTGCGCGGCCGGAGACTGTTGTATGAGGGGCAGGTGGCTGCAAAGCTCGATGGCGCCAGGGTCGAGTCAATATCGTCCTTTCTGTATCACAAAATGCCGGCGCTTCGGATCCGTTTTGTACAGCCTCTTGGGGCGGTGGAGATGGTCCTGGTCCTCAGGGCGGGCCGCTGGGAACTGGTCTGGTCCGGTCGTACCGGTTCTCTGGGGCCGGACGGAGAGGTGATCCGGCGGTTGGAGACAGGGCCCTCCCGTCTGTTGGTCTCCGAGACCCACAAGGGATGGCAGCGTTGCGACAAGGCTCCGGTTCGCCTCTTTCCCAGGGCGTTCGATCCGGCATCCTGGCACATGAGGCCCGTGTCTTTTCGTCCCGACACCAAGGGGATCGAAGTGCTCCATGCGACGCTGCGGCCGCCCAACGGGCTGACCTGGCCCGCAGGGCTGTCGGCCATGAGGTTTTTGTCCGCATCCACGCGGCAAGGAGACGGGGGGCGGGTGGAGGGCTTGGGGCGCCCCCGCGGGATCGATGACGGAGATTTGTCCACGGTGTGGGCCGAGGCGCGAGGCGGCGCTGGAATGGGAGAGTTTCTGGATGCCAGGAGTCCTGCCTGGCCCTACGACATCCTGGGTCTCGTCCTGGTTCCCGGAAATGCATCCAGTCCCAAGGCCCTGGCTCGGGACAATCGGGTCGCCCGGTTCCTGCTCACATTCGAGGGAGGGCAGCGTTATGTGGTAGATGTACCGGACAGCGGGTCCGGAGGGCCTTTCCCTCCAGTGTTCTGGGTGCGGTTCCCCAAGCCGGTCCGGGCGCGTTGCGCAACAGTGGTGCTCTTGTCGGCGTACCAGGGAACCGATCGGGTTGCCGGGGGGCGGACGGCCATTTCCGAGCTCCATTTTCTCACGAGTCTGGATTTGCGCGGGGGGCTCCAGCGTCTGGCAGCGGACGTGGCCTCAGGGCGGGTGGATCGTGCCCTGGCAATCTCAGTGGTTCGAGGTTTGGGAAAGGCGGTGGTGCCCAGGGTTCGTGCGGCCCTGGCCCGGAGCAAGGGCGGTGCTGCGGATTTCCTTGCCATGGCCTTCTTGGACCTCGTCCCGGATCGACTTGGCGAAATCGCCGATCGGGTGACGCAGTTGTCACGGCCGGTGCGTCGCAGGTTCGCCCAGGCTGCAGGCCGGTTTGCCGGGGCCCGACTCCTGGGCCGACTCTTCTCCGAAGGGACTGGTCAGGCTCTCGGCTGGCTGGCATTGGAGAGTGCCTGGAAACTGGGGAGACGGCATATCGCAGCTTTGGCTGCTGCCAGGCTCTTGGATCGTGTATCGGAGGAGACAGCCGAAAAGCTGATTGGTTTGCTGGTCTCCACCGAGGCATCTGAGCTGTCCCAGTCTGCGCTTTTGGGGAAGAACCCTTCTCCACGGCGCATCTGGACGGCGGGCCAGAGAGTCTTGGCTGGTGTGGCCCCCGCTGCTCGAACCGCTGATCTCGTTTTGCCCCTTTGGAAGAACAATGGGGCTTTCAGGTATCGTTTTCGCCTCGTCCAGGTCCTGGGCTGGTCTGCGGCCCAGTCATCGGGTTGGACAGGAGCCGAGGCTCTCAGGAGTCAGGTGGTGGGTCTGCTCACGAGCCTGGTTCGGCGGGGCCGAGAGGAGTTACTGCGTTGGGCCGCTGTGCGCTCGGCGGGAGCAACCGGCCTCGGCGTCCAGACTCTGCGCAGGCTCCTTGCCGATCCCGCTCCCAGGATGCGGGTGGCTGCGTTGCGCGGGCTTGTGCGAGCGGGTTGGGCAGGGCGGGGGCGTGCACTGCTGCGATGCACCCTGCAAGACCCTTGGGAGTGGGTCCGCCTGTCATGCAGCTCCATGTTGGGACAGGTTTGTCCCCAGGGGATCGGTTCGGTATTGGCCGGCCAGGTGCAGCGGTACGGGTTGGGTGCCACGGTGGACCTGGCCACGGTCCTGGCGACCTGCCGGTATCCAGAGGCATGGCCCCTGTTGAGAAAGCTCCTGGCAGGATACCGAAAGGGACCCTGGAAAGCGGCGAGGGCCGCAAGATTGCTGGCCTCGGCACAGCGAACGGAGACCTTGGGGCTGATGGCTGCGGCATTGAAAGACGCCACCCGAAGGGCCAAGGCTCAGGGGCCTTTCGAGCGGCTGGCGCTGGACCTGCTGGGGGCCCTGGACGAGTTGACCGACTCTGTGCGACGACAGGACAGCAAGGTGCTCTGGGGTGCGGTGGCTTTTGCTCTGCGGAAAGGTGCCACCAGGCGCATCCAGAGGCAGGCTCTCGATGTGGTTTCGAAACATTGTCCGAAGGACTGGCGGAGCATGCTTGCTGGTGCGATCCCGGGCGGCATTGGGGAAGCAGCCCGGCACCTGGAAAGCCTTTGCGGGAGAGGCCGAAAGAAGCCATGAGCAGCGAGTCTCATCCCCCTGTGGACCTCTTGGTGGTGGGGCACGTCACCCTGGATCTGGTGGAGGGCCGGAGCCTTCCGGGAGGTGCGGCCTACTACGCAGCAAGGGCTGCGAGCGGCTTGGGGCTGCGGGTGGGCGTGGTGACGTCCTGGGGCGTGGATTTTTCCCATCGCAGCGCATTGGCCGGGCTGTCTGTGGCGGTGCGGCCGGCAGCCCAGAGCACCTGCTTCGAAAACAGGTACCGCGCGACCGGCAGGCAGCAGCGCCTCTGCGGATTGGCCGAACCCCTGGGTATCGAGGATATCCCCGAGACATGGCGTTCTGCTCCCGCCCTGTATCTCTGTCCGGTGATGGGCGAGGTCTCCCTGGACCTGTCGGCATCTCTTCCCGGTATGGTGGCCCTTGGGGCCCAGGGTTGGATGCGGCGTGTGGGCCCGCAGGGCCGCGTGCTGTCCCAGGTGTGGCGGCCCTCGATGGCCTCCCTGGAGAGGGTGCGCATGGTGGTGCTCAGCGATGAAGACGCGGCCGGCGATCCCGGAATTGTCTCCCACCTCGCGGAAAGAGTATCGCTGGTTGCCTACACCCACGGCGAGCGGGGTTGTGAGCTGTTCGAAAAAGGGACAAGGCATTGGGTGGAGGCACACCCCGCCGACGAGGTGGATCCCACTGGTGCCGGAGACGTCTTTGGGGTCGTATTGCTCGCCGCCTTGTCCCGGGGTTGGTCTTCGGTGCAGGCCGCCCGACTCGCCGCCGCTGCTGCCTCGGTGGTGGTGGAGGGCCGGGCGGGCCAGGCCTTGGATCGGATAGACGAGGCATGGAGGCGCCTGTCGCTGTTGCAGCGCATGGCGGGCGACGATGGGCTGCCCGCCTGGTGAGACGCAGCCTGCCGAGGGGAGCAAACCCAGGCGAACAAGACCGCACGCTGAAAGCAGCGCGGGAGCAGCCGCAAAACGTCGCCGGAAAGCACCGAGCAGGGCGCCTTGGTTTGGAAAATTCTTCGGTGGTCAGCGGAATCGAGACTGGTGGGCCTCCTGGTCGCGTTGCTGGTCTTTCTTGCGGATGGCCTCTCGCTTGTCGTACTTGCGCTTTCCCTTGGCCAGGCCCACCTCCAACTTGATCTTGCCGTTTTTGAGATACATCGAAAGGGGCACGAGCGTATAGCCCTTCTCCTGGATCTTGCCCATGAGACGCTTGATTTCCTTGGCATGGAGCAAAAGCTTTCGGCGCCTGGTTGGTTCGTGGTTCCTGGCGTGTGAGTAGGGCCACTCAGAGACGTGTGCGCCTATCAGATAGGCTTCTCCTTCATGGATCACCACGTAGGCCTCGGTGAGGCTGGCCCTGCCGGCGCGCAGAGACTTGACTTCACTGCCCTGCAAAACGATGCCCGCCTCGAAGGTCTCTTCGATGAAATAGTCGTGCCGGGCCTTTTTGTTCCGGCACAGATACGAGGGGCCTGGTCCCTTTTTCTTTTTTTTGTGCTTTCCCTTGCCCACGCAAAACCTCCTCGATTGCGGCTGGATGGCTCATCCGGGGTTTGTATCCTGGCCGAAATCGTCGAAGGCCGCAACTGCGGACTGCTGTCCTGCAGAGGCGGGCCCCACGGAGGCGCGGCCGTCGAAGACCGGGGGTGCCGGCAGTCCGTAGGTCTCGGGATCGAAGAAAAATTCGTCGAGGTCGTCGAACCCGTTTGCGATGAGCTTTCGATGGAAGGATGGCAGGACTCCCGTGGGAGCCAGGTATCCGATCACGCGCCCCTCCTCGTCCCTGCCGGTCTGAGTGTAGACGAAGAGGTCCTGGACCCGGTAGTCGCCGCGATCGTCGAGGGGCATGGCCTCGGAGATGTGGGTGACCTTGCGCGATCCGTCCACGAAGCGTCCTGCACAGACGATGATGTCCATGGCGGCTGCCACCTGGGCGCGCACCGCGCGCAGGGGAAGCTCCACCCCGCTGAGCAGGGCCAGGCTTTCGAGCCGGGTGAGCGTCTCCCTCGGGCTGTTGGCGTGGGTGGTGGTCATCGAGCCTCCGTGACCCGTGTTGAGGGCCTGGAGCAGGTCGAAGCATTCGCCGCCCCGCACCTCGCCGATGACGATGCGGTCGGGTCTGAGCCTGAGCGAGCTGTGGAGGAGGTCGCGGATGGTGACGGCGCCATGGCCGCGTTCATCGGGAGGCCTGGCTTCCAGGGGCACGAGATGGTCCTGGGTGAGCTGGAGTTCGGCGCTGTCTTCGATGGTGATGATGCGTTCCTCATTGGGGATGAACTGCGACATCACAGTGAGCAACGTGGTCTTGCCCGAGCCGGTCCCGCCTGCCACCACGATGTTTTTCGAGACCAGCACCGAGGCCTCCAGGAACCTGGCCGCCTCAGGGGTGATGGATCCGAACTCGATGAGCTGGTCGATGCTCAGCCCCCCCGGAAAGAATTTGCGGATGCTGATGGTGGTGCCGCAGCGGGCGATGGGCGGCAAGATCACGTGGATGCGGGATCCATCTGGAAGCCGCGCGTCGAGTCTCGGCCTGTCATCGGACAGGGGCCTGCCCACGTACTGGGCCATGTTGCGGGCGGCCGCCAGCAGGCCGTCCTCGGTGAACCGGGCCTCGGTGTGGTAAAGTCGGCCGCCCATTTCCACCCACACGTCTTCGGGGCCGTTGATCAGGATCTCGCTGCAACGGGGATCGTCGAGGTAGGGGACCACCGGCTTGAGAAAAGCTCTCAGGGATTCTGCATAGAGCGACATGGAAGAAACCTCCCGTGGCATGCGCGTTGGGACGGCGCCCACCGGCTGGCACAGTTTTCGTCACCGAGCCATTGGTAGCAGCGAGGCATGGTTCTGGCAATGCCTGGCGGCACCGCCTGCGCCCGGCCGACTTGCCTGGACCTTGCCACGGACGTGGGATTTCGACGCTGGTCTATTGGGTCCAGGAGCATCCAGGCTGTGCGTTGCAGGAGGATTCGTCTCCGTACTGGTCGCAGCTCCTGCAGGTTCCATTGCAGCTTGCCTCGATCCAGTTGCAGCCTGCCTGGTTGGTGCATGAGTTGCTGGCTTCGATCGTGTCGCAGGATGTGCAGTCGCCTTGGCAGCCATGGAAGACTGCGCCCCAGGTGCAGCCGGACTGGGCGTTGCAATTTCCAGAGTCTGCGTAGGCATCACAGTTCTGGCAAGTGCCCGTGCAATGCGACGAGGTGGACCAGATACAGCCCAGATGACACGCATCCAAGCTGCGTCCTTCGCAGGCCTCTGCAGTACCCTCGCAGGATGAATCCGACCAGGTGCAGGCGCCACTAGCTTCACATGACGTTTGATCATGATGCATTGCGCAACCGACCCCTCCCGTACACTTGCCCGGTGTCATGTTGCACCCTGGCTGGGCAATACAGTCTTGAAGGTCGTCGCTCAGGTCGGAACAGGGCGTGGGGGTGCC
>CAZIJS010000099.1:0-6684 GCA_964539505.1 uncultured Myxococcales bacterium
ACCTATGCCAGGGTCAACGAGTACGGCTTCATCGAGACTCCGTACCGCAAGGTCGAAAATGGGCAGGCCACAGAGGAGGTGGTCTACCTGTCGGCACTGCAGGAAGAAGGGCATTATATCGCCCAGGCAAACACGCCGCTGGCACCCGACGGTACCATCGCCGCATCAAAGGTCGAGGCGCGGTACAACGGCGATTTCATGGAGGTGTCCCCAGAAGAGGTCTCCTACATGGACGTGTCTCCTGGGCAACTCGTGTCAGTGGCCGCTGCGCTCATCCCGTTTCTGGAACACGACGACGCCAACCGCGCACTGATGGGCTCGAACATGCAGCGCCAGGGCGTGCCCCTCGTGCGCACGGAGGCTCCACTGGTGGGAACCGGAATGGAGCCTGTGGTGGCGCGGGATTCCGGCGTGACGGTGGTGGCCAAGCGTAGCGGTGTGGTAGAGTCGGTGGACGCCGGGCGCATCGTGGTCCGTCCAGAGGAAGTCTCGGGTCAGGACGAACTCGACGCTGTTTCGCCCGACATCTACAATCTCGTCAAGTACCGCCGCTCCAATCAGAACACTTGTTTCAATCAAAAGCCCATCGTAAAAAAGGGCGACAGAGTGGCCAAGGGTGATGTGATCGCGGACGGACCGGCCACGGACTCGGGCGAACTCGCCCTGGGTCAGAACGTGCTCGTGGCCTTCATGCCCTGGGCCGGATACAACTTCGAAGACGCCATCCTGGTTTCCCAGCGCCTGGTCAAAGAAGATATCTACACATCGGTGCATATCGAGGAGTTCGAGTGCATCGCCAGGGACACCAAGCTGGGCAAGGAAGACGTCACGAGGGACATTCCCAACGTGGGCGAAGAAGCTCTCAAGGATCTCGACGAGAGCGGGATCGTGCGTATCGGTGCCGAGGTGCGCAGTGGCGACATCCTCGTGGGCAAGGTCACGCCCAAGGGTGAGACCCAGCTCAGTCCGGAAGAGAAATTGCTGCGGGCGATTTTCGGCGAGAAAGCAGGTGACGTGCGCGACACTTCCCTGAAGGTTCCGCCTGGGGTGCACGGGATCGTGATCGACGCAAAGGTCTTTACGAGACGAGGCGCCGAGAAGGACGAACGCGCCAAGGACATCGAGGATGCCGAGCGCGAGCGCCTCTTGCTGGACCAGCGCGACCATACCAAGATCGTGGCTGAGTCGTATTTTGCCAAGATGCGCAAGCTGCTCCTGGGAAAGACCACGGCAGCGCGGCTCGTAGACGATCGGGGCAAGGTGCTCGTGGCGAAGGGCAAGAAGCTGGATCGTGAGCTGCTTTCCACGATTCCGCCGAAGTATTGGCGTGAATTGCAGGTCGAGGGCTCTGGTCGGGTCGAGCAGCGCATCGAGGCACTGGCAGACCGTCTCGACGAAGACCTTACCGAGATTCGCTCTCGTTATGAGGAGAAGGTAGAGAAACTCTCGCGGGGTGATGAGCTTCCTCCAGGCGTCATCAAGATGGTCAAGGTGTTCGTGGCCATCAAGCGCAAGCTGTCCGTGGGTGACAAGATGGCGGGCCGACATGGAAACAAAGGCGTCATCAGCCTCATTTTGCCCGAAGAGGACATGCCCTACCTGGAAGACGGCCGTCCCGTGGACATCGTGCTCAATCCCCTGGGTGTGCCATCCCGAATGAACGTGGGCCAGATCCTCGAAACGCACCTTGGTTGGGCCGCCAAGGAACTGGGCCGGCAGATCGATGCCTATATCCAGACCAACTGGAACGCAGACGTGCTCAGGACGCAGCTCAAGAAGCTCTATCCGGGCCGCAGAGGGCAGCTTTTCATCGGTCGTCTCTCCGACGACGAGGTCTACGAGTTTGCCACGAAGATTCGGCACGGCATGTTTCTGTCCACTCCGGTGTTCGACGGGGCCAGTGAAGCCCAGATCAAGGAAGCACTCGAAATGGCGGGCCTTCCTTCCTCGGGCCGCACGATTCTCTACGATGGCAAGACAGGCGAGGCTTTCGATTCCGACGTGACCGTGGGCATCATGTATATGCTCAAGCTGCACCACCTGGTAGACGACAAGATCCATGCCCGGTCCATCGGCCCCTATTCACTGGTCACGCAGCAGCCACTCGGTGGAAAGGCCCAGTTTGGCGGCCAGAGACTCGGGGAGATGGAAGTGTGGGCCATGATGGCCTACGGTGCGGCCTACGGTCTGCAGGAGTTTTTGACCGTCAAGTCTGACGACGTCTCGGGAAGAACCCGGATGTATGAGTCCATCGTCAAGGGTGACCATACCTTGGAAGCGGGTCTGCCCGAGGCGTTCCACGTGCTCATGAAGGAACTTCAGGCCCTGTGTCTGAACGTCGAACTCATCGAGGATTCCGGACATGCGACGGCTCCATCGTCGGGAGAACCCTTCGCCGGGCCCGGCTTCGTGATCTGACATAGATCACATGGTTTCGACGACGACTTCAGATCGCGTGCGCGAGGAGACAGAGATATGAAGGATATTTTCAGCTTCTTCGAAAAGCCCAAGGACCCACTCAGCTTCAATGCCATCCGGATCTCTCTGGCGAGTCCCGAGGTGATTCGTGAGTGGTCCCACGGTGAGGTCAAGAAGCCGGAGACCATCAATTACCGCACCTTCAAACCAGAGCGCGACGGCCTTTTTTGTGCTCGCATCTTTGGACCGGTGAAGGACTACGAGTGTAATTGCGGCAAATACAAGCGCATGAAGCATCGTGGAGTGGTCTGCGAGAAATGCGGCGTGGAGGTCATTTCCTCCAAGGTTCGTCGCCAGCGCATGGGCCACATCAACCTGGCCACGCCTGTGGCCCACATCTGGTTTCTCAAGAGCCTGCCCTCGCGTATCGGCAATTTGCTCGACATTCCGATGAAGCAGCTCGAAAAGGTGCTCTATTGCGAGGCCTATCTCGTTACCGACCCGGGTGATACGCCCTTGCGCAAAGGGGACCTCCTTTCAGAGGATGATTACGCCTTGGCCCTGGACAAGTACGGCGACGACGCTTTCGAGGCGGGCATGGGCGGCGATGCGGTCTACAAGATGCTCAAGACCGTTGACCTGGAGACTTTGGCCACAGAGCTTCGGACCGAGATGCGCGAGACCAAGAGCGAGGCGAAGCGCAAGAAGGCGGCCAAGCGCCTGTCGGTGGCAACGGCGTTTCTGGATTCGGGGAACCGACCCGAATGGATGATGCTCGAAGTCATTCCGGTGCTTCCCCCGGATCTGCGCCCCCTGGTTCCCCTCGAGGGGGGCAGGTTCGCCACGTCGGACCTCAACGATCTCTACCGACGCGTGATCAACCGCAACAACCGCCTCAAGAGGCTGCAGGAACTCAACGCGCCCGATATCATCATCCGGAACGAAAAGCGCATGCTCCAGGAGGCGGTGGACGCGCTCTTCGACAACGGCAAGCGCGGCAAGACCATTGTGGGCCCGAACAAGCGACCGCTCAAGTCCCTCTCGGATATGCTCCGAGGAAAGCAGGGGCGGTTCCGCCAGAACCTCCTTGGCAAGCGCGTGGACTACTCGGGTCGTTCGGTCATCGTGGTGGGCGCGAGCCTGAAACTCCACCAGTGTGGGCTGCCCAAGGTGATGGCCCTGGAGTTGTTCAAGCCATTCATTTACAACAAGCTCGAGGAGCGAGGACTGGCCACCACGATCAAGAGCGCAAAAAAGATGGTGGAAAAGGGCCGGCCGGAGGTCTGGGACGTTCTGGAAGAAGTCTCCAAGGAACATCCGGTGCTTTTGAACCGGGCGCCCACACTCCACAGGCTGGGCATCCAGGCGTTCGAGCCTGTGCTCATCGAGGGCAAGGCCATCCAGCTACATCCGCTGGTCTGTGCTGCGTTCAACGCAGACTTCGACGGAGACCAGATGGCGGTGCACGTGCCCCTGTCCATCGAGGCCCAGGTCGAGGCCCGCGTGCTCATGATGTCGAGCAACAATATTTTGAGTCCGGCATACGGCAAGCCCATCATCGTGCCGAGTCAGGACATCGTCTTGGGGCTCTATTACATGACCCGGAAGCGCCCGTTCGCCAGAGGCGAATACCGCGAACCGAGCCAGGGCCATCCCATGCGGGGAGTGTTCTCCGGACCCGAAGAAGTCCGGATGGCCTATGATCAGGGCCAAGCAGACATCCATGCCGCCATCAAGGTCAGGCTCGAAGGCAACCTCGTGGAGACCACGGTGGGCCGGGTCCTCGTCTACGAGATTATGCCCAAGCAGCTTCCATTCAAGTTGGTCAACAGGGTCCTGGGGAAGAAGGAACTCGCCGAAATCATCGATACGTCGTATCGCCAATGCGGCGAGAAGGAGACCGTTATCCTGGCAGACCGGCTCAGGACCCTGGGGTACACCTATGCCACCAAGGCCGGCGTCTCCATCTGCATCGACGACTTGGAAATTCCATCCAACAAGGAGGACTTGGTTCGGCAGGCGCAGGCACAGGTGGACGCGGTCAAGGAACAGCACGAAGAGGGCCTCATTACGAACGGCGAGCGGTACAACAAGGTCGTGGACATCTGGAGTCACCTGGCCGACGAGATCGCCAACGAAATGACCCGAGGGATCGGGACCGAGATCATCAAAAACCCGGAGACGGGTGAGGAGTTGGAGACGCAGTCCTTCAATCCGCTCTACATGATGGCCGATTCAGGCGCTCGTGGCTCCACCCAGCAGATCAAGCAGCTCGCGGGGATGCGTGGTCTCATGGCCAAGCCTTCCGGGGATATCATCGAGACTCCCATCAAGACGAATTTTAGAGAAGGACTGAATGTTCTGCAGTACTTCATTTCCACGCACGGTGCCAGAAAGGGGCTCGCCGATACAGCACTCAAGACCGCGAACAGTGGGTATTTGACGAGGCGCTTGGTGGACGTGGCCCAGGATTCGGTGGTCTCGGACATCGACTGCGGAACACTAGACGGCATCGAGGTGCGTGCCCTGGTGGAGGGTGGCCAGATCATCGAGGAACTCGGGGATCGGATCCTGGGTCGTGTCGCCCTCGAAGACATTCGGGATCCCTACACCGACGAGATCCTGGTGCGCGCAAACGAGGAGATCGACGAAGAGAAGGTGGAACTCATCAAGGACAGGGGGATCGACCGGGTTTGGATCCGATCCGCCCTGACCTGTCAGTCACCCAGGGGCATCTGCGCCATGTGTTATGGGCGGGATCTCGCAAGAGGCCATCTCGTCAATGTGGGAGAGGCTGCTGGGATCATCGCCGCCCAATCCATCGGCGAGCCGGGCACGCAGCTCACCATGCGGACGTTCCACATCGGCGGTATCGGCCAGGTGCGCACCGAGCAGTCCAACATCGAAAACAGATACGCCGGGACGGTGCGTTTCGAAAACACCAGGACCGTGCATGGCCGGGACGGCAAGCTCGTGGTCATGAACCGGCACGGCGAACTCGTGGTCGTGGACGACACCGGACGTGAGAAGGAGCGCCTGCCCTTGACCCTCGGGGCCAGGCTGTTGGTCCATGACGGCCAGCGCGTGGAGGAGGGAACGCTTCTTTCCGAGTGGGATCCCTTCGCCTCTCCCATTTTGACCGAGGTGGAAGGTGTCGTAAAGTTCGGAGATCTCATCGAGGGTGTGACCATCGAAGAGACGCACGACAAGAGCACGGGAATGTCCCGGATTACGGTCATCGAGTCCAGAGACCCGGAAGCACGACCCCGCATTTCCATCAAGGACGATGAAGGCAACACCAAGGTGCTGCCCAACGGGACCGAGGCACGCTATTCGCTGCCCGTGAATGCGAATATCCTGGTGGCGGAAGGCCAGCGAGTATCGGCCGGCGACGTTCTGGCCAAGATTCCTCGCGAGACGGTCAAGACCAAGGACATCACCGGTGGTCTGCCCAGGGTGGCCGAGCTGTTCGAGGCGCGCAAACCGAAAGATTTGGCGGTCATCAGTCATATCGACGGCGAGGTTTCCTTCGGCAAGGACACCAAGGGGAAGCGTCGGCTCATCGTGACACCAGAGCAGGGCGAGCCCAAGGAATATCTCATTCCCAAGGGGCGCCACATTGCGGTGCGCGTCGGCGATTGGATCCGCGCCGGGGAGCGGCTCATGGAGGGAACCGAGAACCCCCACGATATTCTACAGGTTCTCGGCGAAAAGCGCCTGGCCCAATGGTTGGTGGACCAGATACAGGAGGTCTACCGACTGCAGGGTGTGCGTATCCACGACAAGCATATCGAGGTGATCGTGCGTCAGATGCTGCGTCGCGTGCGCATCACTGACGTTGGGGATACCAAGTTCCTGGTGGACCAGCAGGTCGACAAGCACGCCTTCCGGATGGAAAACCAGCGAGTCGCCGAGCAGGGCGGCCGACCGGCCACTGGCGAGCCCCTGCTGCTGGGTATCACCAAGGCTTCCTTGTCCACCGACAGCTTTATTTCTGCGTCGTCCTTCCAGGAGACCACCAAGGTGCTCACCGAGGCCGCGATCCGCGGCAAGGTGGACTACTTGCGGGGTTTGAAAGAAAACGTGGTCATGGGACGGCTCATTCCCGCAGGCACCGGTCTGCCGGCCTACCGGCGCCTGACCATGTCTGTCAATGAGCCTGAATTCGAGGGAGCGGGGGCTTCCGAGCCGCGGGTCGATGTGGAGACTGGTGCCGACTCCGAGGGGGCGCTTGACAAGCCTGCATGATATCGGTGGTGGCTTCAG
>CAZIJS010000099.1:6784-14411 GCA_964539505.1 uncultured Myxococcales bacterium
GCTTGACAAGCCTGCATGATATCGGTGGTGGCTTCAGGGGCGTTCCAGGAGCCTGCGGAGCTCGTCACTCGATGCCAAGCCTTTACTCACCAGGAGGCCGAGCAGCTTCTTGAGGACGCGTTCGTCTCGTTCCTGGAGGGCCTCGGCTCGTTCCATGCGGTCTGTGAGACGAGCGATGGTCTCCTGGGTTCGTGTGGCCGCGCCTCTCAACTCGGTGACAGCCGCTGCCAGATTCTTCAGGCTCTGTCCAAGGCGCGCCATCTGGTCTGTCGGCGGCTGACCTCGGACCGCTTCTTCGAGTTTCCTGGTCAGGCCGACAATGTCTCGTTCCAGCGCAGCCACGCGACTGGAGATGGCATCGGTGGGGCCTGCCGGGATCTGCGTGGCGCCCATTGCTTCGGTTTCCAAGGTATGTGTCCCGACTTCCCGGACTGGGGCGCCGGCGGCCGCCGCGAGGTGATATCCGCTCGGTGAGATTTCCCTTGCGTCGAGACCTGCGGCAAACACCGGCGCTGGTCCGTCGAGGGTCTTTAATGCCAGTCCGTGATACTTGAGCAGGGCCCGGGTCATGGCCGAGTAGGTCGCAAAATAGGAGCGAATGTTGTGTTCGGTGATGACCCGCAGTGTTTCGATCACATCCAGGTCGAGAGGTTCTACCATGGCGACATCCAGGAAACGCCCAGAGGAGTCCTCGGCAAAGGGCAGCACGCCATGCTCCTGGCAGAACTCGCCGGGGACGAAGTCTAAGACCTGCTGAGAGATTTCGAGCCGGTCCAGATCCGCGATGGGAAGATTGGTCTGATAACTGAGGGCCTTGACCAGTTTTTCCTCCGTGACCAACCCGAGATCCACCAGGATTCGGCCAAGAGGGGTGTTCCAGCGGGATTGTTCACCGAGCGCCCTGTTGAGTTGGGCCGGGGTGATCACGCCTGCCTGAACGAGCAGTTCTCCCAGTTTTTTACGCGGCATGCTTCTCCTCTTGTGTTCGATGCCATCGTGTATTACTCCAACCAGTATCGAGACTCAAGCAGGGGATTGTGGGGCACCAGGCCGTCTGTCGGTCCTGTGCAGAGGCATGAGGAGATGAAAGACCCTGCGTTTCTTGGCAATTATGAATGTGAGCACTTGCATATGGTGCCATGTTGAGCTAAAGCTTGGTTGAAACGACACAAAGAAGGTAGGTTCCATGAAGATCGAGGTGACCGAGGCAGGCAGGGCAATTTTGTCGGCAATGGACGAGACGGCTTCGTCGTTTAGACTTTTTGTTTCCGGCTTTGGTTGAGGCGGGCCACGCTGGGGCGTGTCCCCGGATGTCTTTCGACCCGGCGACGAGCGCGTCGATGCGGGAGATTTGACGTTTCTCCTCTCGGAGCACGATGCCAAGTACCTTTCCGCTCTCGGTGGCGCGGTCATCGACGAAAACCAATTTTGGGGCGGGCTGTCGGTGCGGCCGTTGCACGGAGCAGCGCGAAGCTGCCGCTGAAAACTCCATCCGTTCCAATTTGAAATTGTCTTTTCTTTTGAGGGAGGATCTGCCGGAGCTCTTGTCGAGCGGCTCTCTGGTCAACTGATTTCGAGGTGAGCCAGAGCCGTCCGCACTCGTTTTCTGGCACGGTGTAGCCTGGATTTTACCGCGGGGACGGTGAGCCCCAAAAAGTCGGCGGTTTCTTCTGTGCTCAGTTCCTGTCCATCGCGCAGCAAGAGCACGGCGCGATCGGTATCGCTCATCTGGTAGATTTCACGCTCCACACGTTCGAAGAGTTCCTGACGGGCAAATTCCTCATCGGGCAGGGCGGCCAAGAGATTGTGGCGTGCCGAGGCTACGTTGACATGCTCGATGTCCACGTGCCTGGAGGCGTCGTTTCTCGCGCCCCGATGTCTTCTGGAGCAGGCGGAAATCACCAGTCTGGTGACCCATGTCTTTATGGATGCCTCACCGCGGAAGCCTCCAATGTGCTTGGTTGCGGCTTCGTAGGCATCTTGGAGCGCATCTCGGGCATCCTCTTCGTTTCCGCAGTACCTGCGTGCAAAGTCGAAGAGCTTACGCTCGAAGCAGCGGACCAACTCGTCGAGCACGTCGCTTTCTCCAGAGAGGGCCTTTTGAGTGAGGTCCTTTCCGTCGCAAGTCTTGGTTCGACCTTGCTGGTTTCGATGTGCTGCCATGCCGTCTCCGTGCGCGCCTGGACGAATGAACGCGCCTTGTGTGTCATATAGTCAACGAAAGGACCGCTGTCAAAAGGACCGCTGTCAAAGGAAGGGCATATAAGCCCGCTGTGCCTTCATTTCTCGATGAGCAAGCTGGGTTCGAAAGCCTCCGGAGGACTCAGTCCCATGAGTTCGAGCGCGGTGGCAGCCACGTTCGCCAGTCCGGGAACCGGCAAGTCCCGACGAAGATCGAGGTTTGTGTCCGGCGCCACGAGGACCAGGGGTACTGGGTTCAACGTGTGGGACGTCTTGGGGCGCGGCTTTCCTTCCTCGTCGAGTTTTGGCTGTCCGGTGCGGCGATCCAGCTCGAACATTTCGTCTGCGTTGCCGTGATCTGCGGTGATGAGCAGCCGTCCTCCCATCCCCAGCACGTGATCCACCAGTCTTTCCAAACAAAGGTCTACGGATTGTACTGCGAGCCGCGCGGCCCGCAACCGGCCGGTATGGCCCACCATGTCGCCATTGGCGTAATTGATTCTGGCGAACTGCGGCCGGTGCTCGTCGAGGGCCTGGAGAAAAGCATCCGTGGCTTCGGCAGCCTTCATCCAGGGCCGTTGTTCGAATGGGACCCTGTCAGAAGGCACCTCGATGTACCATTCGAGGGCCTCGGAGAACTTTCCGCTCCTGTTGCCGTTCCAAAAATAAGTCACATGGCCGAACTTCTGCGTTTCAGCGCAGGCCACCTGCTTGTACCCATTGGTGGCCAGATATTCGCCCATGGTCCTGTCGATGACCGGTGGTGGTACCAAGAAGTTGCGTGGGATATTCAAGTCGCCGTCGTAGAGGGTCATCCCCGCGTAGAAGACCTCCGGCCGCCTTCCCCGATCGAACCAGGGAAAGTCGTCCCATTCGAAGGCCATGCTGATTTCGATGGCGCGGTCTCCGCGAAAATTGAAGAAAACCACGCTGTCTCCATCGCGGATGGGGCCCAGGGGGCCTTCATCGTTTCCAACGACAAAGGAAGGGAGAAATTGATCGATGATCCCTGGCTGTTCCATCCGATAGGTTTCGATGGCCTGTTTCGCAGAGAGAAATCTCCGAGCCTCCCCATGGACATGCGCCTTCCAGCCTCGTTCCACCACGCTCCAATCAGCCTGATATCGATCCATGGTCGTCACCATCCGACCTCCCCCTGAAGCAATCGCGAAAATTCGATGCGGCGGAGCATGGTACCTGGCCAGATGGGATTCGAGGGCATCGACATAGGTGAGAGCAGAAGTTTCTGGAACATCTCTGCCGTCCAGGAGAATGTGGACGTACAGCCGGGATATGTTGTCGGCAGCGGCCCGATCGATGAGTGCGGAGAGGTGGTCGATGTGGCTGTGCACATTGCCGTCGGACAGGAGTCCGATCAAGTGGAGTGAGCCACCTTTGGCACAACGCGCCTGGATGGTTTGCCAGGTCTCCGTCTCGAAAATCGCTCCTTCAGCAATGGAACGGTTGACCAATTTTGCGCCCTGGTCGATGATCCTGCCGGCCCCCAGGGCGTTGTGGCCCACCTCGCTGTTGCCCATGTCCTCATCGCTCGGCAGGCCCACGGCCGTGCCGTGCGCCTTGAGCAGCATGTGTGGATATTCAGCCAGGAGTCGATCCAATGTGGGTTTGTATGCGAGGTCCACGGCATTTCCCGGCCCTGGGGGAGCCTGGCCCACGCCGTCCATGACCACCACGACCACGGGGCCAGTTGGGGCTTCGATCGTTGGATGCTTCTCGAGTTTGAGCGCCATGTCTTTGGTTTCTCCTCTTTCTTTCCAGAAAACGAGTTGATAAAAACCTACCCTCTAACGAACGGGAGGTCCAGACAGGAGTTTTCCTGCTTCGCGGGCAATGAGGAGGCATGACGTTGTCTCGATGGATCGTCGTTGCGCCCAATGCGTTCAAGGGGACGCTGTCGGCCTTGCAGGCGGCACGAGCCATGGGCCGCGCGGTGCGACGCTGCGGCCTGGAGCCCAGGCTGGTTCCCATGGCGGATGGAGGCGAGGGCACCGCCGAGATCCTTGCGGCGCATTTTCATGGCACCCTGCGTCCCGTACAGACCTGCGACGCCCTGGGCCGCCCGACCCAGGCCCCCATCGCGGATCTCGGCTCGCATCGTTTCGCGGTGGATGCAGCCTCTGCCTGTGGCTTGGGCCGTCTGGATCCAGCGGACAGGAACGTGCTTGATGCCTCCAGCTATGGTTTGGGCCTTCAGGTCCGAGCGGCCCTGGAGATGGGGGCCAGGGAAATCATCCTTGGTGTCGGGGGGACTGCTTTCGTGGATGGCGGGGCCGGGCTGGCCGTTGCCCTGGGCGCTCGACTCCTGGACGCCTCGGGTCACGGGCTGGCCCCCAGACCCGACAGGCTCGTCGATGTGGCCCGAGTCGACCAGAGCCGACTGATGCCTCGGGCGGTGGAGGCGCGCTGGACCCTGGTCCTGGATGTGGACAACCCGCTCCTCGGGCCTGAGGGCGCCGCAAGGATTTACGGTCCACAGAAGGGAGCCGGCCACCGGGAGATTTCTGTCATCGAGCGAGGGATCGAGAAGCTGGCCAAGGCTCTATGCCAGGGTGAGGATCGGAAATTAGGGGAACTCACTCGGCGGCCGGGGACAGGGGCTGGAGGAGGTCTTGCCCTGGCGATCCTGGGACTGTTTCGCGCGGACTTGAAACCTGGCGCGCAGTATCTCTGCAAGCTGCAGGGTCTCGCAGATCTCGTGTCCGGGTCGGCCGCAGTGCTCACCGGGGAAGGTCGGCTCGATGGTCAGACCACCAGGGGAAAGGCGCCCCTTTGTGTGGCAGGGATCGCCCACGAGGCTCACAGGCCGGTGGCTGCCATCGTGGGGATGGTGGAGCCTGGTCCGGTGATCGATGCTTTCGATTGGGTGGAGGAGGCCGCCCCGGAAGGGCCGCCGGAGAAGGGCCGGGTGGCCCGCCTGGTGGAAGAAGCGGCCATGAGGGCCATGCGTGGGCTTGGGCTTTGCGCGTCAGACAACAGTGTCTGATGCCGATTCGCTGAAAGGTGGTGGGTGAACTGCGCAAGCGCCCAATGGGTGCCATGGCTTTTTCAGTGGACGTGGATACGGCGATCAGAATCGGCCGTCGACTTGAACCGAAGTGCGGCCGTCTTCACCGAGGCCCGGGTTGTTCGAGAGGGCCACTGCGGCTGCCGTGATGCCACCCACGAGCAGTGCCGCCCCCACGGCCACTGCCGTGACCACGTACCAGCGCCGATACCAGGGCAAGGGTCGATAGAGCACCTGGGTTTTTTTGCCCTTCACGATGGTGATCACCTTCTGCTTGCTCCCAACCGTAGCCTTGAGCATTGGATAGGCCTTCAAGTTGACTGCGACACGCACCGTCTTGTCGAAGGGAATCCGGACGAATCGGACGAAGTCGTGGTAGGCTGGGTGGGTCACTCGGATGGCATGGGCCCCTGCTCGCAGGGAAATAGGCTTGGTCGGTGTTTTGGCCACCAGGGATCCATCCACGAGAACCATGGCCCCGGCCAGGTCCACGGACAACGCCAATCGGCCCTGGTATCGATTCGGAGCCAGAAGGCGGATCAGCAGCGCCCTGAGTGCCGGCTCGTCGTCTTTGACTTGCCTCGGCAAGACCCCCGATATACGCCGGGAGACGCGGCCCGACGAAACGTCTACGACTTTCAGAGAGAGAGCCTGGGATCGACCCACCGGCGCCACATCGCCGGTGATTACGAATCGGGCTCCCAGCATTGTGCCATACCGCTTGGCACAGTCGGGTGCGGCACCGCAGAGAAGGAGGGGAAGGAGGCGTTTCTTCGACACGCCACTGGTGACCTGGCTCAAGTCCAGGACACGGACGCCCCCGATCCGAGCCACCTGTCGGGATATGAGCCGGTCGAGGGGGGTGACTCCCAGTTTGGAGCCCCCCACGGTTTCCAGCGGTTTGAACACATAGATGGGGCCCTGGCCTGGTGGTGCGGGGACGCGAGGTTGCGCGCGCCCAGACCGCCGCTGTTTCTTCTCTGTCGTCGTCGTGCCGAAGCAGTGTGCATCGTGGTGACGAGAAGAGCTGCCACCACCAGAGACGTCGTAATGTGCCTGGTCACGGTTTTCATCGGATCGACCTGGGGCTGCATTGGTTGTCGTTGCAATCCAGGATGGTTGGGGCTGTCGGTCTCAAGGTATGGCCGATCGCCCAACCGGACAGTGCGCCCAGGCCTACGGCCGCCACGGAGACCGCCGTCCAGAACCACCATTTGCTGTAAAAGGGAATCGGGTGATCGCGCACCACCGTTCCCCCCTTGAGATGCACGTAGTTTTTCTTGGGTTCGACGAGATGAATCTGGACCTTCGTGGTTTTCTGGAATCGAATCTGGATGGTTCTGGTCAAGGGAAGATATGCAGGATGCCGGATGACGATGGTGTGCCGTCCCACCTTGATACCCGTGAGTGCGCGCTGCAGGGGGGAGACACCCACCTTGCGACCGTCCATCAGCACCTCGGCTCCGGGATGATCCACCACGACCTGCAGAGACCCCACCACCTGGTTTGGTGCGACGAGTTTGTAGGCAGCAATCCGGACTGCTTCGATGAGTTTTTCACGCTGTCCGGTAAAGGGGAGGGAAAAACGTCGCAGCAGCCTGCCGGCGCGGTTGACCAGTTTGAGGGAAACGACGTAAGTTTTGCCCAGGCTTGCGATGCTGCGGGCGACGATGAAGTCGGCCTTGAGCAGCCTGGCCAGGGCTGCCAGGCAGCGGTTCGCTCCTTGACAGTTCCGCACGCTTCGCCAGCGTCTCTGTTTCGCCCTGGAGATCGACGAGGGGACCACGTCTGCTGTGAGCAGGCCGAGTTCCTGGGTCAGGAGAGTTTCCAGTGATGAGCCGATTTCAGGGGTGACGCCCCCGAGGGCATCGATACGCCAGATGGCGACGCGGTAAGGTTTTCGGCCACCCGCTGCCGCCGAGCGGGCCTGCCATGTCAGTCCAGTCACCAGGACAACGAGCACTGTCCAGGGTGTTTTCATGGTGGCGTCCGTTTCGTTGCCTTGTCACATCGACCTGTTGGTCAATCTGCATGCACGATTGGCTAGTTTGCTCTCAATTTCAACGCATTCCATGGATGAGTGTAGTTTTGTTTTGTAAAAAATGCAACTTCACCGAAAGGCAGATCTCCATGCCGACCTGAGACATGAGTGCCTCGTCTGCGAGTATCTCTACGGCAGGTCCCCGGGCCTTGACCTGGCCTCTATGGATGACCAAAGTCTCATCGAAGGTTTCGAAAGCCATGTCCAGGTCGTGTGTGGCTGCCAGGATCGTGGTGCCCCGGGCCTTTTGCTGCGCCAGGATTTCGAGGAAGCGTCGTCTGGACCCGGGGTCCAGATTCGCGGTGGGTTCGTCCAGGAGGAGAATTTCTGGATCGCAGGCCAGAACCGCAGCGAGAGCCACCAGCCGCTTTTCTCCGCCG
>CAZIJS010000100.1:0-14311 GCA_964539505.1 uncultured Myxococcales bacterium
GTTTGGTTCTGATGGCAGGGTTTGTCTGCTGCTCCGGATTGGGGCGGTGAGCATTGCCGGCATGTTGCTGGAAGGAGAATCGTGCGAGTTGGGACTTGTCTGCGGTGCCTACGGGATCCATTGCCGTTCAGAGGAGCTGAGGTCAGACCCTCGCGACATTTCTTCCCTGGAGGGGCGACCTCCTTTGATACATGCCCAAGGTCCGGGAACCCTGTGGATTTGGACTGAGGGCGGGAATTTGGATCGAGCCACCGATCAGGACCGCGCCGGCGGAGCAGGGGCCCAGGACGAGCAGGTAGATGGTCTCCTGCGTTCCTGGGGCTATTCCTCCCGTGCCTCGCACAGTCATTCTGCAACTCCAAGGAAACGAGAGGCTGGGAAGCGTCGGTGAGAGGGCCGGCGGATGTGGTGGATCTGACCTTTGTGTCCCAGGTTTGTCAGTTTTTTGAGGCTTGTCCAGTCGAGAAGACAGCGAGACGGTGCCTGTTTGTTGGATGTTTTCTGTTATCACCTTGATTTTGCAGCGGGTTGTGTTCGTTTGTGTCTCCTTGTCATTCCAAGGTTGGGCTGGCATGTATGCTGCAAAGCTTTCCTGCCGTCGGTCTCGAGAAAGCTCGATGCCGTTGTCCCGGGATCACATGGAGAGGCTCGGTGACAGAGTGGCAATGACTGCAAAGACGGAAGGAAGGAGGTTCGCGATGAGAGCTCCATTGATGAGGCTTTCGGTTCTTTTGGTTGCGACCCTTGCCGTGGGGCTCGCAGGGCTGGTCGTGGCGTCCTGCGACAACGGTGGAGTCGGCACCACGAACAACAACAATGAGGTAACCAAGGCGCAGGCGAGAGCGCTGCCCACTGAACAGTGGCCGGAGGACTGGTGTGCAACGCAGGGTTGGTACGGAGACGGTGAGTGCGATGATTTTTGTCCTCAACCGGATTCGGACTGTGGCCAGGTTTGTGGCCCCATAGAAAACGGGGCCTGCCCCGCTGGCCAGGTCTGTGACATCCAGAGCTGCGGGGTTGGGGCCACGGGCGTTTGCGTGGGCCAGCCCGATGTCTGTGCAGACGAGGCACTCCAACCGGTCTGTGGCTGTGACGACAACACGTACGACAACGACTGCGCGCGGCTCCTGGCCGGGGTGGCCAAGGCCCACGACGGCCCTTGCGATCGTCCGGCGGACTACTGTGGCGGGATCGAGGGCATTGTCTGCGCAGAGGGGTTTGTCTGCGACGTGGAAGGATGCGGAGACGACCTCAGTGGCGTCTGTGTGCCTCATCCCGGGGCTTGCGCCGAGGTCTACATGCCGGTCTGCGGCTGTGACGGGGTGACTTACGGAAACGATTGTGAGCGACTCCTGGCCGGGGTCGCCAAGGATCACGACGGGGACTGCGATTCCGGCGGGGACGTCTGCGGCCCGATTCCGAATGGAGAATGCGCCGACGGCCAGACATGTGATATTCAGAGTTGCGGCATGGGGGCCACTGGCGTCTGCGTTCCCAGGCCCGATGCTTGTGCGGATATCTATGCACCTGTTTGTGGTTGTGACGGGGTGACTTACGGAAACGACTGCGAAAGGGTTGCTGCCGGAGTCGCCAGGGACCACGAAGGGGTTTGTCAGGGCGGAGGTGTTGAATGCGGCCCCATGATCAACACAGTCTGTGATGATGGTGAGGTCTGTGACCTTCCGTCCTGTGGCCAGGATGCCGTGGGTGTCTGTGTGACTCGTCCGGAAGCCTGTGCAGAGATTTATGCACCAGTGTGCGGCTGTGACGAGGTGACCTACGGAAACGACTGCGAGCGAATCCAGGCTGGAGTCGCCAAGGACCACGAAGGGGTCTGTGAGCAACCTGCGGATTTTTGCGGGGGTATGCAGGGCATCGTCTGTGGGGAAGGCCAGGTCTGTGACATCCAGGTTTGTGCCGCGGATGCGTCCGGTGTCTGTGTGACTCGTCCGGAAGCCTGTGCAGAGATTTATGCACCAGTGTGTGGCTGCGATGGGGTGACGTACGGAAACGACTGCGAGAGGCTCCAAGCCGGCGTAGCCAAGGCCGCCGACGGTGCCTGTGACGCGATGAACCAATGACCTGAGGTTCCCACGCGGAATCCGAGGATAGCTCCACGGACCCGCCCGAGAGACACACATCCTAGACAGACACACATCCATCCTCCAGCACTTTCTTGACAGCACTTTTCTCCAGGGCCATACGCTATAGATCCGTTGACGAGGCGGCCTGCCTCCAGAGACTCCATGTCTCGGGCCTGGCGGTCGATGAGTCCGTCGAAGTCGCGAGGATGGACGGAGGTCCATGGTCCATGGTTTCCAGATCATCGAAAGATATGGGAGAGGCGCATCGCCGTCCCGTCTTGTTGTTGGGACTCGGCCTATCCCTGGGGCTAGCCCTGCTTTTCCTGCTGCTGGCGACTCGTTCCAGCGGGTCTGTCCGGAGTCGGCCTGCCCGGACGGACGAGTTCGGGCAGAAAAGGGACAATCGGGCTGCAAAGACTTCTGGGCGACGCCGACAGAAATCTGATCGCGTATCGCGGCGGGGGAGGACGCACCATTGCCGTCAGGGGATGGTGGCAACCTGGCGCATGATTCAAGAAAAGAATGCTTTGAACTTGGATGCGCCTGCCCTGGACGCTGCATTGGGCTCGCTGAAATCCTGGTGGAGGATGGCTCCAGACCCCTACGATGGGAGTCTGGGAAAGGCCGGTCCCTACATGGTGGGGCTGGCCAGGCCGGACATCGATGGCTTCATCCAGGGCCGACCATCGCCCGTGGGGCGAGGGGATCCCGGCCCATCTTCGGGCATGTCGGAGGCCATGACATCAGTCTTGCTGCCTCCTCCGGGGACTCTCAGCACGGAGGTTTCGCTGCCCCAGGGCAGGATCCAGTTCCGTCTTTGGGCTGGGGTCGTGCCCAGGGGCCGACCTGGCAGGGTGCGTTTTTCCTTCGACGTGACAGCGTTGGACCAGGGATCCAACGCGCCGGGTCCTTCGGGCTCGGTGAGGTCTGGGCCCGCAGGCGACCCAGGTTCCATCCACGAGGAAGTGGAACTCATCCGGGCCAGGGGCCGCTGGATTCCCGTGACCATGGACCTGTCGGCTCTGGCTGGACGGAGGGTCCGCATCGTCATCGAGACGACGGGGCAGAGGGCTGTCCCTTCTTTTGTGGCAGACCCGGTTCTCTGGACCGAGGGCTGCCTGCCTGGTCGAAACATCCTGCTCCTGGTCATCGACACCATGCGAGCAGATGCCTTTGACATCCTCGCAGGACGACGAGGAGTGACTCCGAACCTGGATGCCCTGGCCCGCAGGGGAGTCTCCTTCGATCAGGCCAGATCGCTTGGGACATGGACCAGGCCCTCGATGACCGCGATCCTGGCCTCGGACTGGGCCAATCATTTGGGCGTTTCCCGGACGCGGTTCCGTCTCACCGAGGCGCAGCGCAGAGACATTCATGGTCGTCTCAGGCACCGTCTTTCCAGTCTCTTTCTGCGTCGTCGCGGGTACTTCACCGAGGCGGTGGGAAACAACTTCTTTTTCCTCGAACATACGCCCATCGGCCTGGATCGGGGCTTCGAGCGGGTCGTGGATATCCGCGGCAGGGGAGGGAAAGACAGCCTTGCGGCAGTGGCCGAGTTGTCCCGGTTTTTTTCAAGACATAGAGACAGACCTTTTTTCCTCTGGGTGCACCTGGACGGGTCCCATTGGCCCTACCTTCCCCCCAAGGGATATGAGGTGCGCGGTGCCAGGGCCCCGGGCGCCCCCCACGACAGGGCCTATGAGGCCTACCTGGGCGAGGTGCGATGGTCGGACGAGATTCTCGGGCATGTCCTCGACTTGCTGGACAAAAACGGCCTGACGGATAAAACCCTTGTGGCCGTGACTGCGGACCATGGGGAAACCTTTGCAGACGCCCATTCTTTCGTCATGGGCCACATAAGGACCAGGCATGCCCATGGCTGGTCCGTCTACGAAGAACTGCTCCACGTCCCCCTGGTGTTGTCCGGACCAGGGTTGCCCAAGGGCCTGCGGGTGGCGCATCCGGTTTCTCATCTCCATTTGATGCCCACGCTGTTTGACTATGCAGGCCTGGGAACCATGCAGCGAGCCAAGGGCAAGAGCCTTCGTCCGGTCATGGAGCAACCCGAGGGCCCTGCGCCGGGATGGCTCTGGCCCATCGTTTCGGAGGGCCGGCACATGGAGGCTCTCCGTACGGGCCGATTGAAATATATTCGGCGTTGGGGGTTCGTCACCAGGATTCGTCGGGGGCGACAGAGTGAGACGCTGCATGACGAACTCTATGACCTGGACAGAGATCCCGGTGAGACCAAAAATCTGGCACCGAGGCGTCCCGCCACCGTCCAGCGGTTGAAAACCGAGCTGGCACGGATCGTGGAAACTGGATCCGGCGACGCGACGGGTGATGTCCCATCCGGGCCTTTTTCGGATGTTGCAGAAAGGAGGGGCGGCCCTGGTGCTTCGAGGGCCCATGCCACGGCATTGCATCTGGGGCTCTGGTCCCCTGCTGCAGACAAGCCGGGGGGGCACAAATTACTGGCCCGGATCGGCTGCAAAGGAGGGCTGGCCATGGGCCGGATTTCTGCGGGGGCGCGTGTTTCCTGGCAGGGAGCGTCGACTGTGAGTATCGAATTGCCATCCTCGCCTGGCCGCCTGGTCCAGGTTTCCGTGATCCTGGGTTGCCCCCGGCCGCACCTCACCTTGCACCTGGATGGCCGCCTGGTCCGGGCTTCGAGTCTTCGCGTGGGTCCATACGGTCTGAGACTCTTAGACGACTATTCCGTGATCGACGAGTCGATCCAGGTGGCGGCCGAGGCCCCTGATGGGCCCATCGATCCCCGTTCGAACGAGGTGGGCTGTTTTTTGTGGACCAGGAACGTTCGGGGCCATGGGACAGGGACTCCAGGTTCAGGGACTCGCCCATCGGGCAGATTTCAGCCTTCGGGCCCTGGGGCGCGACAGGTAGACAGGCTGCTCCAACAGTGGGGCTATTCGAAAGACCACTGAACGGAGCACTGAACGGACCGCTGGACTGACCAGGGAACGGACATGGACCGCGTTCTCCCTGGCCGGTCCTGGTCGGAGAGTTCGACCCATCTTTTTGGGGCCGGCCTGCAACCTGCCGGGAGACAGTGCTCTGCGAGGAAGGCTACCGCTCGTTTTTGCGCCGCAGGGTGGTCAGCTTGATGGTGCCCAGGAAGTAAGGATATTCAGACACCCGTTCGAACCCGTATTCGTTGTAGATGCGCTCCCAGTTCCTGTTCACGTAGTCCCAGGCATAGGGGCATTCTGCGGTTTTGAAGATGCCTCTGATGAGGGCGTTTTTGTCCCGCATCTCTTCTGCGAATTCCAGGACGTGAAACTGCCCGCCCGGCTTGAGATTGTCGAACGCGTTTTCCAAGACCTTGAGCCGATTGGGGTGGGGCAGTCCGTGGATCACGAAAGAGATGAAGGCTTTGTCGGCGGGCTGATCCAACTCGAACGGCTCGTCGATGCGCTGGTTGCGCAGTTCCACGTTGGGTTGGTCCCCCAGGTTTTCCTGGAAGCGGCGGCGCATTTCCTCGCCGATTTCAAAGGCGACGATGCTGCCTTTGGGGCCGAGATACTTGGTCATCAGCTTGGCATTGCGGCCGGTGCCGGCTCCGAGCACCATGATCCGGTGTGCCGGCATGATTTCCATGCGTCGGATGACGTCCTTGATGAACCAGCGGTACGATCCAAGGCTGATGGCGTCCATGAGAAAGTCGTAGTGGCGGGCCATCATGCCCGACACTTCGACGTGGGAACCGGGATAAAGCTTTGCCATGGTCATCTCTCCTCGATACATCGATTCCAGGAGTTTCGTTTCAGTCGGACCCTGTCTCGGTCGTCGCTACCCTTGGGGCGGTATGACGGTTTTAGCCCGACATCCAGGTCATGAACATGCTGTCTCTTTGGGCTTGGGTCAAGGCACAATATTTATCCCAGCCGTCGTTTGCGTCCTGGCAGCGAATCCGGGGTCTGAGCGGGCGGGATTTTGCGAGGCATGGGATGAGGATGGCGGTGACGTCTCCTGACGGGAGAGCAGATCCTGTTGACAGTCCAATGGGAGGTTCGTAGAGCTGTTTGGTGTGTCGTCGGTGCACAGAGAGCGGGCAGGAAGGACGGGTTGGTTGCCTGGAGGGAACGTAATGGAAAAGACAGCAGAATCGGGGCGAAGGTTTTCATTCGGTTGGAGGAAGAGGTCGGGACGTTCATCGGGATTCTGGCTCATGTGTTGTTGTGCGGCGTTGGCCTTTGGCACGGGCCCGGCCTGTCGTTCCAAATCGCAGTCGGGAAAATCCCGCGCCGTTGGAAAGGGCGGTTCTGGAGGGGCGGCGGCGTCCAGGGAGGCCAATGCAGCCAGGAAGGCTGGACGACCTGCCGCCCAAGCCCCCCAGTGGCACCCCTCCAAGACACTGGATGATGTCTGGAAGCCTGGGACCGAGAGGACGTTCGTGTTCTACGGCCCGGAGAAGAACGGCAAGCGCCTGGAGGCGGGACGGAACTGGTGTCGTTACGAGGGGCTGGGAAGCGATCCGGATGGGGCCAAGGGCCGGCTCGTCCATTGTAGAGTCCATGTCGATGCCGGGCGGCTCGGCAGTTCCTTTGGCTCGGTGGTGGAGTCGGACGTCCGCTTGTTACTGGATGAAAAGGCAGTGCCCAAGCGTCTGTGGGGGCGATCGAACATGGCGGGCGCCTTCGATCTCCGGTTTGGTCCCAAGAAGGTGACGATCCAGGCCGCCGGCAATCATCTGCAGGTGGACTGGCCAGGTGGGATCCCCCTGTTGCCCAACAACCATCCCGTGATGGAAGAACTCCTCCTGGCCATGGTGGGGCCCAAGGCGAAAAACGAGATTCGGTTCAGCCTGTTCAGTCCGTCGGGCGCGCTGGTCATTCCCTACGAAGCCAGGGTGGAGCCGGTCGAGACTGCCCAGGGACCGGCACTCCAAATCAAAAACGGCATGCGTGAGACCATTGTGTGGCGCAACGGAGCCATGGTGTCGTCGGAGGTTGGGGGGATTCGCATCGTGCCGGAGAACCGCCCTGAGCCCAAATTGACTGCCATGGGGAAGGCTGCCCTGCCCACGTATCATCGGCCCAAGGATGCGACATGGAAGGACCTGGACGTGGTGATTCCCGGCAGGGACGTTCCCATCGCAGGCTCACTTCGGGTGCCCGACAAAGGAGGGCCAAGGCCGGCCGTCTTGTTCATCTCTGGTTCGGGATCCCAGGATCGCAATGGGTTTGCGGGCGTGCTCGACGTTGGGACCTGGCAAATCCTGGACCACCTCGCAAGGTCTGGGTTCGTGGTGCTCAGTACGGACGATCGCGGCACGGGCAAGACAAAGGTCGGCAGGTCCCTCGACCTTGGGTACTGGGACCTGGTGGCCGACGCAGACGCAGCCCTGTCGTTTCTGGCCAAGCGGCGTGAGGTCCGGCGCGACAGGATTTTCATTCTCGGTCACAGCGAAGGCGCCGTCACTGCCTTGATCCTGGCTGCCAGGCACCCAAAAATCGTGGCTGGACTGGCCTTGATGGCGGGGCCGGCGAGGAATCTGGCCGACGTGATCCGAGACCAGATGATCCATTTGTCTCTTGCCGGCTTGCCCAAGGACAAGGCGGCAGAGCGATTGGCGAACTTCGACAAGATCGTGGCGGCTCTCAGAGCGGGGAAACGCCCGTCGAAAGATGTGATGACCGATACCGAGTGGAAAGCCTCTCGACGGAGCATCAAGTGGCTCACGGATCACCTCAAACTCCGGCTCGCAGACTACGTCCACAAGGTCCGCTGCCCTGTGCTCATTTGCCAGGGAGCCAAGGATGTGCAGGTGAGTCCGGACAAGGACGCAAGACGCCTTGCAGCGATGCTGGCGAAAGCAGGAAACAAGGATGTCACGTTGAAGATCTTTTCCGGCCTGGATCACCTGTTCAAGCCCGAGCCGGGCGTTTCTTCCATGAAGTCGTATATGGACGCTGGCCGGAAGGTGGACCCGGGATTCATGGGGTTTTTGAGGAGATGGCTCGCGACCCACTCGAAGTAGGCATGGACCTGTCGGCGGGAAGCCAGGGGCCCCATCGAAGAGTGTGGTCCATTATGAGAGGGCTGAGGCCGGATAGTCTTGGGCCAGCATGGCCGTGACCGCCTGGCCGCAGTTGCTGCCGATTTCGTCTTCTCCCGGGTCGCCCACACTGATGACGACCTGGTATCCTAGTCGTTCCAGCCGTTCCACGGCTTCATCCAGGCGGGATTCGGCCTGGGAACGCAGCAGGGTTTCGAATCCGTTGGACCGGCCCCTGGCCGTTGGATTGATGGGAGTCAGTTTGACGGCGAAACGATCCGGGGAAAAAATGGGGGCCAGCTTGTCCGGGTCGAATTCCACGTCCTGGGCGAGGGCGAAGTTGAGCACGATGGTCCGATCGCCGGGTTCGAAGAAACGTTGTCCGTAGGCTGCAATTTCCTGGAAACTCCAGTGGGGAATGGGCACGAGATGCTTGCGCTGGTCTTCGCTGGTCGAGTTCATGGAGAACTGGAGCTGGAATCGTCCGGGGAACAGTTCGGACTTGATGCGGCGGAGGTCTTCGAACCATCCTGCTCGGTTGCGAGGCGCCGTGGTGGCAAGACATGCCCAGACTCCGGGCCAGGGGGCCTCTGTGCGGAGTTGGACCAGGGCTTCGAGCAGGGCGTCGTTGAGCGCCGGTTCGCCCATCCGGGAAAAATGCACCTTGAGTTTGCCGCAATCGGCGGCAAGGCGTTCGGGGTATCGGCCCAGCACCCATCGGACCTGGTCAAGAATCTGATCCGAGGTGAGGTTCCCCTTGAATCCTCCTCCTGCGTCGCAGTAGGGGCACCCCACCGGGCAGCCAAATTGGGTGGAGACGTTGATGACCCACTTGTCCTGCTTTGGTAGGACCCCGTCGGTTCCGTCCACCAACTCCACGAACTTGCCGTCCATTTCCACCACGAACACTTCCGCCAGGTCCGGGCGACCCGTCTGGTGGACAACGGTCAGGTCCGGCACTTTGCGACCAATGGGTGAGGCGCTCGTTGATGTCCTGGCGGCAGCGGCCATGGCAACTGCGCCCTCGTTTGGTCGAAGCGTTTCGTGGTTGTCTCGTGGTTCCATGATTCAGACTCCTTCGTCACGTACTGCCACACTGTCTTCCATGGTCCCTTGGTCTCGGTTGTCGTGGGCGCGCAGAAAGGCCGCTGCGCGGACGGCTGCCTGCTGCCCGGAGCCCAGGGCCCAGGCCACGAACCTGCCCGGAGCCTCGCTGGCCAGGTCCCCTGCGATCCAGAGCCCGGGAGGCAGCTCAATGAGATTCCATTCCGGCCTGGGGTGGGGCTGCGCTGCCTGCGTCGAGCCCCTGGCCCTCGCGTTTGGGAACCGCCCTCGATCTGTTTCGTCGAGGACAGGGATGCCGGGCGGTTTTCTCTCCTGGAGCCCTGGGACCAGGAGTTCATCGGCTGGTTGGCGCCCGATGCAGACTGCCACCTGGTCCACGACGAGTTGGGCCTTGTCCGGGATATCCAGGCGGATTTTGGTTCTGGTTTCGGTATCCTGATCCCCGCCTTGCTCCCAGGGGCGGATGTCTCGAACCTGGGCCTGGAGATGGATGGTGACCGCCCGACTCCGGGCTTCTGCCTGAAGGTGCCAGGCTGCTTTCGGCGCCTCGCTCCGAACGAGAATATGGACCTGGCCGGCGCCCCTGTCGCAGGCGATGAGTGCCGTGTCGAAAGCCACGTCGCCTCCACCCACCACCGCCAGGGTCTGCCCATCCATCCGCTCGGGCAGACTAGATGCGTCCCGATGTGCCAGTCCGCTGGCCATTGCGTCGTGCCAGCCCTTGAAGGGAGCCGGCAGGGGCCTGGTTCCAGTGGCGAGGATCACGGTCTTGGAACGGACCTGGGCGCCTCCCGATAGGACCGCCTGGTAGAAGCCCTCTTGCCGAGTCAAGGATGTGACGCGATCCGTGATCACCGGCAGGCCGGTGGCTCGCAGGGAATCGAGGAGCCTCTTGGCCAGGATGGGTCCGGTGATGGGATGGTCGAATCCTGGAAGATTCGTGAGGGTCCTGGCAGCCCGGAGCATTCCTCCCGGCGGACCGGCGGTGACCACCGCCGCCGCGATTCTGTCACGGAAAGCCTGGCTTGCAGCAGCCACGCCCGCCGGCCCGGCTCCCACGATGAGGAGATCCAGTTCGATGTCGTGCGTCATGGTGTCGGCTCTCGAAATCTCACGAAGACGCAATGAAATATATTAAAATCCTGACAAAAGGAAGCACAACCCTATGCTCCTCTGCGTATCATGACCTGGTCGTGGCTTGGGCGTTGCAGCCTGGTTGGAGGGAGTGACAGCTGTAGTTCCTTGTGCTCAGGGGCATGATGCGCGATACTCGATGTGCCATTGGTGCGAGTAATTCCACATGGCAACGTTCGGTGAAAGAGTGATTTGTTTGGGTAGATGACATGGAGGATGACGATGCAGGGGAAAAGGGCTGATTTCCAGAGGTATGGTTCCATGCTGCGGTTGGTGGCAGGGGTCTCGATGGTTTTGATCCTGGGCTCCGGCTGTCCCCGTAAACCCGTTGGTCCGTCCCATGATGGAGGGGCCGACGCCATGGTGGATGGCCATGTGCTGGGCGACGGCGGGGATGCGACATCGCCCGATGCCGCAGTGGTCGTCGAAGAGCACAGCGCCATTTCGGCAGGGCAGGCCCTGCCGTTGGATCTGCTCTTCGTGCTGGACAACTCCGGGTCGATGGAAAACGAACAGGCGGCCCTGCGCGCCCAGTTCAACACGCTGGTGGACCGTTTGTCGGGAATCCCCGGCGGTTTGCCCGACCTGCACGTGGGCGTGGTGTCCACCGACCTTGGAGCCGGGAGTTACACGAGTCTCGGAACCTGCGAGACGGTGGGGGGCGACCGTGGTGCGTTGGGGCTCTCTTCAGGTGTGGACCATGGCCAGGCCGTGATCGGGGCAGGCCAGCACTACATCGTGGACGTGGAGCCCAAGGGGTGTTCCATCGACAAGGTGCCCCTGGCAGACGGCGTGCAGTGCCAGGACAACAATTGCACGCAGGCGAACTGTGATCAGGCAGCCCAGGGAAATGAGCAACTCGTCCTGGTGCAGGATCCACAGACCGGTTGTCCCAGGTGTCGCAACTACGAGGGCGATATTGTGGACGTATTTTCAGGCTACGCGGATTTCGGCATCGATGGCTGCGGCTTCGAACAGCAATTCGAGGCGGCCATGAAGGCATTGGACTCAGACAACAGTGACAACGCAGGATTCCTTCGAGACGAGGCATTGCTGGCCCTGGTCTGGGTCACCGACGAAGACGATTGCTCTGCCAGCGATCCAGACACCTTGTTCAACCCTGATCCAAATCTCGATGACATGAACTCGCCCCTTGGGCCGCTTTCCTCGTTTCGGTGTTTCGAGTTCGGCGTTCAGTGCGACATCAACGATCGAACCATCATGGGGCCCAGGACTGACTGCCAGCCTCGAGACGACGCCCAGGCGCTCCTCTATCCGGTGAGTCGCTACAGTGCTTTTTTCGAGTCCCTCAAAGAACCTGAATGGATTGTGCTGGCTGCCATCGCCGGACCCATTCCTGCGGATGGGACGGTGAACGTGAGGCCGGATGTCGTGGGGCGGCCCACCCTGGATTTCTCTTGCCTCGATCCCGTCAACCCGTCAGAGGGTGGCACCCCCGCCATTCGCATCAAGGCATTGGTTTCCATGTTCAACAGCCCTGGGGCCATGGCGACCTGGGCGTTTACGAGTGTCTGCAGCACCGACTATACCCCGGTTTTGACCGGTGTGGCCGACAAGGCGGCGGGAGTGTTCGGTGGTATTTGCATGGATGAACCCATCTACGGATGTCCCGTGGGCCCGTCTGGGACCGCTTGCCGGGACTGTGCGCCGTCTTGCAGGGTGTTCGAAGTGGCCGGCAGGGGCGGGGCACAGGAAAAACGCTACGCCATTCCCTGGTGCGGGGCCTTGTGCCAAGATGGGCTCTGCGATGCTGCCTCGCTCCAACCCTGCGGAGACGACGGGTCGGGACGTTGCATCTGCGAAAACGGTCTTGCCCCCACCCTGGTCGATGGAGTGACCGGCTGTGCCTCGCTCCATTATCCCGAAGGGATCCCGAATGTTTCCGGGAATGATTCCGACCTGGCCGGCTTGATTCCTCCTGCTGAGCCCACCTGCCAGGGGCCGGACTGCTCCGAGGACCAGGCGGGCATGATTCCCGCCTGCTGGTACGTGACCAACAACAGTGCCTGCGGATCCAATCTGTCCATCCGGGTGGTCCGTGCTGAGGACCCGGAGGCAGGGCGCATCATCGATGCGAGCTGTCGTATCATCGAACGTGGGGAGGCAGACTGCGACAACGGCATCGACGACGACCAGGACTGCCAGACAGACGACGAAGATTCCGATTGCATGATGGACTGACCCTGCAGGATCGTGTCTGGAAAGAAGAGGAGGACGTGATGATCTTGAATCCAGGAGAGAGACTGCAAACCTTTGTGTTGCAAGATCAGGACGGCAAGGAACGGTCCTTGAACGACCTTATGGGTCGCAAGGGCCTGGTGCTCTATTTCTACCCGCGGGACAACACGTCGGGTTGTACCAAGGAGGCCCTGGAATTCAGTGAGTTGCTCACCAAGTTCAGGAGGCGTGGCTACAACGTGGTGGGTGTCTCGAAAGATTCGGTTGCTTCCCACCGAAAGTTCGCTGACAAACAGGGTCTTCGATTGACCCTCCTCAGTGATCCCGACAAGATGCTCCTGCAGGCCGCCGGCGCCTGGGGCGAGAAGAAAAATTACGGAAAGGTGAGCATGGGAACAATTCGTTCCACCTTGGTCCTCGGGCCGGATGGCACCGTGCTCCGGTCCTATCCCAAGGTCAAGGCCTCGGGCCATGCGGCCAAGGTCTACGAAGACCTGGCGGATTTGTGACTCTTTGTGTCGGGGCTGGGTTGTCGCTCGTAGACTCGATTGTTCCACATCTTCATCCCTGGTATGATAAAATTCAGTGACGCCACAGATGGCTTTGGATCCAGAGGATGTGACCATGTCCCGTTTTCCCGATTTTCTCATTGTTCTGTCTTTGGTGGTTTTTTCGACTGGCTGTGCCAGGTCGACTGGGCGGTCCTTGCTCTGGCTGGATGCTGGGACTGGCGACGGAACGACGTCGGATTCCGGAGATGCGTCGGACGGCGGTGATGCCTGCGGGTCGCTCCTGACGGCTTGTAACGGGGACTGTGTGGACCTGCTTGCGGATCCGAACCACTGTGGATCCTGCAACAATGCCTGCGATCCCGACAGCGAGGTCTGTGTCAACGGTCGCTGTGGTAAGGACTGTGGCGAGCTGCTCGACTGCAACGGTTCCTGCGTGGATCCGCAGAGCGACGACCAGAATTGCGGAGGCTGTGGAAACGAGTGCGGTAGCGGTTCGACCTGTGAGAACGGTGACTGTGTCCTGCACCTGTCGGGTTCTCTGTCCGGGAAGTTGTCCTATCCCGGGGTGACGGTCCTCATCGACGGGGACGTCACCGTGACTCCGTACAACGGCAGCGACGACCTGGCCACCTGTGACCCGGGAGAGACGGGCTGTCTGTTCATCGAGGCGGATCGTATCGAACTGGCCTCGGGCGTGACCATCAACGCAGACGGTGCCGGGTACGGTGGTGGTGGCGGCGGTGGCGGCGGCCCGGGGATGACCGGGTTTGGAGTCCCTTGTACCGACCATTGCGTTCAGTGCAGCTACGGCGTCGGGGGAGCCGGCCATGCCGGAGGTGCAGCAGGCGGCCCTGGGGCCGGGGCTGCGGCCACTTCCATCTCTGGCGCTGGGGGCAAGGGTGGAGGTCCCTTTGGCGGCAGCGGCGGCGGTTCGGTGTCTGCCCGAAACAGCAATGGAGCCACGAACGGGAAAAATGGTTCGCCTGGGGGCTATGCGGCTTTTGGCACCAACGGAGACACATCCACCGACGAAAGCTTGCGTATGGGCTCTGGAGGCGGCGGTGGGTCTGGTGGTGCCTGTGCCTACGAAGGTGACTATGCCAGCGTTGGGGGATCGGGTGGCGGCGGGGCGGGCAATCCCGGTGGGGGCTATGTCAAACTCGTGGCATCAGGGGAACTGGTTCTGGCGGGAAGGATTTCTGTCAAGGGTTTGTCTGGCGCCAGGGGGAACGGACAGCAGGGCACAGACGGATTTTTCAATGCGGGGTATACCTGCGATCTCGAAGGCTCGGGTGGTG
>CAZIJS010000101.1:0-14287 GCA_964539505.1 uncultured Myxococcales bacterium
ACCTATCATCTCGGATACGGCAGCCAAGACGGGCGAGAGCGACGAGGAGGTCCTCCAGGCGCTCACGGAATTCTCCTTTGCTGCCAACCTGACGGGCCTGCCCGCCCTGAGTGTGCCCGCTGGCTACGATCCCGACGGACTGCCCATCGGCCTTCAGTTCATGGCTGGCCCCTGGCGGGAAGATCTCCTCCTCCGGGCCTCCGCGGCCGTCGAGCGACTCGTGGAGCGACGCCCGCCCGAACGCCACGTGGACATCCTCACCCCATAGAATTGAACACGTTCAGCCGCCTCGTCCCTGGTTTTTGCTTCCATCTCCTCTCAGCCAGGAAAGGAAGGCCAGGAAGATCACCGAGCCCACAAGGGCGACCCCAAGGCTCCAGAGATTGAAGCCCGTCACGCCGACTCCGCCAAGGGCTGAGAAGAGGATCCCGCCCACCACCGCTCCGGCAACCCCTACGGCCACGTTCGTGAGGCAGCCCTGCCCCTCCCGGCCCAGGAGCCGGAATGCGAGCCAACCTGCCACGCCACCCAGGATAATCCAGCCTAGCAGCCCCATGACTCACCTCCCGTACTCTGCATCCCTGCCATCGCCCGCTCCAGCCTCCATGCGACGGTTCCTGACAGATTGTCACAGTGGCCTCCAGTCCCCCTCACCCTTTCGGGACAAAATGTCCTGCAAGCGGACCGACTCACAAGCGCGAATCGGCCACCGGCGCCTTTCTGCGGCCTTCGATGACATGGCACGACACCTGCAGAAGCATCCCACCGGCGCACAGAGGAGCGCGAGTCCAGGAGGTGGACCATGAAATACGATGCTTCCTTCGAAGAGCGCGACATCCGGCAAGCTCCCTTCGGCCCGGTGGTACCCTCGGTCCTCCTGGTCCGGCTGAAAGCCAAGATAGCCAGGCGTCCGGGACGATGGCGCCGCCGCATGCAGCCCCGGAACCGTCGGAAACGCCAGGAGGAATCCGAGGCGGCATGAGGCGGCAGGCAGCTCAGCCGGGCCGCTCCACGAGCAGGGCCTTGCCCATCCCGCCGCCCACGCAGAGCGTGGCAAGGCCCCGCTTGGCGTCCCGGCGCCTCATCTCGTAGAGCAGGGTGACCACGATTCGTGCTCCAGTGGCCCCCACGGGATGACCGAGGGAGATGCCCGAGCCGTGCACGTTCGTGATGGACCGGTCCAGACCCAGAGCCCTCTCGCAAGCCAGGTACTGGGCCGCGAAGGCCTCGTTGAGCTCTATGAGGTCGATATCCGAAAGACTCAGTTTCCTCCGTTCCAGCAGGGCCCGAACCGCCGGCACGGGACCATAGCCCATGCGCTCGGGTTCCACCGCTGCCACCTGGTGATCCACGAGGTAAGCGATGGGTGCGAGACCGTGACGTTCGGCGTAGGCCTCTGACGCCAGCACCGTGGCAGCCGCACCGTCGTTGATGCCCGAGGCATTGCCCGCAGTCACCGTGCCCCCCTTCTTGAAGACGGGTCGCAGCTTCGCCAGGCTCTCTGCGCTCACGTCCCGCCTGGGATGTTCGTCGCGATCCAACACCACCTCGTTGCCCTTGCGGTCCTTTTTGACCACCGGCACGATTTCGTCCTTGAAAAAGCCCTCGTCCATGGCTTTCAAGGCACGCTGATGGCTCTGGAGGGCCAGTTCATCCTGGTCTTCCCGGGAGATCCCGAACTCCTCGGCCAGGTTCTCGGCGGTCACGCCCATGTGGATGTTGGCCACCGGGTCGGTGAGGCCCTCGGTGAGCATGTCGGTGACCCTTGCATCCCACATGCGCTTTCCCCATCGCATATCATAGAGCGCATAGGGCACCCGGCTCATGTTCTCGATGCCGCCCGCCACCACCACCTCGTGCTCGCCGAGTTGGATCTGCTGCATCCCGAACACCATGGCCTGCATCCCCGATGCGCATTGGCGCTGGATCGTGGTGGCCGGCACGTGGAACGGGATCCCCGACTTCAGGCCGATGACACGGGCCGGGTTGATTTCGTCGGTCCTCATCATACAGTTTCCCATGAGCACGTCACCCAGGTCCCCCGGGTCCACCTTGGATCGTTTCAGGGCTTCCTTGACCACCGTCACCCCCAGGTCCACTGCTGAGACGTCTTTGTACATCCCCCCGAACGTTCCGATGGCGGTACGCACCGCGCTGAGTACCACGATTCTGCCCGTATCCTTCGACATCCTGACCTCCTTGTGTTCTGCGGCTCTCCAGGGAGTCCAACCGCTCCCTCGCAACCACGCACCAATGAGCAAGACCGCTGTCGGGCCTCTCCCACGACATGCAGTCTCCTGGCTGTTTCTCTCCTGCCCGATACGCTCCGACCCATCTGCCGAACAAGCTGCGACTCTTCTGCCGACAGGCCTGCCGCCCCACAGACAAGGCCGCTTGCGCCCGAGACGATGCATTGTATGGCCACAACAGGCGCGTCTGTCACGGTTTTTTCAGTTGACATCCAAAAGTCCCTGGGTATAAAGCGCTCTGCGTTCAACGTTCGGGGATCGTCTAATGGCAGGACATTGGGTTCTGGCCCCAAGAATCTAGGTTCGAATCCTAGTCCCCGAGCCGGTTTTTCATTCCAGCCGCGGCCCCATAGTCTAGCGGTTAGGACGTCGGCCTCTCACGCCGAAGTCCCGGGTTCAATTCCCGGTGGGGTCACCCGACCCGGTGCCGTCACGCACCGGGTTTTTTTGTCTCCTGCCCACCCGACTCGTCAACCGCCGTCTTTCTTGGGCGAAAACCAACCATACAAAGCAGGCAGCACGAACAGTGTCGCCGCTGTTGCCGTGATCAAGCCCCCCACCACCACCGTGGCCAAGGGTCGTTGCACCTCGCTGCCCGTTCCATGGGATAGCAGCAATGGGACCAATCCCAAACCCGTGGTCAAGGCGGTCATAAGCACTGGACGAAGCCTGAGGGTTGCACCATGCACTGCGGCTTTGGCGTACTTCAATCCCTCCTGGGACAATTCGTTCATGACGGTCACGAGCACCAGCCCGTTTTCCAGCGCAATGCCGAACAATGCAATGAACCCCACTGACGAAGGAACCGAGAGATTTCGCCCGGTGATCCAGAGTGCCACCACACCTCCCACGAGAGCCAGAGGAATGTTCAACAAGATCAGCAGAGCATATCGAATGGAGTTGAACGTCAAAAAGAGCATCAGAAAAATCCCAGCCAAGGTAATGGGAACGACCAGGGCGAGTCGCCGATTCGCCTCTCGTTGCAGTTTGTATTGGCCGCCCCAGGTGACAAAATAGCCCGGCGGCAGTTCCACCGTCCCGTCGATGGCTCGTTTCGCCTCGGCCACGAAACTACCGATGTCGCGTCCGCGCACGTTGCACTGGATGCTGATGAATCGTTGGGTGTTTTCACGCGTAATCTGCCGGGGCCCCACCACCGGCCGGACCTCGGCCAGTTGGGAGAGCGGCACTTGTTGTCCCATGGGAGTCGTGATCAAGATGGATTCGATGGCCCGCTTGTTGTCCCGAAAACGTCGCGGGTAGCGCACCAGGATTTCGAATCGGCGCACACCTTCGAAAATCTGTCCTGCATCCGCCCCACCCACGGCAGCGGAAACCACCCTCTGGACATCGGCCAAGTTGAGCCCCCAGCGGGCCACGGCCTTGCGATCCAGGCGGATGAGAAGCTGTGGCTGACCAGTGACCTGCTCGACCTGCACATCGGCGGCTCCTCTGACTTTCCGGATCACAGCCGCGATCTCCTCGGCCTTCTTGCGGAGTTCATCGAGGTCCTGGCCATAGAGTTTCACTGCCAATTCAGCCCGGATCCCCTCCATCATTTCATCGAGCGTCATGGCAATGGGCTGGGTAAAGTTGGTCAACACCCCTGGAACTTCTCCAATGGCCCTGCGGACCAGACGCTCCACGTCTTTTTGGGTCCAGTCCCCGCGCCACTGCCTCTTGGGCTTGAGCACGACGTATATTTCAGCGCTGTTGACTGGATCGGTGTGAGCCCCCACCTCACCACGACCGATCCGAGAGAGGACCTCTTTGACTTCCGGGACCTTCATGATCCGGCGCTCGACCAACTGGGTCACCCTGGTCGACTCCTGGAGTGAAATGGACGGAGCCATGGTGAGTCTGACGATGATGGTGCCTTCCTGGAGCTTGGGAGTAAATTCGGATCCCAACTGAAAAAACGCCAAGCCGCCCAAGATAAAGAGCAGCAAAGCCCCAACGAGGGTCACGAGCCTGTGGACCACGACCCATGACACCAGGGGCCGATAGAGAAACGTAAACAGCCGCACCAGCCCTGCGGACCATCCGGTGAAGAAACGCTTCACGTTCCACCGGATACGGCCAAAACGCCCCGTTCCCCGGGCGTTTTGGTCCAGTGGTTTGGGTGCACGCATGAGCAGGTCCGCAAACACCGGCGCAAAGACCAGCGCATAGATGAGAGACCCCAACATGGCCAAGGCGATGGTGTATGCAAGCGGCCTGAAGGTCTTGCCCTCGACCCCCTGGAGAGCAAACAGCGGCAGGAACACGAGAATGACGATGGAGATGGCAAACAGAATGGGTCGAATGACCTCACCGCTGGCACGCGCCACCAGGTGGAGACGGGACAGGGGACCACCCCGCCCATGCTCACGAAGCACTCGTTCCACGTTTTCCACCACCACGATGGTGCCATCCACCATCATGCCGATGCCGATGGCCAGCCCGCCCAGGGTCATCAAGTTGGCGGTCATGCCCAGGATCTTCATCCAGAGGGTGGCGAAGAGCACGGAAAACGGGATGGAAAACGCCGCGACCAGGCTGGGACGGACTCCGCCGATGAAGAGCACCAGCACCAGGATGACGAGAAAAATCCCCTGGACCAAGGCATCGTTGACCGTCTTGACCGAAGCCTGGATGAGCGTTTTTTGCTCGTAGTAGGGCACGATCTCGACACCCTTGGGGAGGGTTCGTTGGATCTCATCCAGCTTTTTCTCCACCCTGCCGATGACCGTGGTTGCATTGGTGCCGTAGAGCTTGATCACCATACCGGCGACCACTTCCTCGCGCCCGTTTCGCGTCTCCACCCCACGGCGCAGTGCCCCACCGAGTCTCACGTCAGCGACCTGTTTGAGATAGACGGGTGTCCCTCGATCGGTTTTGACCACGATGCCGTCTAAGTCCAAAATGCTCGTGGCAAGACCCACGGTGCGAACCAGGTACTCCTCTTTGTTTTGCTCGATGAACTGGGCTCCGGTGTTGGCATTGTTTGCCCGGATACGCTCGATGACCTGTTCGATGGTCAGACCGTAACGCAGGAGGTCCTGGGGACGAACCAGGACGTGATACTGCTTTTCCCACCCCCCGATTCCAAGGACCTCGGTCACCCCGGGCACGGTGCGAAGCATGGGTCCCACCACCCATTCCTGGAGCGTGCGCATCTCCATGAGGCGTTCCTTCAGGGATCTTCCCTGCTTCGGCCTGCGATCTCGAAGGTAGTAGAAGAGCACCAACCCCATGCTCGTGGATATGGGGCCGAGCCTGGGTCTCCCAAACCCTTCGGGAATCTGCTCCTGGGCGAGTCGAATGCGCTCGTTGACCAGTTGCCTGGCAAGGTAGATATCGGCGTCGTCCTCGAAATAGATGTTCACCACCGACAGGCCGAAATTGGACACCGACCGGATCAACTTCAGGTTGGGAAGGCCGTTCATCGCCACTTCGAGAGGATAGGTGACGTATTTTTCCACCTCTTCGGGAGCAAGGCCCTCGGTCACGGTAAAGACCTGAACGAGATTCGGTGAGACGTCGGGAAACGCTTCCACGGGAAGCTTGCGGTAGTTGTAGTAGCCCGTGGCCAGCAATCCGATGGCGGCCAGTGAAATGAGCAGTCGCCGCTTGAGCAGAAACAGGATGAATCGTTGCATGACGCCCCCCTCCTAGTGATGGTCGTCGCCAAACGACGAAACATTGAGTTGAGACTTGAGCGTAAACCCGCCCTGGGCCGCGTAGACGTCCCCGGGATCGAGTCCTTTGAGCACCTCGACATGCTTTCTGTCTCCCCGGCCCAACTCGACCTGCCGGCACTCGAAGGAAGCGTCCTTTTGCCGTACGAAGACGCAATATGTTCCTTTTTGACGCTGAACCGCACTGCGCGAAACCGCCAAGGGCACCTGGATTCGCTCCACCACCACCCGGCCGTTCACGAACAGCCCGGGCCGCCACCGCCCCTTTGGATTGTCCAGGACCACCCTTGCCGAAGCAGTCCTCGATGCAGGGTCCACGATGGGACTCACGTACGAAATGGTCCCCTGGGATCGGAGGCTTCCGTACGTGGCCTCGATCTGCACTGCCTGCCCTGGATGCACCAGCCCAAGATCCTTCTGGTAGACCTTCAAGACCACCCACACCTTGGACAAATCCGCCACGGTGAAGGCCTGTGAATCGGCTTTGAGATATTCGCCCCGAGTGATGTGCTTGGCCACCACCACGCCGGAAAAAGGCGCCCGCAATTCGAACCGGGACATTCCCCGCCCCGAAGTCTTTGCCAGTCTTCGAATGTCTCCACGAGAAAACCCCAATGCCTGGAGTTTCCTGCGGGCCATCTTGAGCGCCAGTGATGCCCGTGACAAGGCCAGCTCTGCTCGTTGGAACTCTCTGGCGGATGTCACCCCTTTCTTGGAGAGCTTTTTTTCCCGCTGGTATTCAGTCCATGCTAAAGAGCGTTCCGCCCTGGCACGCAGATAGGCTGCGTTGAGTTGGGCCAACTCCCGGCTGGCCAAGACAGCCATGAGTTCCCCTCTTCGGACCCGGTCGCCCAGTTGTTTCGAGACCCTCCTGGCGACTCCTCCAATACTGGGTACCAGATGGGCCACACGATTGGGATCGAACTGCACCTCGCCGGTCAGGTCGCGCCTGATCGTAATCGTGCCCGAGCCTGCAACGGCCACCAGGACGCCGAATTCCTTCATCTGCGCCACAGTCAAACGCACCGATGTTTTTTCGTGTTCCTCGTGGCGCACCTTTTCCCCAGCCGACGAACGCTGCCCGTCATCCTGGTCCTTTTCCCGAATCGGCTTCGTCTCCCCAGCACTCGACCTTCCACAACCAGGCGCAGCCGCTCCGGCGGCCAGAAAGACAGCCACGATGATTCTTGGCACGAAGTTCCTCTTGTGATTTCTCGTCGTCATGGTCTACTCCTAGTCCCCCTGCCTTTTTTCAGCCCCGGTCTTCTTGCTCCTGGTCCTCCTCAACGGCTCTCCGAGCAGAAATTCCAGGTCCGTGACAGCCTGCAACAGTTCGGTCCTGGCACCCAGACTTTCGACCCGGAGCTGGACCACCGTTCGTTGGGCATCGAGTACGGTCAGGTAATCTGCCTTCCCTTCACGATAGGCATCCAAGGCGCCTTCCAATGCCGCCTCCGCCTTCGGCAGGATCGTTTCATCGATACGTCGTAAGGCGGCCTGAGCCGAAACGACCCTCTGATGGGCCTGCGATACGAGGGTGGCCACCTCGACCCGGGCGCTCCTGACCTGCTCGCGGGCCTGGATGACCCGGAAAGTCGCAGCCTGGATACCTCCCTGATTGCGATCGAAGATCGGTAAGGGCAACGACAGGCCCACCAGCATTCCCACCGAACCAGTCTCCGGAAGCACCCGAACACCGCCGGTGACGGTCAAGTTGGGAACTGCCTGGGCCCTGGCCAGCGCCACGGCAGCTTTCCTGGTTTCCAGACGCGCCTGCCAGGCCTTCACCTTGGGACTCTCAGCCACTTTCTCGAGTATCGCATCGATCTTGGGAAAGGGACCGGGACTGTCCAAACGTCCCACCGCCCTCTCGAAACGGACCTCCTTCCCTCCCCAGGTGGAGGCCAATTTCTTCCTGGCGACCAGAAGACGCCCACGGATTCTGTCCAGTCTGAGGCGTACCCTGGAGAGCCTCACTTCCACGCGCAAGCGTCCCACGTCCCGCCGCGCGATCCGTCCAGCCTGTGATCGCTGCTGGAACATATCGACCATTTTCTCGACCAGTCTCTCTTCCTTCCGGGTCAAATCCTCGAGCCGCTGGAGTGCCACGACCGTGATGAATGCCCGCGCGGTTTCGGTCAAAACCGCCAGACGCTCCAGTTCGTATCGCCAACCGGCCTCCCTGCCCTGCATGGCAGCCAACCTCTCCCTGCGTGCCCTCTGTCCTCCGAGCCACAGGAGCTGGCTCACCGACACAGACAATTCCATCTCACGAACGCCTCGAAGGACTCGCGATCCGCCGAATCCCTCGGCGGTCACATCCAGATCGGGATTGGGGAGCAGGCCTGCCTGAAGACGCTCGGCCTCTCGGGCCCGAACTTCCCAGGCGGCCGCCTGGAGTCGAGGATTGTTCATCAATGCAGCCGCCAGAGCTTGCTGCAATGTGATCGCCCCCCTGGGTTGCGAAAACTCGTTTCTTTTGCCAGCGCCTCCCCCGATCTTGGGTCGAAACGCCCGAATGTTCCGTCCCAGGCGACTCGTCCTGGGCCAGGAATTCCCTGCCGGGAAAGCCGCACAGCCTCCCCAGACCATCGCGGCGACAAGCCCCACCACGCCATAAGTTTTCATCATATGTCATGCTCCACTGCTGCTCTTCTGCATCGAGGGCGCATGTCTGGAATCCCAATCCAGGGTTCCGCGACTCCCTGCACCCCACAGATTTCCGAAGGACGTGGATCGCATCTCACCAGGACTCACTGCCGCCCTGCGGCACCAACGGGGTCCTGAAAATCGAGACTGCGACCCAAACGAGAGATGTCAGCAGATGGGTGGTCGGAAGATGTTCATGGAGTGGCCGGATGGCAGAATGCCTGTTGTATGGTCCAGGAGGCCCAGGCTGCGGAAAGCCGGTGCATCAAGCAGGCAGGTAAAGGACAGGGCCTGGACGCCCCCGGAAACATGGCACAGACAGGTGTGAACGAGACCAGCACAATGCCCTTCACTGAAAGGCTCTGGATGCCGGGGCTTGTCCGTGGTTTCGACATGCCGGCGGCTCGTGAGCATCCCACTGGCCGCCCCGACGACCTGGAGCGCTCCCGGCGTAAAGACGAATACGAGCAGAGCTGCCACGTATGTCCATGTCTTTTTCATTGAGAGTCCGTTGCTCCCTACCTGCCGGTTTCGTCGGAGCAGAAACCGGCGTCTGGTCTTTTTACGACGATAGCAGAGCGCCACCCATTGTCAAGCATCTTGATATACATTGCGGCTTTTGCGAATCAAGGATTTACCTGACCATCGAGGAATGACGGCGGCGCGGACCTGTCCGCAGCGCAGTCAAGGACCTCTTCTTTTCGCATGCCGACGCAAGCATACTCCTCATCGAGACCTTCCCCCTCTTCTCAACTCATCTGCACGTTTCTCCATGACAAACAGCCGGGCCTCGACTATATGTCTCGATGGATCCGTTGCGCCACGATGCGCAGCGGCCTCGCGAAACATCATCCGACGGGGACAACCATGAAACGTTCATCGAAGCTTGTGATCTCCTTACTAGCCATATTCCTGGCAGGCTGCCTCGACCAGGGGCCGCCCACCGAATCGTCTCGACGGGGTATCCAAACACCCAAGGCATCCGACCGGGTCCAGGCTCCCGGTGACGAGGAACAGGCCGCTGGAGACCCATCTTTCGTATCCGCTGCAAGCGGGTCGTCTCGCATGGCTTTCCGGCACCTGGCTGCGAGAACCCTTCCCTGGAACGGCTCGCCGGCCGCCAGGTTCCAGCCCGCGGGCCTCGAACAGGTGGCCAGGGGTCCTTCGGCCGTTTGCCTGGACTCGGAAGGCAGCCCCATGGTGCTCAACAGTCTGTCCCAGACCCTCGTGCGGATGGATCCAGGATTTCAGCGCCAGGCCGTGATCGCAACGCCCGACCCGGATTTCGACGACCTGACATGCGCAGAACAGTCCCTGGTCCTTTTCAGTCCCCTGCGCTCCCAGGCTCTGGTGCTCAGCCGGGACGGCAGGCGCCTTGCGCGCATCACGGTCCCCAGGGCCATCCGCAGGCCCCTGTCTGTGGACCTGATGCAGGGAGACCTGTGGCTCACCACGGCGCTCCAGGAACGCTGGCAAGTGAGTCGGTCCTTGGAGTCTCTCTCCCTGCCTGCCATCCAGCAAACAAAGAGAGAGGGGTTCCCACTCGCAGGGGGAAAAGCGCTCCAGGTCCTGGTTCGGAACAGAAGGCCGCAACTCCTGATCCTTGATGGTGACGAGGGCGGGAAATCACGCCTTTCGAACCGGATCCTGTCGCGGCTCTCGCTGCCCGGGTACCGAGACAGCCTCAGACCTCTCTGGAGTCAGGGAAGGCTCGTTTGTCTCCTGGCTGAAACCATGCGACAAGACGATACAGGAACCATGCATGCGTCCCGGTCCGTCGAATGCGTGGATATCCATTCCGGCGTGACGAAGGCATCGCTGGACCTGCCGCCCCCTGGGGGCTACGCACCGAAACACTGGCTGGCCATGCGAGACGGCATCTTGGTGATCATGCTCCCCCAAAACACCGGACTGCACATGGATCTGTGGAAACTGGAGGTGACCCGATGATGTCTTTACACCGGCATGTCATTTTCAGCCTCCTGGCCACGATTCTGGTCCTGGCCCCTGCCGCCAGGTCCTCGGCCATCACCAGAGACCAAGTCATGGCCCGGGCCAAGGCCTTTGCCTACCACCCCTGGCGCTGCACCACGGCCAATCTCACGGCATCCTGTGATACATCTTACCAGAGTGTGTATCAGCCGGGAGACTACATGGGCCTGCCCTACGATTGGGGCGGCTTCGTCTCCATTTTCCAATTCGACCAGGACATCGCCTCGGGCAAAGGTGCAGGATCCTACCCCAGCGACGGGGTGCTCTCCTGCACCACGGGCCTGGACTGTTCAGGATACGTGAGCGAAGCATGGCACACGGCGGACAAGTACGGCACATCCACGCTGGACCAGGTCTCTTCGGTGATCGACGCCTCGGACCTTCTGCCAGGCGACGCGGTGAACCATCCCGGATACCATGTCATCCTCTTCAGCCGGGTCCTGGCCGACGGGCGCCCGGAACTCTACGAAGCCGTGGGCTACAACGTGCATATCACGGCCTATGCCGGCTGGTCCTACCTGGATGGTTTTACGCCCATTCGATACGACCGGATCGAAGGCACCACGGCTGGTGATCCTGAAGGCACCCCAACGCATCCCATCCAGGTCAATGCCTTTCCCTTCAGTGATTCGCGCGACACGAGCAATTCACCGAGCAATGTCCTCGACGGCTGTGGAGATGCCCCCGGCACGGACGAGTCGGGCCCGGAATACGTCTACGCAATCACCCTCACCCAACCCGGGACCCTCACGGTCTCGGTGTCCGACGATGCCGGGGTGGACATCGATGTGCATCTCTACACGTCCATGAACACCAACGACTGCATCGCCAGAGGCGATACGAGCATCAGCCAGGTGCTCGACTGCGGCACCTATTATGTGGTGGCCGACACCTGGGTGAACGCATCGGGGCAGGCCCTGGCAGGCGCCTATGACATCACCATGTCTTTTACGCCCAATGGTACCCAATGTGGCGCTGGACCCGAGGGCTATGATCCCAGCGGGAAAGCGGGCGATCCTTGCGCCTATCCCAATCACGAAGATCTTCCCTTCTGTAATCCCAACCTGGGCGCAGACACCTGTATCTATACCAGCACCACGTCGTTCTGCTCTCATCCCTGCCGCAGCGCCTCGGACTGCGGCGACCTGCCGGGCGCCTGCTGTGAGGACCTGGGGCACGGAGACTTCTACTGCATCCGGCAAGACCTCTGTCAGGGAGGCGACCAGGACGCTGGACCGGATCCGGGACTCGACGCCCAGGTCGACGCGGGACCCGATGATTCTGGCACCGACGACGCCGGCCGAGACGCTTCCCAGGGAGGCGACGCCGCCACGAACCTCGACGCTGCAGTGGGCGCCGACTCAGGCCCCCCGAGACGAGATGGCTCGGGCGGCGGCTGCGACTGCGCCACCACATCTGGCAAAGCCCCCCTGCCCTGGCCCCTGTGGGTCCTCCTCGGCCTGGTGGCTGTGACATGGCGTATGCGTCGACGTCATCGTTCTTGATCTCGAGTGCTTCCGCCTTCCTTGGATTCGACCAGCGCCAGACCCTCCAACCACCTGTCGCTTTTTCGAACTTCCCTCGACATTTTTTTGGATGCCTTTCTTTTTTCATCAGGTCCTTGCAGCGACTCTCCATCCTGGAGTATCGTGCGACCAAACGATTGGTCCCATCGACTCTGCCAACGAGGACAAGGAGGTGCCAAGGTGACCATGGACCAGGCAGCCCGCAAGGAACTCGATTCCGCATTGTTGGAACTCATCCGACGTGCATCCACCGACCTGCCGCCAGACGTGGAATCCGCCTTGGAGAAGGCGCAGGCCCGGGAAAAAAAGGGCAGCCCCGCGGCGGCGGCCCTGTCGACTATCTTGGAAAACGTAGAACTGGCCAGGAAACGGTCCACCCCCATCTGCCAGGATACCGGGACCAACATCTACCATGTCTGGTATGGTCCCGACTGGTGGCCCACCGATATCGAGAAGGCCATTTTTCGGGCCACCAAGACCGCAACGCAGAAGGGATATCTCAGGCCCAACGTAGTCGACCCCATCACGGGCAAGAACACGGGGAACAATCTTGGGATCCACAATCCGCAGATCCATTTTCATCCCACGAGACGCAAAGGGTTCAAGGCAACCGTCATCCTCAAAGGAGGGGGCTGTGAGAATGCAGCGACGCAATATAAACTACCAGACGCCAGACTCCAGGCTGGAAGAGATCTCGAAGGCGTGCGGCGTTGCATCGTGGACGCGGTCTACCAGGCCCAGGGCCGTGGCTGTGCCCCGGGTATCATCGCCGTAGGCCTGGGGGGCGACAGGAACACGTCCTATCTTGTGGCCAAAGAGCAGCTCATGCGCAAGCTCGACGAGCCCAGCACCGTCCCGGAGCTGGCCAGGCTCGAAAAACGGCTCTTGCGGGAACTCAACCAACTCGGCATCGGCCCCATGGGTTTTGGAGGAAAGACCACCGTGCTCGGTGTCCAGATCGGATACGCCCACAGGATACCCGCTTCCTACTTTGTCTCCGTGGCCTACATGTGTTGGGCCTGCAGGCGCTGTACCATGACTTGGACGGGCAAGGGCAAGGCTCGGTACGAATCCTAGACGGAGCGGTCCCCTCCGAGAACCAAAGACCAGCGGGATCGACGAAACGCCAGGAGATACATCATGAAAGAACTCACCTTCCCGGTCAGTGAAGAACAGGCTAGGCAGCTCAGAATCGGCGAAGAGGTACGGCTCAACGGAAGAATCGTGACAGCCAGGGATGCCGGTCACAAGTACATGACCACCAAGGCCCCCAAGTGGCTCAAAGATCTGCTCAAAGACGGCTGCATCTACCACTGCGGACCGGTCTGTAAAAAGACGGGAAACTCATGGAAGGTCCTGGCGGCAGGGCCCACCACGAGCATCCGGGAAGAGCCCTACCAGGCCAAGGTCATCGAGCGTTTCAAGGTCCGGGCCGTGGTGGGCAAAGGTGGCATGGGGCCCAAGACCCTCGCCGGGTTGGCGGCCACGGGCGCGGTCTATCTCCATGCCGTGGGAGGGGCTGCATCCCTCCTGGCCGACAGAATCGTCGCAGTGGAAGACGTTTTCATGTACGACGAATTCGGGGCGCCCGAGGCCTTCTGGGTCTTTCGCGTGGAAGGATTCCCGGCAATCGTCACCATGGACAGCCACGGAGACAGCATCCATTCCCAGGTGGCTGCAGTCTCCAAGGAAACCGCGGCCAAACTCCTGCGCCTTTCGACCATCTGACGGATTTTGTGTCTCCTTGGGGGAAATCATGATCAAAAAAAGCGCTTTGACGCTCTGTTCCATGGGTGTGTTTCTGCTTGCAGCTTGTGGCGACGACAGCGGCGGGGGTGCGGCCCTATGCGACGATGGGACCAAGAACGGCACCGAGACTGACGTGGATTGTGGCGGAAGTCTCTGCGCGCCCTGTCTGAACGGATCCGCTTGTCTCGAAAACGACGATTGTGAATCCGGAATCTGCAGGGACAATGTCTGCACCGAGCCGCAGTGTGACGACGGTCTTCTCGATGGTTCGGAAACCGATGTGGATTGCGGGGGTGGAGTCTGTGATCCCTGTGCCCTGGGGATGACCTGTCTGGTCCCCGGAGACTGTGAGTCAAGCTCCTGCGTGGAAGGTCTGTGCGTCGCTGCTGATTGTAGCGACGGGCAAATGAATGGCGAGGAAACCGACGCAGACTGCGGGGGT
>CAZIJS010000102.1:0-14197 GCA_964539505.1 uncultured Myxococcales bacterium
GCAATCACCAGATCTGCTTTTTCGACCTGCGTGCCATGGGGATCCTGGACGAGACAGGACAGCACGTGCTGCCCGAATGAGGGCGGCCGGATGCGGGCGGCCGGCAGGAGGTGCGCAAGGCGGTGGAGGAGGCAACGAGGCGACGAGTCCACGACGCCGCCTCTCGGCGACCTGGGGGCAAGGTGGGCAAGGGGTGAGGTCTCCGGGAGTGCGGCGATCTTTGGACCTGGCGCATGTCGTGGAGTCTGCCGGCCCGTATGGCCGGGCCTTGTCGAGGAGGCACAACAGCGTCGCTTGTCGTGTCAGGCGGCCCTGTCCAATGGTTTCGGCCTTGGCCTGGAACTGGTGTTTGGGCGCTGCCATTGGAAGGCGGCCTGGAGGATGGTGGATGTCTCTGTTCGGCGGGCAGGTGCCTGGGCGACTGCGGGCCTACGACGTGACGGGCCCCGTGCCGCGGCAGACCGACGAACAGTCGCTCTGGGGCATTGCAGAGGGCATGCTGGTGCATGGCAGGACAGTGGCAGTGGGAGAGTGCAGTGGATGGGAATGGCTGCACTGCGTGCTGGGCTGGAGGACCTGCGAGCGGTGGGAGAGTGCAGTGGATGGGAATGGCTGCGCTGCGAGCTGGGCCTGGAGGACCTGCGAGCGGAGGGGCCTGGGTGAGCTGTTCGTCCTGGACGGCGAGGGGCGCATCGAGCGGCAGGGAAGCTATTTTCGACCTTTGGTTTTGAGCGCGACCATCACGGCCAGGGCGAATCCTCCCCAGGTCAGGGTGAGGACGAGGAGCATGGTTGCGATGGCTTCGGTGGTCATGGCCGATCCACCTCGTCGTGTCGGGTTGCCGAGGTGCCGGATTCTGTGGCGGCGTCCTGGCTCATGGGAGCGTCCTGGCTCGTGGGGGCGCCTTGGGGCGTCGGGTCATCCGAGGGAGCTTGGCGGCGCTGGTCCACCCAGATGCGCTCTGGTTCACCGCGCTGTCTGGCCACGCGTTGGATCCGGCGGGCCAATCGGCCTCCCAGGAAGACGAGGATGGCGAAGGCCGCGGTCCATTGGACGAGGCAGGTGGCCAGGGAATATCGATCCCAGGGTTTGTACCAACTGTGGGGTGCATACGTGGTGATGGACTGGGTGAACCACCAGGCCAGCAGGACCAGGAGCTGGATCGGGATGATCCAGGTGATCACCAGGTCGAACCATGGGCCGACTTGCCAGTCGGCACCTGGGCCGTTGATCCAGGCTTTGCGGAAGGCTCTGGGTCCGAGGCGGATGGCGGCCATGGCCACCAGGCCCCCTGACAGGAGGAGGCCCAGGCCCCAGACCCAGTCCTGGTTTTCGAAGAAGTGGAGGTTGAGGGCGGAGGGCAGGCCGAACAAAAATGTGGCGCCACCCACCAATGTCAAGGCTTTGTGCCTGGTCAGGCCCATGTCCATGACGACTTTGGCCACCATTTCCATCATGGCCAGCAGGGAACTGAGGGCAGCGGCTGTGAGCGCGGCGAAGAAGATGAAGGCGAACAAGGGGCCGGCAGCAGACATGCGGCCGAAGAGTCTGGGCATCCAGACGAAGGCCAGGCCGGTGTTGCCCGCTCCCGTGGCCATGGCGGCTTCCTGTCCGGAGCCGGCCAGGGCGAAGACCGCCGGGAGCACGGCCATGGCCGCCAGGAGGGAAGCCGAGTTGTTGCCCAGGACGGTGATCAGGGAATTGAGTCCCACGTCTTCCCGGTCGGATGCATAGGCACCGTAGGTCAGCATGAGCCCCCAGCCGGCGCCGGTGGACCATGCCGATTGGGTCAGGGCCTCGATCCAGGTGCGTCCGTCCGCCAGTCTGTCCCAATCCACGTGGTAGAGGAACTGGAGCCCTGCAGGGCCGCCTGGCAGGGTCAGGCCGCGGATCATGGCCGCGACGAGCAGGACGCCCAGCAAGGGCACGAGCACCTTGCTCACCCGTTCGATTCCCGCAGTGACGCCTCGTGCCAGGATCAGGGCGCTTCCCAGGGATGCCAGGCCGTGGAAGAAAACCGCCTGCAGGCTTCCGTTGGAGAAGTGGTTCCAGACGGCCGAGGAACGGTGGGTCAGGTCGTGAAATCTGGTGAGGCTGGCCAGGGCGTAGTAGGCGCTCCAGCCCGTGACCACCGAGTAGTAGAACATGATGAAAGCGGTGCAGAGGGCCACGAACGCACCGGCCCAGGCGAATTTGCCGCCCAGGGCTTTGACGAAGGCGCCAATGGGACCCTGCCTGGTGGCCTTGCCCATGGCGAATTCCACCATGAGCAAGGGAGCAGACCAGAGGATCATGAACAGGAGCCAGGGAACCAGGAAGGCGCCGCCGCCGTTTTTTGCCGCGATTCTGGGAAAGCGCCAGATGTTGCCCGCACCGATGGCCATCCCGAGGGTGACGAGGATGAGGCCCAGGCGGCTGGAGAATCTGTTTTTCTCTGTGCTGTCGGCCATGGCCGCTGTCCGGTGCGGATCACCGAGAGCGATGGTCCGCCTGTTGACTGGTTTCCGTTCGGTCCGGTCTTGCCGGACCTATCGTTTGAAAGAGACTCGCTGGCCTGGATGCCTGCGGATGCGAACCAGCGTGCCGGGCGCATACTTGTCCGCCCATCGCGAGTGCCACCCAGGGGGCAGGGCGGGATCGGTCCAGTCGAAGACGTGCCTGGCATCCTTGGGCGACAAGTTGATGCAGCCATGGCTCTTCGGGTTTCCAAAACCGTCGTGCCAGTAGGCACCGTGCAGGGCGAATCCCTTGTAGAAGTACATGATCCAGGGGACCGCTTCGACCAGGTACATCTCGGCTTCACCCGGCTGGTTGTTCATGCGGTCTACCCCGATCTTGATCCAGATGCGAAACAATCCTTCGGGGGATTGGTGTTCCCTCCTGCCGGTGGACACCAGCGTTGCGAACACGGGCCTTGGTCCCTCGTAGGCCACCAGGGTCTGACGCCCGGTGAGCACTTCGATCCACTTGTCGTCTGGAGACTTTAGCATGTTGGGCGGCTTGGTGAAGGTAAAGACCCGAAGGTTGCGTGCGTCCACCCACTGGTCCGGGCCGATGCGCACGAATCGATACTTGCCCACCCGTTTCCTCTCGTAGGCAGTCAGCCATTCGTAACGTGCCTTCTTGCCCACGCGTTTTCGTCCACGCCCCGGTTTGTCCCAGACCCAGGCGAACTTGCGGGCGATGACGCAGGCCGGCGGGTGGTCGGGTCTGCCGTCGAGTTCGATGCCCTGGAACTGGGAGGGTCTTCGTTCCCAGAGCATGCGCCTTGGGACGTACTCTCCGCGCATGGTCTTGAGGTAGTATGTCTTTCCGATCTTGACGGAGACTCTTCTGGCGGCAAAGGAAAAGCCTCGTTCCACCACGCGATCCAGGTTCTGGGCTTCCACATCCTTGACGGATTTGTAGACTGGGACCCCGTCGCGCGTCGCCGAGAACACCCGCACCGGAAGGATGCGGCCTTCCCGGAGCAGGGGCCTTGGAATGCCGTGGGGAAATTGGAAGCTGGGCCGGCCGGCGACGGCACAAAGGTATTCGCGATCGCCCACCTGGTAGAACCATCGTCCAGGGCACTTGCGGCCGTAAGGGATGAAGAGCTTGACGACATAGGGGAGGTAGGTGCCCGGCATCACTTCGCCGATGCTGAATTTTCCCGGCTTGCGCCAGACCCTCGTGCGTTTCATCACCCGAACCGAGAGGTAGGGCTTGGTGGCCTGTTGTTCCTGCACGCCACGGGAGCGCTTCGAACGAAGGTTTGGTGGAGCGACCGTTCCCTGTGGGCCATGTGGTCGTTGGCCATGATGTCGTCTGTGTCGCCGTCTCCTGCCGCGCCGGGCTCCTTGACGCAGTTTGGGAGAAGTCTGCGCCCAGGCCCGGCTGCCGATACCTGGGATCGATGACCCTCCGAGAACCTGGGGCCCAAGTCCGAGAGCCAGGAGCATCAGCCAGCCGATCCATGCCTTGTGCGTCCATGTCGTCGCGAGGCTCCATGGCAGGATTGGTTCATGGGGTGTAGAGCCGGTCCAGCCAGGCAGATCAGGACGGCGCAGTGGCCCTGGACGAACTGGATTCGTTCTGGACAAAAGTCGGGTCTGTGCAGTCACTGCAAAAGTCTCCGTTCGATGATGGGTCAGCATTCGAGCCGTCACGGGACGCGCTTTTCATTCGTGTGACCGGGACTGGGACGACCGTTTGTTCCTGCAGGCCGCTTATCGAAGACTTATACCATGTCCCATCCAACTGCGCCAATGCCTGTGTTCCCGGGTTTGCGTTCCTTGGTTTCCGTTGTCCGGCGTTTCGTGGTAAGCATTTCTTGTCGCGAGGAAAGAGACGACAGGGCCCTTTGGTGGAACCAGGGCCGGCGTGATGTGATCGAGGAAGTTGGACCCGGCCTGGCTTCCGTAGTCCTGGCCGACGAGGAGCGGACGACAGTCGCATGCATACGGCAATCATTGGGTTGATGATGATGTTGGGAGCAGGACAGGTCTCACCCCAATGGTGGCGACTCAGTGACTCGGTGGATTTCCATTGGTCCCAGGTTTCGCGGTCTGGGGACAAGCAGACGGCGCTCCGGCTCCAGCAGGCCGCTCTTCTCGCGAAGTTGCATGCCTGTGACCTGGCGATCAGGCGGCTGCAGAGCGTGGAAAAGCGGTTGGGTGCCGAAGGCGGAGACGCTTGGGTGGATGTGGGGGGAGTCTATTTCTGGTGCAAGCATTGGAGGAAGGCCTACCTGGCGGTGCGGCGCAGCGGCAGGCCGGCCTCCCAATGGCCCGACTGGGCCAAGGTCGGTGCCGGCCTCTCCTCGTTGGCCGATGGCAGACCCTGGGAGGCGTTGAGAATCTGGAAGGGGATGGTGCTTCGATCCCCCAAAACAGGGGCCAATCGGATCCTGGCCGCCCTGGCTGCGGTGGAGACGGGAAATCCTGGCGAGGCGTTGACTTTGTTGGCTCCCATTCCCGTGACAGAGGCATCGGGCGGTGAAAGGGACCTGGTGATCCTGGGATGGTTGTTGCGCGGGCTCGCCTTTCTGGTGGATGGGCGGTCCAATCGTGCCCGGTCGGTTTTTCGGGCCGTCATTCGATCAGTCCCTCGCCTCGATGACCTCGATACCGAGGCGCTTTTGTTCGTAGGCTGCTTCGATACGGCCCTGGTGGCGACCTTGCTGGAGCAGGCCATGGGCTGCCCTCGGACGGCTCGGCTCAAGGCCAGGGCTGCGGCCTATCGAAAGGGGTGGCAGGGGGGCGTCATTGCAGGCGGGTTTCGTGCCTCGCGGACCGATACCTCTGCGGCGAGGCCTGTGAGAGGCCGTGGGCCGCGAGGCAGGCGACCTGGAGCACTTCGGTGCGCCGGGTTTGCACCGGCCATCGAGGCTGCCGCTACCTGGCAGACGGACCCGAGGGGACAGGACCGCTGTCGTCTCTTCGAGAAACGATGGGAGAAATGGACGCACCGTGGGCCATGAGGACCGAGTGGGCTGGTCCAGCCCGGTGGGGTAGCCGGGCGGAGGGCAGCCAACTGTGGGGGCGCGTGGGAGGGCCTGGTAGATCGGGCCTCCTGTCCGTTGCCCTGTTGGTGGGGTTCTTGGCGGGCATATGGTCTCGACCCGCCTTGGCCGGACTGTGGCAACGCGATTCCCTGGCACTCCAGGCCAGGGATGACGGCAACATGGTCATTCGCCTCTATCGGGCGCTGGAACGGGCTCGGCGCAAGGCCGAGCCCGGCAGGTCTGCCGCGCTCCAGATTGTGTTGAAAAAGATTCGGGCCGCATTGGCTGCGAACCAGGACAAGGCGGTCGTCTGGTATCTGCTCGGCCTGACCCTGGAGAATCTCCAGAGCAAGGAGGCCTTGGCTGCCTTGCTGGAGGCGAGACGCCGTGGGGCCACGGGGGCGCTCGCTGAGGGGATTTCTTTCCACCTTGCATTGCTCTATGTCAGAAGACATCGCTGCGACAAGGCCCTCGAAGAATACCGGCGGACCAGGGCATTGCTGTCGAGCGATTCGGATCGAGCCGTGGTCGCTGCCAACGAGGCTGAGTGCCAGATGACCCTGGGGCGGCTGTCGCAGGCCCTGGATGGATATCGCAGGGCGCTGCGTCTGGCCCCGGGGTCCCTGGGTGGCAGGTGGGGACTTGCCGTGGCCCTGGACCGGCAGGGACGCACCAGGGAGGCCCTGGCCATGGCGCGAGCCGCCCGGGCCGGGGATCCGAAACTGACGGCGCTGGTTGGGCCGGGGGTTTTCTTCGTGCCGGCGGTGGAAGTGGAATACTACCTGGCCATGGCGGCCCTGGCCTCGGGTGACGAGAGGGACGCGGCGTTGCATTGGAGAAAATACCTGGACGGGTTTCCAGACAGTCTCTGGCGGATCCCTGCAGGGCGGCACCTGGTTCGACTCGGGGTCCGGCCCAGGGGCCATCGAGTCGTCCTGCAGCCGGTGGCGGCCCGACAGGGGGCATTGCGGATTTCTTCGGTGATGCGCAGGATCGTCTCCAAGGCGGTCATGCGCTGCATGGTGCGACGGCGTTCCGATCCCATGATGGAACTGCGCATGCGCCTGGATTTTGTTGTGGGCCGGGACGGAAGGGTGCGTTCGGTGGCTCTCTGGCCTCCTGGTCCCTGGCGATCCTGTCTGGCCGATGCGCTGGTCGGCCGAGCTTTTTCTTCTGCAGGAAGCGTGGCGCGGCAGGTCCGGTTGATGGTGCTCTTTCTTCTGGATTGGGGCACGAGGCCAGGGTCATCTCCTGCGACATCTTTGGAGAGGCGTCGTCCTGGACATTCGGGTGGGGCTGGTGGATCACGGGATTGACGAACCAGGGACAGTCGATCACACTACGCCAGGCTTTCATCCCTCCTGGGGAGTGCCCCGGGTATTTTGGGGATGGATTTGCAGAGGAGCGAGCAATGGCACCCCAGGTGATCACCAACGCAAAGGACATGCGGGAGATATCCCGGAAAAAGCGGCAGGCCGGCGAGAGCATCGTTTTCGTCCCCACCATGGGCTCTCTCCACGAAGGCCACATGAGTCTCTTTCGACTGGGGCGCACCCTGGGCGATGTGCTCGTGGCCTCGATTTTCGTCAATCCGACCCAGTTTGGTCCCAACGAGGACTTGGACCGATATCCCAGGGACATGGAAGGGGATCTTGCCAAGGCAGAGGCCTGCGGTGTGGATCTGGTCTACGCTCCCGAGGCATCTTCAGTCTATCCCGAGGGATTCCAGACCTATGTGGAGGTAACGGAACTCACCAGGCCCCTTTGTGGGGCACGAAGGCCGGGACATTTTCGGGGAGTGGCCACGGTGGTGACCAAACTGTTTCATGTGGTCATGCCCCATGTCGCGGTGTTCGGCCGCAAGGACTACCAACAGCTCAAGGTGATCGAGCGTATGGTCCGGGACCTGGACATGGACGTCGAGATCGTCTCGGGTCCCATCGTGCGCGAGGCCGACGGGCTGGCCATGAGCAGCAGGAATGCCTATCTCACCCAAGGGGAAAGGGGCCAGGCCAGGGCCTTGTTTCGGGGACTGTCCGCGGCAAAGAAGGCGTTCGACGAAGGAGAACGCAGCCGGGAAGCGCTGCTGTCCCTGGCCCGCGCGGAGTTGGATGCCGAGCGGGACATCCAGGTAGACTATCTGGAACTCAGAGACGCCGAGACTCTCCAGGATATCGTTGATATTTCCGGTCCGGTGGTGATGGCGGTGGCGGTCTTTTTGGGAAAGACGCGACTCATCGACAACATGGTGTTCGAACCATGATGGTTTCGAGGCCCATGGACATGCAGACGACAGGTGCGAAGCAGCCGCAGGATCGAGGGCGTTTCGAGGCCCTGGCGCGTCGGCTCGAAGAGGCCGTTGGCGGCGATCGGGTGGTGCTAGGCCTCTCCCTGGACCGGTGGTGCACTTACCAGGTGGGTGGCAAGGCGCCTTTGGCGGTGTTTCCCCGCACGGGAGAGGAACTGGCCGAGGTGGCGCGGATCCTGGGGGATGCCCCATTTCAGGTCCTGGGCCTGGGAAGCAATGTCTTGGTGTCGGACGAAGGGCTCGATGAACCGGTGGTGATCACCAAAGACCTGTCGGGCATGGGCTTGGATGTCGATGGACTGGTCTGGTCCGATGCGGGGGCCTCCTGTACTGACCTGGCGGCGCTTGCTCTCGACGCGGGACTGAGCGGTCTGGAGTTTTTTCATATGTTGCCCGGGTCGGTGGGGGGCGCTGCCTACATGAACGCCAGGGCTTTCGGACAGGAGGTCTCCCAGCGTCTGGTGCGTGCGAGGCTGGTCACCAGGCAAGGTGACATGCTGTCTTTGGAGCTATCCAAGGACGATTTTTCGTACAAGCAGTCCCCGTTCATGGGACATGACTGGATCATCGAGCGGCTCTGGTGGCGCCTTTCGCCTGCGGATCCAGGAGAGATCCAATCTCGCATGGCGGCCAACGAAGAGCATCGACGACGCAACGGGGAATTGGACCATCCTTCCTGCGGCTGCGTCTTCAAAAATCCGTCGGGCCGATCCGCCGGGCGAATGATCGAGTCCTGCGGGCTCAAGGGATTTCGGGTCGGGGGAGCGTGGGTCAGCGAGCAGCATGCCAATTTCGTGGTCCACGATGGAAAAGCAACGGCTCGGGATATCCGCGCCGTGGCCGAGGAAGTCCGTCGGGTGGTTCGGGACAGGACCCAGGTGGACTTGGAATACGAGGTGAGATTCCTGGGGCGTTGGTCAGAACCGAAGAGTCGTTGACATCACGACAACCTTCCGAAAACCACGTGGTTCGTCTTGTGGTTTGTTTCTCGTTCCAGACCCGGGGGCGGGACGAGGCAGACCAAGGGATGGGCAAGAGACGAGGCGGCTGTGTTTGTGGTTGCCTTGCATGGTTGCATCGAAAGCCGGGCCCGGATAGTATCACTGCGCCGGGTCCCATGTGGCCCGAGATGTGGTCTGTTTCCGAACTTCTGTTGGAACGGGCTGCCAGGTTTTTCACGCGGGGACGGGTGAGGTGGCGTGATTCCGGCGCTCGCGAAGAGGACCATATGGTCTGTGCCTGCGCCGAAAGCGAGGTGTCTGGTGCCCTTGAATTTGTTGATCGTGGACCAGGACCGCAAAAGTCGCTGGTATGAACTCCCCGATGGTGTGACCAAGGTGGGGCGTGGCTCGGACAACGACCTCGTGCTCGTGGGACGAGGAGTTTCCCGGCATCATGCCGCCTTCGTCCTGGATGTCGGCACCTTGACGGTCCAAGATTTGGACTCCACCTACGGAACGAGGGTCAACGGCAGAATGATTCGCAAGAAGTCGGTGGAACTGGGAGACCCCATCGACATCGGTGTCTTTCGGGTCATTCCCTTGCCCGCGAAAATGCCGGTTGGCCGGGTCCGACAGCAGGATTCAGTGCCGGTGGGGATGGATCGCGTGCCCCTGGACACCGCGGAATACACGTTACCCCAGGGGCTGGGACAGCGGATCTTGATGGACGTGCAGCCTTCCGGGCTGGATGATTTCGGTCCGGAAGAGACCAGCGGCTTGCAGGCTTTGCCTCCAGGAGTCCAGATCGTGGATGGGTGGGGCCAGGAGGCCCTGGCCAGGGTGCTGCGCAGGGGACGTGATCAGGCGACGATGGATTGGGAGGGCCAGGCCCTCGACATGCTCCAGGTGCTGGCAAAAAATGCTGCTTCCCGGACCGATGCAGCCAGGGTGCTCAGTGAGGCTCTCGATACATTGGTCCAGCTCGTTCGTTGTGAAGTGGCGGTCTTTCTGGAGATGGTAGACCAGGTGGAATATCGACCCCTGGCCTTTTGGCAGCGTGAGAAGGAAACGGAGATTCCCCTCAGTCGGACCGTGATCAACAAGGCCGTTCGTGAGTCCACGGCGGTGCTTTCCGAGAATCTGGCGGCAGACCCCGAGTTCCGGGCCATGGATTCGGTGCATATCCGCAAGGTGGGGGCGTTGCTTGCGCTGCCTCTGGTCGTGGAGGGGGATGTGGTGGGCGTCTTGTATTTGAGCCGGAAAGCCGGGGTGACCTTCTCCGACGAGGAAATCCAGTTGGCCGAGGTGGTGGCGGCCGTTGCCGCGGGCGTGCTTCGGGCCAAACGACTCAGTAAGCTGCTCAGGACACGTCAGAGGCAGGGGCTCGCCTTGGAGAAGGTGGTGGACCCGGTGGTTCGTCGGAGCCTGGTGGAACGCCCTGTTCCCAGGTTTCTCGACCGGAGCGAGGCCACGATCCTGGTGGTCAGACTGGCGATCGATATGGCCAGTGGAGTCGCAGAGGACGACGTCGCCGCCTGTTTGTCGAATGTGTTTGGTCTGGTATCCGAGGTGGCGACGCGCAATGGAGGTGTACTCGTCACCGTGGAGGCAGACAGGATCATCATTGGATTCGGTCTGGACAGTCCTGCCCGGACAGACGCCATGTGGGCCGTGACCTGTGCCTTCGAAATCCTGTCCCAGATGGCTGTGGTGTTGGATGCCCGAGGGGATGTGGACCTGTCCGTTGGCTTGGGTCTGGCCACCGGTCCTGTGCTGTGGGGAGTCCTGGACTTTCCGGGACGTGCAGTCCAGGTCGTTCTTGGCGATGTCGTGGACGAGGCGGAGGAACTGGCTGCCATGGATCAGCCTCTCGCAGTGGTGGCGTCGCAGGATACGGTGAGCAGAATTACCTCTTCTGCGTTCGATGCTGTTCCGGTCGGGTCGGCAGATGGCAGGCGTGCTTTCCGTCTCCTGGTCCGCTGAGCCCGTCGAGGGCCTGTTTCGCGCAACGGCACCCTGGGGACCAGGGTACGTGACTCTGTTGTCGGACGAAAGGGGGAGGGTGGCCAGGGTGGTGTTGTCGGACCAGCCAAGCGGGTGCACCAACGAACCGGAAGGCTCGGCGGCATGGGCCATGGAGCAAGTGCGGGACTATCTCGCTGGTGGACGCATGGGGTTCGATCTCATCTGCCGGATGCAGGAAAAAGGATCCTTTCATCGGGCCGTGGTGGAACGACTCCTCCACGTCGGATACGGCCAGGTGGTCACATACGGTGAACTGGCCCGCCTGGCAGGCCGGCCTGGGGCGGCCCGCGCCGTGGGACGGATCATGGCTGTCAATCCTTGTCCTCTGCTCGTTCCCTGTCATCGGGTGGTCGCTGCCCGTGGACTCGGGGGCTATGGCCCAGGTTTGCCGTGGAAACGAGCGCTGCTTCGGCTGGAAGGTTGGGACCTTCAGGATGGCGAGGGAAGAATCAGGCTCTGTCGAATATTGGAGGAGCAGGGCGGGTGACTATGCCACGCGATCGATTTTGGGAGCCAGCTCGGAGATGTAGCGGGATGTAGATTCGATGGCGTTGTGGAGGGCCTCTTCGATGAGAGCAGCCAGTTCGGCATGGGAATGCGCCCGGAGCGCTTCGTAATAGCGCTGCCGGTCCACGGCGTGGATCACCGCCGGCACATAGTTGTGCTTCAGCAAGACGTAGTTCATAAGGAGCCTGGCCACCTTGCCCGAGTTTTGCGTCCAGGGGTAAATCGTGATGAACTGGAGATGGAGCTGGGCCGCTTTGACCACCGGATGGGCTTTGCGAAAATCGTCGGACTTGGCCCATTCCACGAGTTTGCGCAGTCGGTAGGGGATCTTTTCCGGTGGGAGAATCTCGTGGAAGTACAGACGGTGGAGCGGGTTTTCTTTCCGGTAGTGCAGCAGGTCGGGATCTTCGTCCACGGTCAATGTCTTATGGAGTTTCTTGATGAATTCCATGGTGACGTTGCCGCGTTTCTTGGCGGCTTGTTCGTGGATGAGGTCGATGGCTTGTTTGTGGGCTGCCACATTGTCGTACATGGGCAGGAGCGTGGAATCGCTGATGATGCGTTCGTCGATCGATGCCTTGATTTCGTGGTAGGTCAGGACGACCCCATCGAGCGCATTGTCGTGGTAGAGCCAGGAGATGAGGAATTTCTCGCGAAAATCCTGGACAGCCCTGTCCGGCAACCCTTCGAGTCGTCTCTGCAGAGCGTCCATGCTGGCATCCATTGTATTGTATTCGTTTGTGGTCATGGCAAAAATCCAGGCATTTTCGAATTTGTCTCAATGTAGTGATGCGCCTTTGTTTGTCAAGGGGCCTGATTTGGGGATGATCGTGGTCTCGTCGCGAGGGCCGTATCCTTATTTAATGGGGGAAAACAGGGGAAGATGCTGCGTTGGATGCACCCATTGTCGTCATCGAGGCGGTTTTGGCACGTCGTTTTGCGCACGTTTGAGTGGTTCGTGCAGAAATTGACACGGTTGGGTTCCGAAAACGCACGCTTTGCCGGAAGGGAGATCGATGTCATTTCAAATGAGCCAGAGCCGTTGTTTGGCATGACAGCGTCGTTTCTGCAAACCATCCAGCAGTCGGATAAATTCCTTGACGATGTGGAACCGTTCCTCTAAATGTGGCCTAAATCTTGATAGAGACTCCTGTGCCGGCCGGTGCATGAAGGCCCGGCCGGAGTCGAGAAATCACCTGGAGGAAAGAGTCGTGAAACGTGTTGCCCTGGTTCTAGGAGCTGTCCTGCTCGCGTTCGCCGGGCCGGCCCAGGCCCGCGAAACGACCGAAGGCACCGCCGCCACGGTCAAAAAAGAGCAAAAGCCCAAGAAGCTCAATTTGTACGGGCTGAATTTGACCTTCACTCTGCAGAGTATGAATGGCCTCAACTCCGAATGGGAGGGGGCCGAATGGGCGCTCTTCTACAAATTTAAGTTGGATTGGCGATTCGGGCATTTGTATTTTCACAAAAAGGCACTGGCTGGCCTCAAGATGACGGCGGGGTTCACCTTTTCCCACGAGCTGGTGGGGACCGATCCCAGGTATCGGGACACGAGTTTCCCATCGGCCAACTATGCCGGCAACCAGAGCCAGTATCTTCCCATCCAAGGTCAGGGCGGCTACCTTCCCGAGTCGGACACCACCAAGACGCAATACCAGGTGTCTGGGGCTTACCGTAGGGTGGACTATTCAGACATCACGTTGAGCGTGACGAATGATTCCTGGTACGTGATCCCCAAGGCCAAGATCAACATCGACGGGGGATTGACTCTCACGCTGCCCACGTCGCTCCAGAGCCGCAACAAAGGCCTGAGAACGTATTTGATGACCTCGCTGGGGATGAGCCGATTCTTCAAGCTGCCCTACACCATCAACTTGGGACTCGGATACAACTTTTACTGGGTGCACTATTTCTGGAAGTACGACACGCCCTCCATCAACGACAACTACGATTCCTGGACGGCGGACAATGCCGGGGTCTCCGGGCAGGACGACCTCGACTATCCCTCGACCAGGTTCAATCCACACGACGCGGTGAGCAATGGGCTCTGGGTCAATGTGAGCTTCCTCAAGAAGTTCAGCTTTTTCATGGGCTATGAGTATTTGTGGATGGCGCCGTACCAGTCCGACAAATACTGCGAGATGGATCTGGGCAACGGACTGACCACCAACGTCTGCGAGAACACCTACGACGTCCGCGGATACGGCAAGGCAGAAGCCTGGCAGCTTCGCGACTACCAGATTTTTTCCATGCTGCTCTCCTACAAGATCCTGCCCTATCTCAAGGCCACTGCGGGCTTTATGACCCAGGCGCCTGAGCGAAAACCAGACTCGAGTACATACCAGCAGGCGTTTTTGAATCTGAACTACAACCGGTATTCGGTGTTTGCCTTCTATCTGACCTTCTACACGGACAAGCTCCTCAACCAGTTCTTGGGTGGGCGGACAGAGGCCAGGGCAGGCACTAAAGAGTACGAAACCGAGTAGGAATTCAACGGAAGAGACGACCTCTCCAATTTTGTGACCTGTAATACACGGAGGTGCGAAGACAATGTCACGTCTAGCAAGAGCAACCCTGACAGCCATGGTGGCGACGATGGTCCTGTCGGCCTGTGCGAAGGAACGACCGCCGCGCAGTTACGTCCAGCCGAACATCATTGCCAAGGCAGACCTGGAAGGCCAATGGTACTACATTCCCACGGTCATCGATATCAACCTGGGCAGCGCCGTCACGTTCGTCGGCGAAACCAGCATGGATACGGCGATCATCAAGTGGGACATCCAGGAAGACGTTCTCTACGCGAGGTTGGCCTACGACCGGATCGCAAACACCGACCATCGCACCGCGGATCCGAACTACAAGGGCGATGTCATGGGCGCCTGGCGGATCCAGAAGCAGTTCGACATCATCCGTGACTACAACGCCACCACG
>CAZIJS010000103.1:0-14167 GCA_964539505.1 uncultured Myxococcales bacterium
TGTCCGGCTGGCCGGCAGCGGCCTTTGGCCGGGCCTGGTCACGGACACAGACCAGGACGGCCGCTTCCGGTTCCAAAATCTGGGCCAGGGAATCTACGAGATCGAGGCATGGAAGGGAAACAGTCGATCGAAGCCGCTGGTGGGCTTGATGGTGGGGCTTGGGAGCGGGTCCTGTCCTCTCCAGTTTCTCGGGAGAGACACTCGGGCCAAGGGCTGCCCAGAGTTGACATTGGCGCTGGAGCCGGGGGTGGACGTCGTGGGCAAGGTGGTGGAGGCCGGGACCAATCGTCCACTCTCCGGCGCCAGGATCGTGCTGGGACAGGACCTGCTCACCAGCCTGGCGTTCAGGGCCGAATCGGACGACAAAGGAACATTCCGGATCGATGCCCTGCTTCCCGGAAAATATTACCTCGCCGTGGACCGGGATGGCTATCTTTCCTGGTCTGCGGTGCAGGTTCGAGTGAGCCGGTCTGCGGGGCTGCGTTCTCCGGATATGTCCGATCTCCAGACGGGTTTTTCTCTGTCCCCGAACGGACGGGCCATCTCGATTCTGCGCATCGTGATGGATCGCGGCGCTGGGATCGTCGGCCAGGTGGTAGACGACGTGGGAAATCCCGTTGCAGGGGCCAAGTTGTCCATTGTCTATGCCGGAAGGGGCCTGTGGGCCGGCACCTGGTCGGGACGCAGGGAACGAATTCGCCGGGGCTTGTTCGAGCGGGCCCTGGCGGTGCGCAACCAGGGTTTGGGTGGCAATGAATCCTTGGGCGTGGTGCCTGGTCCGGTGCCGGCTCTGCCCACCCGCGCTCCTTCGAGCGTTGCGGCCGGCTCTGGACTTGGAACTGGGTCTGGCCCTGGCCCCGGCCGGGCAGGGATCTCCGCCGGGAGACTTGGGCTGGTGGATGCCGACCGGCCGGGCGGTGGAGATGTGGATGGCGGGCCTTCCGCTCTGTCGAGAGGCACGGGAACCAGAGGACAGAGCGCAGTCTTGGACGGGGCGGTTGGCGGGACACGGAGCGACGCAGCCCCGGCGGATGGGGGTATCGTCGATGCGGGCCTGGTGCCTGCGACCAGGCCGGACCGGTTCGTGACAGATGAGGAGGGCCGTTTTCGGATCCAGGGTCTTGCTCCCGGCCGGGTGGTGATCCTGGTCACCCACCCATCGTATGCCCAGGCCCGGTCCCGGCGCCTGCGGCTGCGCATGGGCAAGATCCTTGGTGGCTTGCGCATCGTGATGCGCCCGGGCCTGGATCTGGAAGGGCGCGTGGACGACGAGCAAGGAGCGCCGCAAAGAGGCGTGTTCGTGACGGCGACCGATCGCCTGGGCCTGGTGGTGGGCAGACTCGCCAGGACCGACCGGAACGGGCATTTCGTTTTGAAGAACCTGGCCGGGCGGGTCCACCTGCGTTTCGAACGACCTGGATACCTCTCCTTGGTGCTGGACATGGACTTGAGAGGTGCAGACCGGTCACGCAGGATCCGGGTGACTATCAAACGGGCGGATCGCACATTCGAAGGGTGGGTCACCGACCCCGACGATCACCCGGTGGCCGGCCTGTTGGTGGAAGCGGTGTCGCTGGAGCCCTCCAGTCCCGGCAGATCCGCTGCGGTCACCGACGGCAAGGGCGCCTTCAAGGTGGTGGGCCTTGGGGCCGTGCCCTACCTGATTCGGCTGTCGCATCCCGACTATCCCCGGACGGAGTTTGCGCATCTGGACCTTTCGCGAAAAGCGCATTTGCGGCTCCGTTACGGCGGTGGCATCGAGGGGATCGTGCGCGATCGCGCGACCAGGGCCCTGGTCCGAAACGTCACCGCAAGGCTCGTCGGACCTTCGGGTCCGGCCCTGACGAGGACTTTTCCAGACGGGAGGATTGTCTGGAAGGCGCTGCAGGCGGGGCGGTATCGCCTCACGCTGTCGGCCGACGGCTATGCTCCCATCACCGTGAGCCTGCGCATTGCCGAGGGAACCGCACCAGGCCAGGTGACCCTGCGAGGCCGGCAATGGTGGCTGGATCTTTCCGGGAGCCTGGAAGGGTTGGTGCGAGACGACCGGGGCTTTCCCCTGTTTTTGGCCGACGTCTGGTGTGAGAGGAAGGGAAAGCGGCTGGGTGGCGGTGTCGGAGGATCAGGCGGCGACGGGGTGGTGCAGACGGACCGCAAGGGGCGGTTTTCCCTGGTGGGACTACCCGCTGGGCCCTGTCTGCTCCGGGCGAGACATCCGGATTTCGGGACGGGCCGGTTGCAGGTGGATGTCCGGGCCGGCGAGCCGCCCCGCTCTGTCATCGTGGACTTGAACGGAAAGCCGGAAGGCGAGGCCCGGGAGACCGTGACGTCCGGGGTGGCCATCAGTCTCGCGGCGAGGGGAGACGATGTCGTGATTGCCAAGGTGACACCGGGCAGCAAGGCCCAGGCAGCGGGGCTTCGCAGGGGGGACCTGCTGCGATCCATCGACGGCGAGGCTGTGGAAGGTGAGGGCCTTTCGGACCTGGGCCGCAGGTTGGAAGGACCGGTGGGCAGCAGGGTGGTGATCGTCGTGGAGCGGTCCGGCCGGGCGCTCACGGTTCCAGTGGAACGAGAGATGCTTCCTGGATCCAGGTAAGCGCATGGAGCGGTCGGTGGTGTCGGATGCGACTGGGAGCCGTCGGTTCGAGGCAGTGATGGTCCTGGAGGGGCGGCTACAGACCAAGGGGATCGAGAGGTCCCTTGCCTTCACGGATGACTTCGATCTCGTCGTCGATGAGACTGATGACGGTCGATGGGTTGTTTCCCAGGAAACCGCCGTCCACCACGGCATCGAGGCCCCTTTTGGAATAGATGTCTCGTATCTCCACTGGGTCGGACAAGATCTCACCCGACGAGTCGGTGACACTGGTGGAAATGATGGGTCGTCCCAGTCCCGCGACCAGCGCCTGGGTGATGGGGCTGTCAGGGATGCGGATTCCCACGGTGCGTCGCTTCTGGAGGAGGACCCTGGGAACCAGGGTCGTGGCCTGCAAGATGATCGTGTAGGGACCGGGCAGGATCCGCCGCAGAACTCTGTGGCCGAAGTCGGAGAGGTAGGTGTACTTGGCCACTCCAGTCAGGTCCGGGCAGACGAAGCTGAGTAGATGGCTGCGTTCCATGCCTTTCATTTGGTAGATGCGATCCAGGGCTTTTCGGTTGTGGAGGTCGCAGCCCAGGCCGTAGACCGTGTCGGTGGGATAGGCGACCACGCCGCCTCGGTCGAGCATCTCCACGATCTGGGCGACTTTTCGGGGTTGAGGATGCTCTGGATTGATGATGTGGATATTTGCCATGGTGCGTCTTCCTGTCAGCGCGTCTGGTCCGAATTCCTTGGCCGGCGCTGCAACCCTACGAGATAGATTTCCATGCTGCCGGGACGCGAACCTTTCGGCCTGATTGCCTTGGTCTTGCGAAAGAGTCGTTTACACCGTGCGAGCAGGTCGTCGAAGCCTGGACCTTGAAAGACCTTGGTCACCATGGCTCCATCCTCGTCGAGCAAGGCCTCGGCGATATCCAAGACCCGTTCCACCAGGAACAGGCTCCTGGCCACGTCGGTGACCCGGATGCCCGTGGTGTGCGGCGCCAGGTCGGACAAGACGACTTGGACCGGGCCTTTGCTCTTGGCTGAGAGCCAGTCCAGGGTCACCTCGCTTATGTCACCCACATCGTGGTCGGTCCAGGAGGGCAAGGAGAGTTCCACCGGCTTGAGATCCATACCGAAGACGAAGCCCGTCGGCCCCACTCTGGCAGCGGCGTATTGCATCCAGGAGCCAGGCCAGCAGCCCAGATCCAGGACCCGGTGTCCCCTTTTGAGGATCCGGAAGCGTTTGTCGAGTTCTTCGAGTTTATAGACGGCCCTGGAGGCATAGCCCTCCTTGCGGGCCTTCTTGAAATAGCCGTCATGGCGCTGGTGACGATTTTTGAGGCTGGACACTGGTGAAATCGTGGCTGGTGTCAGGAAGGACCGGAGCGGGTCAGGCGGCCTTGGCCGACTTCTTGACAGCCTTGCGCACCACCAGATACCCATTGGGGGCACCGGGGACGGCGCCTCGCACGAGAATCAGGTTTTCTTCGGGACGCACCCCGACGACTTCGAGGTTCTGGATGGTGACTCGCTTCGACCCCATGTGCCCCGGCATCTTACGTCCCTTGACGGTACGGCCCGGCGTGAGCCTGTTTCCGATGGATCCGCCGTGACGGAAATACTCGTGGGTGCCGTGTGTGGCCTTGAATCCAGCGAAGTTGTGACGCTTCATCACGCCCTGGAACCCGCAGCCCCTGCTCGTGCCCGTCACGTCCACGAACTCACCTTCCGAAAAGACATCGGACAGGTCGAGAACCTGTCCCACTTCGTACTTGTCGAGTTCGGATGCAGGAATACGAATTTCCCGTATGAACTTCTTGGGTTCGATGCCTGCCTTGGAAAACTGGCCCATCATGGGTTTGGTGACCCGTTGGGGCTTCTGGTCGTCGAATCCGAGCTGGAGTGCCGAGTAACCGTGGATGTCAGGGGTTCGCTTGCCCATCACCACGCAGGGACCAGCCTGGACCACTGTGACCGGGATCCGGCGTCCGTCTTCGGTGAAGACGTGGCTCATTCCAAGTTTCTTTCCAAGGACTCCCATTCGTTCTGCCATCGTTGCCTCCCGGCAATCGCCTCGGCCGGTCGCCGTATTGGCTTTCGACCAGTTTTTGTGACCCTATTTTGGAGCCTGCATATTATGGATCGTATTTTTCGGTGTCAAGCGGAATTGTGTCGATATGGGCAGGGATCGTTTGGCGGAGGCTGCGTCAGCGTTCGAAATCGAGTTCTTCTGGTTGTTCCAGCCTGGTAGGGTCTGTGTGGGGATGTCTTGCATCGAGGCCTTGGAGGAAGAGATCGTCTACGATTTCATCGATTTCTGCATAGAGCCCATCCATTCGGAGCAGTTCTTCGTGTTCGAAGTCTTGATACGTTCGATAGGATTTCCAGCTATAGCTCATGATCAACCTCCACGAGGGGTTTGTCTTGGAAACTGTGTTTTTCATCCGTCAGCCGCCACAAACCGAGCCGGATTGTCTCTGACTCGGTGTCCCTTTCATGTCGGGTCTTCCACGAGGCGATACCGAGGCGCGCCGAAAACAACGGTTCGAAACCAGGTCAGGAGCCGGGAGAGTCTTTCTTGCCGTTGTTCCTGGAACCGGGCTGCCCCGTCGAAGTGTGTTTCGATCTGTTCGCGAGCTTCTCCGAGATCGAACCAGGCCACCACGTTTCGGCCGTCTGCGCCCCACCTGTCTGGTTCGTCGTCTTCGTCTATCCGCTCCACGGCGATGATCTGCCATGACTCGATGGGTTCGACGGAAGAGGGGAACGCGGATCCCTCGGAGATCTGATCTTTCGACATGGCCTCAACTCCTGGGTTGTTAGGTTGTTGTCTACCTTTAACTACGTTATACGACATTTCATTGCATGCAGCAAGAAAATGGGTCGGAGCGTCTCAACTCATGGAAATGGCAGGAAAAGTTCTTTGTATGGGCGGTGGGGATTGGAGATGGGTCGTATGGCTTGGGAAAAGGACAGGCAGGCAGGCTAGATACGGGCCAGACCGAGAAAGACGGCCTGGAGGGCGGCGACCGTGACCACGAAAATAGAGTGGGACAGCGCGGGCTTCAATCCCGCGAACCGGTACCCGATCGCTCCGTGGGGACAGGATGCCAGACAGTCGCCACACAGAGTGCAGGACGAGCCTGGTTTGCGCGCCTCGATGTCTTTTCGTTCCAGGGCACCGTATCGGCAGGAGAAGGTGCAGGCTCCGCAGTCCGTGCAGGTGGCTGGATCGATGCGGATCCGGTGCGGGGAGAGTCTGCCCAGGAGGACTGCGAGCAGGCCCAAGGGGCAGTACCAGACACAGTGGGTCATCATGCCCTGTTTGGGAGACCACGACAGGATCCAGGCAAGGCCCACCAGGCCGAAGAGGCCTCCCAGCAGACCGGCCCATCGCCAGCCCAGGCCAATCCATCGCAGGATGGCTGCGGTGGCCACGACCAGGATGAGTGTCGCCCAGCGCCAGTGCCCACGGTCCGGTAGGGTTTTGGGGCGTCGTCTCTTCCGTTTGGCAGCGAGAAGATCCCAGGAGCCCAAATAGCAGAGATAGGAGCACCAGGCCGGCCCCACGAGCAGCACCGTCGAAGTGAACAGGAGCACCATGAAAAGGCGACCGTGGTAAATGACCCCCGCCGGAACCATGCCCGGGACCGGCAAGTGCAATCGGCCGGTCATCAGGAATGTCTTGGAGACCAGCAGGCCCAGCAGAAGCTGACCGAAGAAGACCAGGGAAAACAGTGTCCAAGAGATGGCCCGCACCCGGGCGACCCTGGCGGGATTCAACAAGAGCCTCGCCAGGAGCGCTGCGTAGCCTGCCAGCAGGGCGATCTCTATCCATCCGGCTCCTGGGAGGAACCGTTCGGCCATGAGCAGGGGCGGGCGGACCTTGAGTTGGACGGGCACGAGGAGGACCAGGGCCAGAAGGGACGCGGACAGGGACGCAACGAGCCTGCGCCGTGGGCTCGTTGCACGTTTGGTTGTATCGATCCGAGGTTTGCGCAACTGATGGTTCTTCATAAGTAATAAAACCTAGGACAAAAATCGAAATGCGCAACAATGGACATTTCCGGATCCAGGCTTGCAGGTCCATGGCCAATGAGGGTAGTCTGAGACGAGATGCAACGAGTCGCCGGGCCGGCAACGACGCGGTCAGGCGGCAGGAGATGGATGGCTGCGTGGGTGATGGCCCCAAGGCTGAAGGCGCATGCAGTCCAGGAGGACGGTTCATGTGGAGACATCGCTTCTTTGCTTTCGTTTTGTTGGCCGGCCTATTCGCCCAGCCCGGGCCGGCTCGTGCCAAAGTTCTCGAACTCTGGCTCCAGGCGCAGGGTGGCGGGATGTACGGGTTCTATGGCACCGAGAAGTATGACCCGGCCAATCAGGTGAGTCCGGCCACGGACGATTTTTTCAAAAGTCACAGTGGGGCCGCGTTCGGCGCCCAGGCCGGGGTCGAACTGTTCTTCGTGGACGTGATCCTGGATTTCGCCCAGTTCGCGGACCAAAACGGTCTGTCTGGGACGCTGACTTGTTTCATGTTGGGCTTCGACTGGGATTTTCAGCTCTCCAACCGATGGGAGGTCACGCCGTTCGGCAACGTGGGATTTGCCCTGGCCACGTATGACAATGGCTGGCTCAAGAAAGAATACCCCCAGATTGCCAAGGCGGACCTGAGTGCAAGGGGACTGGTGGCCAGGACAGGGGCCCGTCTGGAGTTGAAGCTGCACGAGATGTTTCGGCTGGGGGTGGAAGCCGGCGCAGGCTATCATTATATGTTGCAGACCGACAAGGCGAGCAACGACCTGGAAGGACACAGCCATGGGTTTCACGGCTATGTCATGGCCCTGGTTCGGTTCCAGTGGGAGCCGTTTCGACGGTCGAAGCCCAAGGAGCCAAGAGAGCCTGTGATTCTGGTGGCTCCACAGTCTCGACAGGCTCCTGCCGGCGTTGCATCGAGGACTCCTGCATCGTCTCCATCGCCTCGAGCCCGGCCTGCTGCAACCAGGCAGGCTCCTGCATCGAGGCCCATGGCTCCGGCAGACCCCACCGGGGACGCCACGAGCCAGGGCGGCGGTCAGGGCAAGGGGCCGGAAGACGTGCAGAACAGCGGTCAGGGCCGCGGTCAGGGTGGACAGGAAACTCCAATCCGGTGACCAAGACGTCCCTGGGAGGTTGGAACATGTCGGTGGTGCGGGCGGGTTCATGGCTGTCGATGATGGTGGCGGCGGGCGTTGTGTGGGCGTCTTGTCCCAAGGTGACATCCAAAGATCCCTGCCCTGGTGCGGATGCCTGCATTTGTGCGGACGGATCCTGCGCTCTTTGTGGAGACGATGTCTGCGAGGCTCCCGAGGATTGTTCGACATGTCCTTCGGATTGCGGGGCCTGTTCGTCGAACTGTGGAGACGGGATCTGCCGACAGGACCAGGAAACCTGCCTTTCTTGTCCCGAGGATTGCGGTGATTGCCCGGTGGACTGCGGAGATGGGCTCTGCGTACCGCCCGACGAGGACTGTTCCACCTGCCCTTCGGATTGCGGAACCTGCCCTCCTGGGTGTGGAGATGGATACTGTGCTGCGGACGAGAGCTGTCGCACATGTCCTTCGGATTGTGGGGCCTGTCCTCCGAACTGCGGCGACGGCATGTGTCGGAGCAATGAGCAAGAGACCTGCTCGACCTGTCCCGAGGACTGTGGGCGTTGTCCCGAGCATTGCGGCGATGGCCTCTGTCAGCCGGCAGAAGGCGAGCATTGTCTCTCCTGCCCAGGGGACTGTGGAGATTGTTCCCCGGATGATGGATGCCGGGCGCATGACGGCTCAGGTGCCGGGTCGGATTGTGTGGGCTGTGTTTGCGCTCAGGATCCGTATTGTTGTGTCACGGCCTGGGATGCTTCCTGTGTCGCTCGGTGCCTTGCCTGCGGTCAATCCTGCGGCCCGACCTGTGGCGACGGGCACTGTTCGGGGGACGAGAACTGTGCGAACTGCGCTGCGGATTGCGGGACATGCCCCTCGGATTGTGGCGACGGCGTCTGCCAGGCGGCGGCTGGGGAGAACTGTGGCACCTGCGCCGCGGATTGCGGAAGCTGTGGCAGCGGGGACGGCTGTTCCGCTGACTCGGCTCCAGGCTGTGACGGATGCGCCTGCTTCGACTGCGTCTGCGGCCAGGATCCATACTGTTGCGTCGTGGCATGGGACGAGACCTGCGTGGAGCGCTGTCGCACGTGCGGCCAGGATTGCGGGACGCACTGTGGCGACGGAGTCTGCGATGCCGGCGAGGGTGAGCAATGCGCCTCTTGTCCCGAGGACTGTGGGACCTGTGGATTCTGTGGTGACGGTCTCTGCCTGGCAGGTGAAAGCTGCAACACCTGCGCAGAGGACTGTGGACCTTGTCCCACCCATTGCGGGGACGGACGCTGCGTCGTCGGGGAGGGAGAGACATGTGTCTCTTGTCCCGAGGACTGCGGAGCCTGTGGTCCAGGAGACGGCTGCAGCGAGCAGTCACAGCCCGGTTGTGATGGATGCGCATGCCTCGACTGTGTCTGCGCGCTCGACCCCTACTGCTGTTCTTCCGGGTGGGATCTGAGCTGCGTGCAAAAATGCGTGGATTGGTGCGGTGGGCAAACCTGTCGTCCGTCGTCCTGCGGCGACGGGGTTTGTGACGTGACGGATGGTGAGAACTGCGGCACATGCAGCACGGATTGTGGTGCCTGCGGCACCTGTGGCGACGGGCTGTGCAGGGCGGCGGACGGCGAGGACTGTGAGACCTGCAGTACGGATTGCGGGACCTGTGGATTGTGCGGGGATGGGGTGTGCGATATCCAAGACGGCGAGAACTGCACCAATTGCGAGGTGGACTGCGGGACATGCTACCGCTGCGGAAACGGCCGCTGTGAGTTGGACCAGGGCGAGACCCCCGACATCTGTCCGCAGGACTGCTACTGTGGAGACGGGGTCTGCGACCATGCTTCGGCCGAGACCGCCCTGTCTTGCCCATCGGACTGTTACTGCGGAAACGGGGTCTGTGAACTCGACGACGGCGAATCCGAAGCTTTTTGCCCCGAAGACTGCAACTGCGGGGACGGATTGTGCCGTTTCGAGGAGGCGGGAGAGGAATGCCTGAGTTGCCCGGAAGACTGCGGTCCTTGTGACGGTTCTTCAGACGGATGCACGCCGACCCCCGGTGAAAAGGGATGCGACGGATGTCTTTGTCTCGAGTGTGTCTGCAACCTCATGCCCTCGTGTTGTGCCGAGACCTGGGACGCCACTTGTGTCGGTCTCTGCACCAATGACTGCGGTCAGACATGTCCTTGAGGCGACGTGGGCCTGTCCTGCGAGGTGGCAGCGTTCCGTGAGTTTCGGGCAGGTGGATTGTGGTTGGGAACGGACTGGTCCGGCGGCGGATCAGAACCGGACTTCGAGTTTCGGACCGGCGCCTGCACCCATTTCCGGGACGTAGCGCACTTTTTTCTTTCGTACGAGCCAGAGCACCAGGCTGGCCACGCCCGTGGCTGCGGCCACTCCCATGAGACTTTGTCCCACGACCTGCATGGTGATGGCCCTGTTTTCCTTGTCGACGTCGTAGGTGAAGGGAACGTCCACGCCGACGGTGTTTTTGTGTTGTTCGATGCCGCTCTTGATGTCGTCTATGTCGGAACGGCCCTTGAGGAGCATGCCGAGGCCGGCCCCAAGGAGGCCCGCCGTCAGAGCCGTCATGGTGGCGGGCAACCACCAGTGGTACCTGGGAACCGTGCGCCATTGCACCATGACGTCGAATCGGCGCAAGACGACCTTCACCTTGGCCCGGTAGCCTGGGTTCAGGCTCACCTGCTTGGTGAAGGGGACCCGACCTTTCTTGCTGGCCGAGACGAGGTGCATTCCAGGTCCGATGGTCACGGCCCTGTGGAGAGGGCTGCGGCCGATGGACTGACCATCCACGAATACGGTGGCGCCGGCCTCGGTACAATCAATCTGGATTTGGGACAACTGGCCCACGAGTTCCTTGTAACGTTCCTGGGCCTGCTTGTAGCGTTCCGGGGTGATGGGATCGGGACCGTACTCGAGCACCTTACGGAAGGTTTCCGCAGATTCCAGCGGGTGTGCCAACATACCGAGACTGACGGCGATGTTGAAGAGGATGCGGGGATGGGGCCATCTCGCGTAGGCTTTCCGGTAGAGCCTGAGAGCTTCGTCCACCCGCTGCTTTTCGAACATTTCGTTGGCGCGTCGGAAAATCTTTCGCGCGGTCTCCTGGTTTTCCGGACTGGTCCTTTCGATGAACCGGTGCTTTTGTTTCGGCAATTCGAATTCGATGCGCTCGGTGCCGCGGATGATGTCGAATCCAGGGTTGTCGGCCTTCTTTTTCTTTCCCGCCCGAGCCGGGGTCGTGGCAAAAAAGACGGCCAGGATTGCAAGGATGGGTTTCACTGTCCTCATCGAAGTCCTCACTGTTGCTGAAACTTTTCTGCGAGTGCACCGGTCATCGAGACGATCCCGAATGAGACCTGGTCGGTGGCAATTTTTGAATCACGCGGCTTCGCATCGCCATGAGGCGCTGGACGCGGAGTCGTTCCTGCCTGAGCAGCCGTTCGACTTCCCGTTGCGCTCTTTCGGCCTCGAGTCTGGCGCGCCGTTCGGCCTTGGCCGCGAGTTTGAATTGCCTGTTTGCCCTGGTGGCCCGCCTGCTGGCCTTGAGTGCAGCGGCCTGGGCCTTGCGTGCCCGCTCCAGCGCTGCCTTGAGCTGTTCATAGCTCTTCTTCAAGTCGGTCTGTGCTTGGAGTTCTCTTTGTCTGGCCTGTTCGACGTCTTTGAGGCGCTTGGTGGCCAATTCCTCGGCTTTCTTGGCCCGGTTCGTCTCGGCCTCGAGCATTTTCATCTGGTCACGGACCTTGGCTTCCGCCTTGGATGCGCGTTCGGCCTCGTGTTGCGCCACCACGGCCTGGCGTTTCGCCTTTCTCTCGGCCCGGCGAATGGCCAGCAAAGAGATGATGGCCCCCAGTGTGACCAGGGCCATGATGATGATGGCGGCTCCGGCGATCATCCGGCGTCGTCTCGCGGCCCGTTCATCGAGTTTGAAGGCCTCATCCAGGAAATCCTGTTCCAAGGGAGTGAGCGCTGCCTGAGAACGCTTTCGCCATAGCCTTGCCTCGGCCACTGCATCGCCGGTCCACAGGAGGCCGTTGGGACGGCCCCTGGCATCCCACTGTCGCGCCGCGTCTCGAAGCTGTGCCAGCATGGCCGCGTCTTCGTGGCCTTCTTCGAGCCAGCGGCGCAGCGTCTGCCATCGGGTGATGAGTGATTCGTGGACGATTTCGATCCGGGCTTCTTCCGATTCTTCTCCGAGGCTCTGGACGACGAGCAATCGGGCCTCGGTGAGGATCCGAAGGACTCGTTCGGCGTCGGCGTCTCTGGCGAAGAGACCCTTGATTTCACCAACCGACAGGACGGCCCTGGTTCCTTCTGGTGTGACCAGGCGCTGGAACAGGCGTCTGGTGGCCTGCTTGTCGTGGGATGACATGGCCGCGATCACCGCGTCGGCATGTCGAACCAGGGCGCCCTCCACTCCGCCCATGGCTTCGTAGGATGCCCTCGTGAGGAGTTTGCGCTGGCGGTCTCGGTTTTCCCAGAGTTTCTGTGCGGCGAACTGGAGGAGGGGCAATGCCGCGGTTTCGTCTTCCAGGCTGGCCACCATCTCGTCGACCAGCGAGTCATCGTCGAAGGCATAGCCTGCCAACTCGGCGGGTTTGCGAATGGCCTCGCGCAGTCCTTCTGCGGTGGGCTGCTGCAGGATGGTCAGATCCCGGGTGACGGATTCCATCAATGCCCGGTTTTCGGCCACACGGTCCAGGAAGTCGGACCGCATGGACAGGACGACTCGCACTGGGGTGGATGAATCCACGGCAACGCCGGCAACAGCGGTTCCAAAAGCTTCTCGGACTTTGGGATCCTCGACGAGCGTGAAGAGTTCTTCGAACTGGTCGAGGTAGAGCATCACCGGTCTGCCGTGGGACCTGGCTCTGGCCCGCAGGATGGCGCCCAGGCGTCCTGGTTCCTCCTGGAGCTGGGCCGCCAAGGCGGATTCTTCCTTTGCCGCTTCCACCACCGATGTCACCGCCGATGAGCCTGTGGACGAGGTCATGAGCATGGCACCGGCGATGGCCTCGAAGGGATTCCTGCCCGGCCTGCAGGTGATAAAGTCCCAGTCTTGCGTACCGGCCGACCTGAGGGTCGGAATGACGCCGGCCCTGACGAAGGAGGACTTGCCTGCTCCAGAGGGACCAATGACAGCCAGGGTGGGGCGGTCTTTGAGTTTCCCGATGAACTGGGCGATTTCCGCGTCGCGACCGAAGAACCGGTTTGCATCCCGTTCGGTGAAGGGGGCCAGGCCCGGGTAGGGACTCTGGTCCTCGCTGAGGATGGCCTTGCGTCCTGGGGCCTGTGTGAGACTCTCGAGATCGCGCAGGAGTTCGGCGGCACTCCGGTAGCGGTTCTTTTTCTTTTTCTGCAGACACTTGGCGATGACCGCATCCAGCTCGGCCGGGACCGTGGGCACGATCTCGCGCACGGACCGCACGGGCTCGTTGAGTCGTGCGATGTTGTGCATGATCACTTCCGTGGATCGGCTGCCGAACGGATGTTCACCCGACAGCATTTCGAACAAAATGACGCCCACGGCCCAGATGTCGGACTGGTGGTCCACGTGGCCCAGGCCCCACTGCTCGGGGGACATATACGCGTAGGTCCCCATGATCATCCCGGCCTTGGTGAGGTTCCCGCTGTCGTGGGGTCTTCTGCCCCGGATCCCGGATTGGCTGTCTCCTGCTTCGGTGGCCTGCACCTTGGCCTGCATGGCCACCAGGTCCGCCTTCTGTACGCCGGCCTGGTCCAGGGACGCCTCGGTGTCGAAGAGCTTGGCCAGGCCGAAGTCTAAGACCTTCACGCCGCCGCTCTTCAGCAAAAAGACATTGTCTGGTTTCAGGTCGCGGTGGATGATACCAGCCTTGTGGGCTTCCACCAGGGCACGAACTACAGGGACGATGATCTGCAGTGCCTGCGTATAGGGCAGCCTGCGATGCTTGACGCGGGTCGAGAGGGGCTCGCCGTCCAGATATTCGAGGACGAGATAGCTCGCCCCTTCGAACATTCCCCTGTCATGGATGATGACGATGTTTTCGTGGTTGAATTGAGCTGTCGCGCGGGCTTCCTTTTCGAAGCGTTCTCTGAACTCCTGGGCCTTGGCGCCCTTTTTGTGCATGAACTTGATGGCGACTCGCCGGCCGAGACTCGTATCGAAAGCCTCCCAGACGGTGCCCATGCCGCCTCGGCCCAGCCTTCGGATCAGCTCATATTTTTTGTCCACCATGGTGCCGGCCCGAAACTCCTGGGTGCCGGTGGCCTCTGGGCGAGGTGGCCTCTTGGTGGCACCAGTCTGGACTCCGGTGGCGGCTACTTCTTCCAGGTCGGTGACGTCCAGGGTCACCGTGGCGCCGGGCATCCCCGGAGCTACCCGGTCTAGCATGCCCAACACGGTCTTGCCCGGCGTACCCATGGGTTTGGTCTTGCGGGGTTTGCCCGGCTTGGTTTCCACGGTGCTG
>CAZIJS010000104.1:0-7972 GCA_964539505.1 uncultured Myxococcales bacterium
TGACCGGCGCAAACCTGCTCCTGTCCACTTCGATGGCTTCGGACCCTTCGAACCAGGAGACGGCTGCACCTGCGGCGCTCTCCAACTGGACGACCCTGGGACTGCCTGGATCCAGGGGGTCGATGGGCTTTTCGTTGACGATGATGGGCAGATCCGCCAGGCCCTGGCTCTGGTCCAACTTTGCGCCAAGGCGTCCGAGATCCACCCAGAGGTTGTTGGTGTTGAAATAGCGGTGTTTGTCGGTATCCTCGAAAGCCAAGATATCCTCGGCCGGGCATTGGGCTCTCTCCCGGAGCAGAAACGATCCGTCCGGTCTCTGGGCCAGGTGGCCACCCTTGCGGTCGGCTTCGGCCCTGCGTGCCGTCTCCATGAGAAACTCGGTGCCGTGGACGTACATATAGCCCAAGATCCTGGGATCCGGCCAGGCCGCCAGGTTGTCTACGTTGGAGATGAAGGCATATCGGTAGCCGGCCTCGATGAGTTTGCCGAGGAGGTCATCTTCGAGCAGGGCGCAGTAGAGATCTCCGTGTCCCGGCGGGCACCATTCCAGTTCGGGGTTGTCCGGCCAATGGGCGACCTTCCTGGTCTCGGCGTCGATTCTTGGCACCATGTGCTGGACGAAGTCTAAGGGAAGTCCGTCACTGGGTTCCATGTGCTTTTGGATTTCGGCCATGCAAGCCTGCCTCGTGGCCTGGCTGTGCATGAACAGGAGCCTCATTCCCGATTGTTGGGCGCGCTGGATCTGCAGGTCGAGGAAGGTTCGGCCGTCCTTGGCTTCGATCAGCGCCTTGGGCCCGGTCAACCCCATGGATGTTCCCAGCCCTCCGTTGAGCAGGATGTGGATGGTCTGTTTGAGCATGTCCCGGCCCATGTCCACCATGTCGTGGCATTCGAGTTCGGAGAGATGACGCAATCCCTCGGCTGGCTGGATGCTGGATTCCGGGATCAAGCCAAGATCTCCTTCCACGAACATGCCAAAGGAGCGAAAGAAGTTTCTACGAGCCAGCTCGGACTGGCCTGCTTGCTGCATCTTGGTGGCAAAGGGCGCGAAACGTTCCTGGAGTGTTTGATCAGGGCTCATGACTCGAATCTCCTATGCTCACTTTCCCTTTTTGGGTGATTCGATGGGTCTGACACTGGTTCGCTGGAAAGGTCCTGGTTGCAGCCCCTTCTGTTTCAGGTCCCACGGACCCAGATTGTCTTGATGTTGACGAATTCTCGAATTCCAAAGGAGCCCAGTTCTCTGCCGTATCCCGATTCCTTGATCCCGCCGAAGGGCAGCCTCGGATCCGACTTGACGAAGCCGTTGACGAAACAGGATCCGGCCTCCAATCGTTTTGCAACTCGTTCGGCCCGTTCCAGATCCCGACTGAAGACTGCGGCCCCGAGGCCGAAGCTGGTGTCGTTTGCCGCTGTGACCGCCTGCCGTTCGTCTGCCACGGGGATGATGGCTGCCACCGGCCCGAAGGTTTCCTCTCGATAGCAGGGACTGTCCGCAGTGACGTCGGTGAGCACCGTGGGAGGATAGAAGGCGCCAGGGCCTTTTGGGACGGCGCCTCCAGTCAAGAGCTTGGCGCCCTGTGCCACCGATTCGGTGACCTGGCGGTGCAGTTCGGACCGCAGGTCCAGGCGGGCCAAAGGGCCGACCTCTGTTTCCGGTTGGAGGGGATCGCCCATGTGCGCCCTGGTCATGGCCTCGGTGACGAGCTGTTCGAACTCGTCCCGGACGGACTCGACGACGATGAACCGCTTGGCCGCGATGCAGCTCTGTCCGCTATTGATGAGTCGGCTGGCCACGCAGGTTTTGGCTGCCTGATCCAGGTCGGCGTCTTCGAGGATGATGTAGGGATCGCTGCCCCCCAGTTCGAGCAGGGATTTTTTGAGTGCGGCTCCTGCGGCGCGGGCAACGGCCCTGCCCGCGGGGGTGCTTCCCGTGAGGGTCACCGCCGCGATCCTGGGATCGGCGATGATCCCGGCCACGTCACGTCCCGGCATGACCAGAACGGAAAACAGACCATCAGGGGCCCCGGCCCTGGTGAAGATGTCTCGGATCGCCAGCGCAGAGCCGGTCACGTTGCTGGCGTGTTTCAGGATGGCCGCGTTGCCGGCCATGATGGCTGGGGCAGCAAACCTGAAGACTTGCCAGAATGGAAAGTTCCAGGGCATCACTGCGAGCACAGGGCCCAGTGGCTGGAAGGCTACGTAGGAGCGGTCGGCATCGGTTGCAACGGGGATGTCTGCGAGAAACTCCTCGGCATGGTCGGCATAGTAGCTGCAGACCCAGGCGCACTTTTTTGCTTCCGCGATGCCCTGGGTGATGGGTTTTCCCATTTCTTCGGCCATGAGCCTGCCGAAAGGTTCGGCTTGTGCCAGGAGAATTTCCGCGGCACGGTGCAAGACCCCGGCCCGCTCTTTGAAAGATGTGTCCCGCCAGGATCGAAAGCAGGACATGGCGCGATTCAGGATGTCGTCTCGCTCAGTCCGGGTGGTTTCCTGGTACTCTGCGATGATCTTTCCCGTGGCGGGATTTCGGGACGAAAGGGACATGGCTACTCTTCCTTTGCGTCTTTCTTTGCTGCATCCCGCTTGCGCTTGCGTTCTTCGATGAGGTCGTGGTGATAGGAACCCTCCCGGATCATGACCTTGCCGCATTCGGGACAGCGCAGTTCTCGGCAGGGGGTGCCGGGAACATGGGGCTCTTTGTGGCCGCACTTGGGACAGATGCAGTCTCCCGAACTTCCCATGCCTCCACCTTCTCCGGTCCTGTTTCGCCCTCTGCCGCCCCCTGCCGCCCTGCCGCGACCCATGCCGTGGCCGCGTCCCATGCCATGGCCTCCCCGGCCGGCTCCGCCAAATCCGCTCATTGCAAACATGGCATGTCCTCGTGCTTTCATCGTGGCACCTCGTTGCTCGCAGGACCGCCATGGGATTGCCCGGCGATCCTGGGCTGTCGAAACATGTGGATCCTTCTCTTTTCAATGGAACCTAACACTCAGGTCCCAGGGGTCAACGAGGTTCTCCGCACCCAGTTTGTAGCGGTCAACTTGGGTTTCATCAGACATCGAGTGTCTGGCGACGTCGAAAGAGGCGGCATGCTCCCGGCGATTCCACCTGCCGATTTGCCGGCTACTGGTGTTGCCGTCCTTTTCGATGTTTTGGATCATGAGTTGGACGCTGTGGTTCCATCTATTTGAAATACCATGGTTTGTTGAATCATTGGTATCAGGCATGGATTTCGCATTGAGGGAATGGAGAACTTTCTTTCCCAAGTTGGGCCCAGGCCCTGGAGGTGACAATCCATGAACCCTCGTCCTGCGCATCATGTATCGGTCCTGCTGGTTTTCATTTTCAGCGGACTCGGACTCTGGTCTGTCGGCTGTGGTGTTTCCGAGGATTCGGTTCCTGGGGTCCGGTTGCCGTCGGGCAAGGCCGATGGAATCGACCCCGTACAGCCGCAAGACTGTCCCGGTGGTGCGCCCAAGCTCGTGGACGGGAGACCCGCTGCCTGGACCATTCTCGTCTACCAGGCCGGGGACAACAACCTGGAGGAGTACCTCGACGAGGACCTCAACGAGATGGAGCGAGGATACCGCAACACCAGCCAGGTGCACGTGTTGGTGCAGCAGGACCGGGAGAGCGAAGACGGCGTTTGGCGCTACGAACTGCGGCACGACCGAGACCCGGATGTGATTGGTTCCAAGCTCGTGGGGCAGTCCGATGCCGAGCCCGACACGGGCAACTGGCAAACCCTGGCGGCTTTTGGGCAGTGGGCTGCTGTCTGCTATCCCGCCGAGCATTATGTGCTCATCGTTTCGGGACACGGCAGCGGCTGGTCCGGCACACCGCCGCCCGAACCAGTGGAAGAGCCGGATGCCGGGGTCGGGGATCAGGACGCCGGTGCAGACGCCGGTGCGGACGCTGGTGATGCAGACGCTGGTGGAGCGGACGCAGGCGTCGGCGGGCAGGAGGGGGACACCGATGGTGATACGGATGCAGCAACAGGGCAGGACGCCACCGAGCAAAAACTCCTCGATGATGCCGCCGATGCCCAGGACAAGGGCGAACCCTACAGGGCTATTGCGTTCGACGACAGCACCAACACGTCGCTGGACATCGACGAGCTGACCACGGCGCTCGAATACATGGGAGAGGCCATGCGGCGCGACAGCGATCCGAGCTACGTCAACCGGCTCGTGATCTACGGCAGCGACGCCTGTCTCATGCAAACCGTCGAGGTGCTCGATGCGCTCGGATCCTCTGTTACTTATGTCGTGGGCTCGGAGCGGACCGAGCCGGGCAAAGGCTGGCCCTACTATTCGATCTTTCGCGAGCTGACCAGTCGGCCCCTGGTCTACGCCAGGGCCCCTCAGGACCTGGCGCGGTTCATCGTGGAGTCCTATCGTGTTTCCTATGGGCCTCATGGCGGGCAGGGGGAACAAGACGACCTGACCCTTTCGGCGGTGAATTTGGACTATCGAAGGCGCCTGGTCAACGACATGACCAAGATTACGTCCCTGCTCGATGCGCTCTACGACGACATCCATCCATTTCTCTGGCAGGCCAGACAGGACAGTCCCCTTTACAGCGGCACCTACGTGGACCTGGCCGAACTCCTCTTGCACCTGCGGTCGTCTCTCATCGAAGCCGGGATCATGCCCGGGCGCTACCAGCATTGGGACGGAGACGAGCGATTCCGGACCCTGCGCAATGCCATCGACGATGCAGTCGAGCATGTCTTCGACGCTACGTTCGCCAATTTGAGCGAGTCTCAGCCCGAAGCCGACGGCGTGGCAGACGGAATCAGCATCTATTTTCCCGGCACGAACTACTCCTGGGTCCTGCCCCTGAAAGACTACGAATATTCTCCCTTCGCCCGGAAAACAGGCTGGGCCAAGCTCCTCGAACGCGTCCTGCAAGACCACCACGGCTGGTACCCCTGGTGAACCAGGTTCTGTGCCTGCTTCGATGCTCGGCTGGTCAGGCGTCTTCGCTCTGTTCGACTTTGGTCTTGGTGGAGAACTCCGGCAACCCGATGGTGAGTGCGTTGGTGGGGCAGGCGGTCACGCATTCGAAACAGCGCGAACATGAGTAGAAGGTGGAGGCATTGCGACGACCCGGTTTGAAGAGTGATGCCTCGCCGTCGAACTGGGCCACATAGCAGGCTTTGTCACAGAGGCCGCAGTCTACGCAGGCATCCTTCTTGCGCCGGACCCGGAGCAGGCTGAGGCGATTGAGCAGACCCGAAATCCAGGCGATGGGACAGCCCAGCTTGTAATACATGTAGAGGTTGGACTGTGAGGAAGGACCGGCGCCCATCATGAGATCCATGACCAGGCCGATGGGGCACATCCAGCGACAAAAAATCTTGCCCAGGATGATTCCCATGGCGCTGCCCACGATCACCACCATGCCCAGGGTGGTCCAACCCTGGGCCAGCGCGACCCAGATGCCCAGCGCAAATGCGATTTGCAGGGGACGCCTGGACCGGATAAATCGCTTGAGGGGCGTATTCTTGCGGGACCTGCGGCTCGTCTTCCGGGATGCATCCTCGCCGTGGTCCTGTTCGGACTTTCCGGGCTGTTGGGCCTGGGCAAGTTTGTGCGAGACTTCTTTCTTCTTCTTTGCTTGGGGTTTCTTTGCCACGCCGGCACCTCCTGGATCGGAGCGGCGGCTCCGGTCTGTTCTCGGGTTGGTCGGGCAATGACCACCCCGGCTGTATTCGGTTAGAGGCCTGGTTCGACGGATTGGGTGCACGAACAGATATTCTTGGACATGTCTCCTTCGAAGAGAAATGCGCGACACCATTGCCCACCGCGGTATTTGGGCCTATCTTGAAAGGGGCGATCGGGGGACGAGGGTGCGTCGACCGGGGGGGAATATGAAATGCGCTCCTGTCGTTGTCCCACAGGGGCAGAGAGACTGCCGAGCCGTCGGATCCGGGACTGCTTGATTTCGAGGGTGACGAGCTTGGATGGAGAAGACCATGATGCCAAAGGATCGTTTATGGAGACGGCTGTTCCTGACCTGGTTGCCTGCTGTCGGCCTGGCCCTGGCTGTCACTGGTTGCGGTCACGGTGGCAAGCCAGGATGCAGCAAGGACCGGGACTGCAAGGGAGAGAGGATCTGCGTCTCTGGAACCTGTCGTGAGCCCCACCCGGACAGGAAGCCGGGCCTGCGTGCGCCCTCTGCGAGAGCTGGGGCCGCATCCCAAGGTGCTGCGGCATCGGGTTCTGCCGGCGCTCGATCTCGGGTCTCTGGACCTGGCTCGATTCCAGGTTCAGCCCATTCATCGAGTCCTGGAAGCGGCCTTGCCGCCCCAGGCGGAGTCTTTGGCAAACCCGACCTGCAGATCAAAGTTTGCCGGTCTGGTCGCTGCACCACGTTTGGACCCCAGTCCGGCCCGGGCAGTCTCATGCAACTCATGGATTTGTTCATGCAGATGGGCATGGGGAGCCTTGGGGGGATGAGCTCTGTGCCCCGGGACCTTACGGTGCAGGTCTGCAGCAGGGGTCGCTGTGTGTCCATCGGCAAGGATTTTGGAAAAGATCCAGCGGATGTCATGCGCCTGATGGACCTGGTGACGAGTCTCATGGGCGGAATGGGACTGTCGGGAGCGAATTCGCTCTTCGGCATGGGCCGGCCCGGCGGTCCTGGAACAGGTGGAATACCAGGCGCCGCCCCCTCTCCACAACCGGCTCCTCCCAGGCCCCAAGGGGTGGCACCAGGCACGGCGGCCGGGCCTACCGTATATCACTCCTTGGATTCTCTGCGAAAGGCCGGACCTGCGGCCAGGGGCAAAGTGGCCGAGCTGGCGGGCCTGTCCATCAGCTCGGTGTCTCCCGGTCGGGCGGTTTTCCTTGCCGGCGGAGGGGGCGTGCTCGTCATCCTCCGCATCCAGGATCCAACAGTGGCTCGCAAACTCCAGACCGTGACCAGGAAGGTCACTGTTCGCTTTCAGGTGGACTCGGTGGTCAGTGGCAGCCTCATTCAAGGGACGCTGCTGAAAGTGATGTGACGGTTGAACTGTCGGCTCAACAATTCAGTGTGCATACCACTGGCCATGGGTTAGGAGGTTGCCATGTACGATTCATGATGCCGCGGCATGGGCTCATCCTTGTTTCCGTTGATACCAGACTACTCATCGGGCAACTCCACGTGTGTTCCGTAGATTGACTCTTCTCGTTACCCTCTGCCCAGCTCGTATTCGGACTGATATCTTACGGTAGATGCCTTGAGACCGATTTCGGACCGTGAGTGTGATACGTCCTGCGGGGAGTTTTACATCAACGAGAGGGGTTTGCCCAAGATTTTTTCCTCGAAAGTATACATTCGTCCAAGGTGTGGTTGCAAACCTCAGGAGCCCTGTTTTTGGCCGGTGGCGTTTTCTGGGGCGGGATTGATGCCCGGGTGGCTCCATGTGGCCATTGGGTATCTGCGGTGTTCCTTCATGTCGCTGGTTCGATGTCTTCTTGATGGGGGGGGGCACTGCACGCCCTTTGCTTGTAGGCGTCGACACCGACTGATGTTGAGTTGTAGCAGAATTGGTCGGTCGTCGAATGGTGTTGTGTCTGGGGCGAGATGCTTCATTGACCTCGGAATTTCCTTCGTTGTCCGTGGTAGCGCGAATGGTGGACGACGTGGATAGCTGCAGCAGCCACCTTGCTCCTGTGGTGACGAGAATGGCCAAGACGACAACCGTCAGGGCTCGTCCCAACTTTCTCTTGGCCGCCGCAGTGGATGAAGCGATCTTTCGAGTGGTGGTGTCATGTTTGATCTGGCCCGAAACAGTGGGGGCCTTGTTTCCAGACCGAGTATCGGAGGCTGGGAACAGGGCCGTGACGATGCGACTGGAATTCTCCTCAACTGTGGTCGGACTGAGCGTCTGTCGGATGACCAGGATTTTTTCTTTTATCCTATCGGCAAAGAGACTGTTCATGAATCGTGATATTGCAATGCTATCCCAAAGTTCGTG
>CAZIJS010000104.1:7982-14154 GCA_964539505.1 uncultured Myxococcales bacterium
GGAGCCAGTGTCGCAGGTCTTCCTGCATATCATGCACAGTTTGATAGCGTCTTTCAGGATTTCGGCTCAGCGCCCTTGAGACAATATGTGCGAGATCGGGTGCAATTTCTGGCACAACCTCACGGATGTCTGGGACATCAACGTATAGAATCTCTTTGAGATTCGCGATGTCACTTCCCTGTCTATGGAGTCTCATGCCCGCCAACAATTCCCAAAATACCACACCAAGCGAATAGATGTCGGAGCGGCTGTCCAACTCCAGGCCCTCTGCTTGTTCGGGGGACATGTAGGCAATGGTACCTTTGATGGTTCCTGTGCGTGTTGTTGTGGTGCTTTGGGATGCCTTGGCGATACCAAAATCAACCAACTTTACCATGCCATCGTAGAGGATAAAGATGTTTTTCGGATTGATATCTCGGTGCACAATATGGAGTGGATTGCCTTCGGCGTCGCAACGGGTGTGAGCATGGTGCAAGCCGGCACATGCTTGGAGGATGATGCCTGCCGCGAGGGCAGACGGCATCTGGCATCCTTGCTTCTTGCCGGCCAGGATGACTTCCGACAGGTTCTCCCCGGTGAGGTATTCCATGGCGATGAAGTACCGACCTTCCACTTTTCCGAGGTCGAAAACCTGCACGATGTTTGGGTGGTTGAGGGCCGCGGAAAGTCGGGCTTCGTCCAGAAACATGCGAACGAAATGAGTGTCGTGGGCCAGGTGAGGAAGGATCGTCTTAATGACGACGAGCTTTTCGAATCCGGCTACTCCTTGTTGTCGAGCGAGTAGAATGTCTGCCATGCCGCCTGTGGCGATGTGGGCCAAAATTTCATATCTGCCAAACTGAATTTTTTTTTCTTCGTCTTGCAGGGAGATCATGGCATCGAAACGACACGCACCCGGAGATCCACAGTGTCTCTGTTAGATGCCCTGTTGAGTAGAACGCCAAGGGTAGCAGCGCTGCCAACGACGACCCCCGCAATGGTCCATATCCACCATTTCTCATACCAATGTCGGGCAGGAGACGTCGAATGCGATAAGCTTGTCGCTGGTATGATGGTTTTCGCAAGGTCGACAGGTAGGTCGGCGCGTTGTACGACAAGAATGTGTCGTGGTCGATCTGGAGATCCGATGGACTGGAGAACCGTATGATGCATTCCTCTGATGGTTGCATACCACTCCAGAACAGAACCCGTTGATGATGTAGGGGTATTCGCAGTAGAAATTGGCATGGTTATGGAAGTTCTCCCCTTTGTCAAGACGGAGACGTGTCGAAAAGCTCGTCTTCCTTTGTGTCGATAGAACAGATCGAACCGTGAAACCAGCCGACATGTATCCTGCAGGACGAGTTTGAAGATGATACGCGTGTCTCGGACGACCCTTCGAGGGAAGATGAGTCTGATACGAAGTGGAACTGGTTTGGTGCGTTTCTGTCGATAATAATCTCTGAGCATTCGCGGCGAAACACTTGGATCTGGGGCAAACGACGGATCGAGGCAGAGGAGGAATCGATATTCGCGTGACGCATTGCGACCAAGCGCAGAGAGAGCAAACGCCTTGAGTTCCAAAATGCGTTTAAGTTGGGATGTTGTCTTTTCTGGTATTGTCTCGAGAGTCTTGATGGCGTCAAGAACTCTTTCATAGTGCAACTCTTTGTACCAGCGCGATGCTTTGGCAAGAAGCAAAGTTGCCTTGTTGTTCTGCGCTTGGGCAGGTCGTGCTTGGTGTACCACAGAGAGCAAAATTGCCAGCATTGCCCGTCCTATATGAGTCCTAGACCACATTCGTCCCAACGTGTGGCGTCGAGGGACGACACGGGATCGGTGAATATGTCGAAGCGGTCTTTTTGTTTTGTTCATGGTATCTGTCAAACCAGTCTGCCATGCTAGTAGGGAATTTTCTAGTGACCACGCACTCAACGGTAAAGACCGTACTTCCTCAAGAGCTGCCGAAGAGTTTTTCTGTCCATCTGTGCAGCCCTCGCCGCTGCAGAAAGATTTCCTTCATGTCGTGCCCAGAGAGTAGCAAGATACTCGACATGGAATCGCCGCAATGCTTGTTCGCGGGCTGTTGAATAGTCGACGAGGACGGGAACGTAGCTGGAAGGCGAACCTGGACCCCTGGTGTCAAGCCCCGACTCTCTGATTGTCAGAAGGCGTTGGACAGCGTTGCGCAACTCACGGACGTTTCCGTGCCATGGGTGGTGGAGCATCTGCTCGATGACGTCTGGGGGAAGATTGCGCGTCTTTCCGTCAGACAATTCTGTCGCAAAATGTGAAGCCAGCATCGGGATGTCGTCGATTCTGTCCCGGAGTGGCGGCATAGTAAGCACGACGACGGCAAGCCTGTAGTATAGGTCCTGCCGAAAGAGTCCTTCTTGAACCAATTGATCCATTGGTTTCTTGGCGGCGGCGACAACCCTGATATCTACGGTAGAGTATCGAGAGGTACCCAGGCGACGTATTTGGCCTGTCTCCAAGATCCTGAGCAGCTTAGGTTGGAGACCGAGAGGGAGTTCGTCAACTTCATCGAGAAAGACGGTGCCGCCATCGGCGGATTCGAATGCTCCTACGCGGTCTGCAAGTGCACCGGTAAAGGCACCTTTTACATGGCCAAACAATTCGCTTTCGATGAGGTTCTCTGGAACACCTGCACAATCAATGACCACAAATGGCCTTTTGTGTCTTCTACCATGGTCGTGCAACGCTCGTGCAACCAGTTCTTTGCCGGTGCCACTTTCTCCTTCAATCAAGACCGGAGCGTCGCTGTTTTCGAGCATTTCGAGCACTGCAAAGACTCGGCGCATGGCAAGGCTACCCCCATACAGGCCTCCATAAGACTGACGCCTTGAGATGCGTGGGGGAATCTGACCGCCCAACGGCAGGATGTCAACATTCACTTCACCCACCGTTATCCGAGAACCCTGATGTAATAGTATGTTGCCGATCTTTTTCCCGAGGAACTTGGTGCCGTTTGTGCTGGCAAGATCAGTGACCAAAATACCGTTTTCCTCGACAGTGACGCGGACGTGTTTTCGCGAAACACTGTCATGTCGGATGACCACGTCGCAGACTTCGTCACGCCCGATGAGAGCTGTTCCCTCCGTCAGTCTCAGGAAACTCTGGCGGTGTGTCATCGGATCGGTCGCGAATAGAATGCATCCCTTGGGTCCGCTCTGTCGACCGAATGTGAGTTCCTTCGTTCTGTCCGACCCGGGGGGCGGACCAGATTTTCTAGGAGAAACAATTTTCATGGACATATTTTATCCTGAAGACTTCGCCGTTGGGAAGAACTTTTCCCTCATGGGCAGGATTGATCCATGAGCAGAGGAGAATGCGAGCGGAGGAAAGTAAGAGGGTGCTGAACGTCAACTAAAAAACATCATCAACGAGAATTGGAATTCCCCATCGTGCTGAACGTCAATTAAGAAACATCATCAACGACAATGAGATTTCCCCATCGTGGTCGAGGGGGAGCAGGGGCCCCCGGTGAATCCCACCTGGATGAGCAGGAGGGGGTGAAGTTGACGATCGAGGGGGCGTAGTCTCCTGAAAGATACCGGATAGCGAATAGGCGCCATCAAAATCGAGGGAGTGCTACTGCTGCTCGGCGAATTAGACGCTCTGTGTGTTTCGTACGTTGCTTCGTCATCGCTCGTGTCTCTTTCGATCTGTCAGCAGCGCCCTTTGAGGACCGTGACGACTGTCTTGGGAATTGGGGGAGCAAGTTCAGTGGGGTGGGGTAGAAAGCCCCAGTTTGACAGAAAAGGGTGGAGGTTGCGACAGGGGCGATGGTGGATGATTGTGAAATCATAGAAGAAATGGCATGGCGTGAAATTTGCTTAAAGTCCTTTTGTGCAGTTCGGATCTGTTTGTGGTCCTGGATCGAGTTGGAAGTTCTATGGAGGAAGCGATGACTGTGGCAGCTGGCTCGAATCGGCACAGGGCAAGGAGGGGGATGATGGCTGGTAGTGGAGACGTGGTGGCTGTGCTGGGGGGTAACTTTGTTGTGTGGAGCCGCCCAGGGGCGCGAACTAGACGTGGGGCAGGGGCATTGTTTTTCAAGGATCCAGTCTGCTGTAGACGCGGCATTGCCCGGCGACGAGGTGGTGGTGTATCTGGGAGTATATCACGAGGCGGTGGTAGTTGGCACGGCGAATCTCACGATCCGCGGCAGCGATCCGAACAATCCGCCGGTGCAGGAGGGAGCAGATCCGAATTCACCGAGGGGGCCCTGGGAGTTGGTGACGAGTTGTCTCACTTCGGACGGGCGGATGCCGATACACAAGCCGGCGTATCGCTGGCCGCACGAACAGCCAGAGGGCGAGGACCTCATGACCTACTACGGGGGCGTTCGCGAGCAGGACACGGTGATGAACGTGCATGAAAATGAGCGCCTGTTGCGGGGATATCGCAACAATCTTGATGTGCGGTACGCCGGCAATTTTTGTGAGGAACATTGGTACTGTCAAGGAGGCCCCTGTGAGGATTTGTCGCAGTTCGACCCGGAAATGGATCCAGACAATAGCCAGTGTCAGCGACGGCGTAATCCGAATGCGATCGAAGGCAAGGTGTATCCCTCTGGGCGGTTTTTGTACGACGAGCAGGCGGGAGAACTGTATGTGTGGTCGGAGGACGAGGACAATCCGACGAATCACGAGTATGCCGTGCCGGTGATTTTTCATTTGGTGAGCGTGGAGGGGGCGGAGGGTTTCGAGTTGTCGGGCTTTGTGTTGCGACATGCGATGGGATATGCGGTGCGTGTCGACCAGGCAGACAATGTGCGGTTACACCACAACTACTTTGTCGCGAATCGATACGATGTGTGGTTGGAGGACAGTTCGGGATGTGTCATCGCGAGCAATTTTTTTCAGGAAAAGGGGCTCTTGGAGCGCCATATTTACAACGACCTGAAGAATTTCGCTCTGTGGGGTTATGATATCCGGACGATACGTTCGAATCGAACAGAAGTCTTTCACAATTTATTCCATGGCTCCTACCAAGTGCTTGGGGCTGGCTATGCCGGCGAAGGTTCGCAGGTGCACGATAACATCGTTTCGTTCGATCTCTCGGCCGCAATTGGTGGCTTTGGCGGAAATGGTACCGCCATAGCCGACTGGTGCGTTCGACATCGACGACTTTTCAGGCCCAGACTACGGTGAGGTGATAGCGGGGGATATGACCAGATGTTTCGGGAGGCGTTTTGCAGAATGTATGGGTATGTCGATGTTCAAGAAGGCAGTGCAGGGATTGATGCGGGTGAGGTGTTGGCCGGGGATTGGCCCGACAGGGTGACGGTCAGAGACGGACGTCCCGACATAGGGGCCTATGAGCGTGGAGCAGAAGTGGGGCCGGAGATATGCAGAGAGGGAGGTGGGGGCGACGAAGAAAACAAGGAGGCGCAGGCAGCGGGCGCAGAGGACGGGGAGGAACTGAGGGCGGATGGAGAGGCAACCAAGCAGATATGGGGGGAGGCCCCAAAATATCGTATCGATTCGAGCATGAGGAGGCGAGGAAGCAATGGAGGGAATGGAGACATCAGTGCAGAGTTGGGCAGTGTGTGGAACAGTGGGCAGTTGTGCTTCTATGTGGAGATAGTAGACGACCAGGAAGGCTGGCAAGGTGGGGAAGCTGCTGACCTATGGATGCAGGATTCGGTGGAAGTGTTGTTGGACATCGATGGCATGTCTGAGTCGTGCTACGAAACTGACGACTGGCACGTGGGGTGCGACCAGAGTGGACGAACGTGGAAATGGGGCAACGGACAAGGTGGGCTAGTGGAATGGATGGAATGCGGCGTACAAGAGAGAGGGGATGGCTGGACGGCAGAACTCTGTTTCGATTGGACGGGCCTGGATGGTCACCACATGGCAGTGGGGCGACGGATGGAATTCGACCTGGTGGTCAACGACAACGATTCGACGAGAGTCGAGGATAGAGAGACTCAGGAAGCTTGGAACGGCAATAGCGGTGGCTGTGGTTGCCGAACATCGTTTGTTCATGGATCGTTGACCGCCTGGAAAGTGTTCGTCGTCGGGTTGGCAATTCTCCTCACCAACCGGAGACGTCGTATCTCGAAATCCTGTGGAAAGCAGGGCTCAATGTATTGGGACAATGTGTATCGCGCCCAGTGGATACACATGGCTGGAGGAGTATCTCAATTCGATCATCTGATCGG
>CAZIJS010000105.1:0-7208 GCA_964539505.1 uncultured Myxococcales bacterium
CGCCACGATGGAGGCCACGTCCATTTTGAGGGCGGCCACCAGGGCCGCCACGCCGATGGGATGCACGACATAGGGCTCTCCGCTCTTGCGTTTTTGGTGCTCGTGCTTCTTTGCGGCGTAGGCAAAGGCTTTCCGGATTGCCGTGACGTCCGCATCAGGAAGATACTGTTGGATTTTTGTGATCAGGTCGTTGATGTCGAACACGGGGGCCTTCCAGTCTGGGTTCTTCAGGGGGGGGACATGCCATCGTTCGTTGCGTTTATGCCCCCTTTCTTACCCTGAGCATAGCAATGCGGATGGGGCCTGCAATGCGAAAAAAAAACCTCAAAGTGGTGATTTTGTCGATTTTCCTCCTGCAAGCCCAGATTATAGACAAAAACGGGCGGGATCGGACTTAGGCGGTTCGGACCACGTGGCGGCGCAGGGCTTGGAGGAATCGTCCCGTTTCCGAGACCGCGAAGGTGCGGGCTGCATCGATGGAGGCACCACCCGCGTCCGAGGGGAGCGAAATCTGGTAGAAGACTCCTGCGCCGGGGAGCCCCGCCGTGGCGGTTTCTCCCAGGGGGCGGTCCAGGGATGGCGCTATGAGGTGGAGTGCATAGATCCAGATTTCTTCCAGGTCCCCGATCAAGCCCAACTCCAGTCGGTTTTCCGGAATGGGCCAGGACAGGGCCACGGACTTGTTGGCTTGGATTCGGATTTCAAAAAAGCTGGCAGGTCCCCGGGCATAGAGGAGGTCTGCAGGGAGCCTCCAGCGTGACATGGATTCTACGAGCTGGAGCGCCAATTGACAGGTGGGCAGGTCCGAGGCATCCCGCAGGGCGGTGACAGGACCCACAGCACAATCCAGACCCTGCATGTTTGCCGCTTTTGTGGCGTCGTGCAGGGCCTGACGCATGGCGTCGAGCAGGCCGCGAATGCGCTGTTCGATGGTATCGAGGGCCGCCTTGGGCAGGTTTGCGGGAGATTCCTCGTTGCGATACAGCCGATCGATGTCCCTGAGGGTGCGAGCCAGTTCATTGGAGTCGTGGGGGAGGGCTGACCCCAGGAGCGTCACGACCTGCTCCAGGATGGCCGATTGCTTCTGCGTGAGGGCCCTGGCTGTTCGAAGACGCGCCAGGTAGGTCTCCAGGAGGGCTATCCGGGCGTCTTGCCCGGCCAGTCTGTTGACCTCTTCGGGCAGAATCGCCCTTTCAGGCCCCCGGCTCTCTGGTGCCGACTCCGATTCGGAGGAGCCGGGCTCGTCTTCGGGGACATCGACCATGTCCACCGAGATGAGCCCGGACCCTTCTTTTCGTTTCTTGAGTGGCACGACCGGCTGGTCCAGCAACGAGTCGTCCGTGAGGTCCACCGAGTGAATTTCCACCTCGTCTGCAGCCAGGGCCTCGCCATCGCTTGCGGCATCCATGGCCATCTCGCCAACATCGTTTCCACCGCCTGTTGGGACCTGCTTGGACGACTCCGCAGGGTCCCCAGCAGCACTGTTGGAGATGCCGTCGAGAGTCTGGGCATTGTCTTCTTCATCATCCAAGGAACTCGAGTCATCCGGCAGGGGCCTGGGCGTCACCCTTTCGTCGGCGTCTCCGTCGTGCGGCGGGGCCTCGATGGATTCCTCGACGTCCTCGATTTCTTCGATGAGGTCCTCTGCATCGATGGTGATCACCGGACCGGAGGCCTCCAGTTCCACCTCTTCGTCTGCCAGCATGGGGACATCCGCAGCCGCCACTTCGGGCATTTCGTTCTGGTCGGCGACAGCCTCCATGTGACCGGTCCGGGCCCCATCGTCCATGCCCCGTTTCGTGATGGGGTCGGGTTGGTCAGTTTCCTCGACCCGCTGGCCTTTGATTTGGGAAGCATCGTTTTCTTCGCCTGCGAGCGGCCGTTTCTTGGAAGGCGGTGGCAACGTGCGTCGTTTCTTCCCCCCACGCCTTGTGGGCGGCCGACTCTTGGGCGCCGGCCCGTCCCCTCCCGACCCGGCGGCAGCCGACTGTCGTTCGGATATATCTTGAAACGACTCCCTGTCGACGGCCCCGTCCCGGTCCGCCTTTTCGTTTCCGGTTCTTCGTCTGGCGCTCTGTTTCTTTTCCCGCTTGTGGCCGGGTGCGGGGGTCGCAGACATGCTCCTGCGCCTGTAACGTTTGAGGCCGGATTCGATGCGTTGTAGTTCGGTTTGGATCTGGAGCAGGGCCAGGGCCGGCCCTCCGGTGGTGTCTGCCGCCTGGGGCAGCCTCTTGGTGACGTCCACGATGGCCACGATGGACTTGAGGAGGCGATTTCGTACCGTGGGATTGCCTACTTTGAGGACGGCTTTTCGAGCCGACGATCCAAAAACTTTCCGGACTGCGGCGTTCCATTCTTCGCCTTGTTGGGCGAGAAAATCTTCTGCGTCGCCGTCTGAGGAAGAGGCTTTGGCGAGCTTGTTTTTCCATGTGTCGCAGACGCCGAGCGCCGTTTCGATCCATTGCTCCATGACATACTCCAGCGGGTGGATTTTTTCGGCCCGCAGCCGGGCCGAAACGTGGCCGACAGTATACCACCGGCAGGCTGCTTGCCAAGGAGTCGGAAAACCTCATATTTTGTCGACCCTGCAGCAAGATTGGATTGCCTTTCGCATGTTTGGTGCTTATATGTTTGCACGATGACGCCGGGAAAAGCATTTTTCCGGGGACTGTGAAGGAGGTCACAAAATGGCAGGATTGGGAAAAAACCAGACGGTCAAGATCCGCCGTGGCACTGCGGATCGGAAGCAGACGGTGCATGTTGGGAAGCGGGCCGACAAGGGTCCGAAGCGTCGGCGTGTCAAGTTCGGGTTCAGAGCCGAGCCTGGCAGCCTGGTCGCCCTGGCGGGAACGTTCAACGGGTGGAATCCCGAGCAGATGTTCCTCAAAGACAAGACGGGCAGGGGCGACTTCGAACGGACCGTCCTCTTGGAGCCGGGCAGATATGAATACAAGTTTGTCGTGGACGGTGTGTGGCATCCCGATCCGGAAAATCCCAATTGGGTGCACAACGAGTTTGGGACACTCAACAGCATCATCGAGCTGTGAGCCGGAAGCGTTCCTCCAACGATGCTGGATCGCCGGAAGGTCTCCAGGGGGCTGGAATGCCCGGTCCTCGGAGGAGACGCAGAAGCGGCGGGGTGCGCAAGCCGCGCATTCTCATCGTCACGCCCGAGATTACCTATCTTCCCAGGAGCATGGGGAACCTGTCGAACCGGCTGACAGCCAAGGCCGGGGGATTGGCCGATGTCTCCGCATCCCTGGTGGCGGCGCTCTACAACCTGGGAGCGGACGTGCACGTGGCATTGCCTCATTACCGAAGACTTTTCCACGTGGACGTGACCAGGTTCATCAGCGGCGAGTTGCGGACGTACTTGACCAAGCTGCCTGAGGAGCGACTGCACCTGGCTGAGGACCGGATTTTTTACTATCGTGACTCGGTCTATAGCGACCAGGCGGACGAGAACTTGAAATTGGCCTTGGTCTTCCAGAGAGAGGTGATAAACAACATCATTCCCTGGGTGAGGCCGGATCTCATCCATTGCAACGATTGGATGACAGGACTCATTCCCGCCTACGCGAGACGACTTGGGATCCCCAGTCTTTTTACGGTCCACAACATCCATACGAGGGAAGTGACCCTGGACAGAATCGAGGACCTGGGGATCGACGCGGCACAGTTCTGGCAGCAACTCTACTACGTTCGGATGCCGGGCGCCTACGAGGAGACGAGAAACCAGATCCCAGTGGACCTGCTGGCCACGGGTGTGTTCGCAGCCCATTTCATCAACACGGTGAGCCCGACTTTTCTTCGTGAGATCGTGGATGGAGTCCACGATTTCGTGCCGACGCCGATCCGCAATGAGATCGGAAACAAGGACAGGGCCGGTTGTGCCGTGGGGATCCTGAACGCACCGGACCCTTCCTACGATCCAAGAACAGACCCGGCCCTGGCCGTTCGGTATGGCCCCGAGGGACTGGCGCAGGGCAAGCAGGCCAACAAGGCGCTCTTCCAGAAGATCCTTGGGCTCGAACCGAATTCCCATGCGCCGCTCTTTTTCTGGCCGTCACGATTGGACCCCGTTCAAAAAGGCTGTGATCTCTTGGCGTCCATCTTGCCGGAAATGGTCAATGGCTCTCCGAAAGGAAATCTCCAGGTCGCCTTCGTGGCCAATGGCCCGTACGCCCCTGTCCTGTCGGAACTCGTCCGGACCTACGGGTTGGCGCGACGGGTGGCCGTCCATCCGTTCCAGGAAGACCTGTCGAGACTGGGATACGCTGCCGCGGATTTCATTCTCATGCCGTCCCGGTTCGAGCCCTGTGGGTTGCCCCAGATGATCGGGATGCTCTACGGCGCTTTGCCCCTGGTGTTCGACAGCGGTGGCTTGCACGATACCGTCGAGCCTCTCAGTCCCGATGGGAGGCGGGGCAATGGTTTTCGGTTCGAGGTCCATGATGCCTCGGGACTGAGATGGGCCATGGTCCAAGCGATGGAGTTTCATGCGAGAGAGCCGTCGGTCAAGGCGGAAACCCTGCGTCGGGTCATGCAGGAGGCTTCGGCGAGATTCACCCACGCAGAAACTGCCCGAAGATACGTGCACCTCTATGAACGGATGCTGGCCAGGCCCCTGGTGGGCTGAGCCTCGGTCTCATTTGGGCGCGGGAAACTTTTTCTTCAAGGCTGCCACCTCGTCTTTGCTGAGTCTGCGGTAGGTTCCCGGTTTGAGTTTGTCTACTGTCAGCCCGGCGAAGTCCGTCCGGATGAGCCGGGCCACCTGGTGGTCGAGAGCTTCGAACATGCGTCGCACGATGCGATTGCGTCCTTCGTGGATCACCATCTCCACCCAGGTCGAGGAGGACGTGGTTTGCGTGATCCGGGCTTTGTCCGGCTTTGCGGGGCCGTCATCGAGCAGGACACCGGCCTTGAGATGCGCCAGGTCTTCTTCGGTGAACAGGCCACGCACCCTGGCAAGATACGTCTTGGGCACCCTGCGGGAGGGATGGAGCAAGGCGCTGGTCATGGCGCCGTCGTTGGTGAGCAGCAGGGCTCCTTCCGATTGGATGTCGAGTCGGCCGACCGGATAGATGCGCGCAGTTTCGTTCCTGATGAGATCGACCACGGTGGGTTTGCCTTCTGGATCCGATGCTGCGGAGACCACGCCCCTGGGCTTGTTGAGCAGGATGTAGACCCGTCTTTCAGGCAATACGAGCCGTCCGTCCAGTTCCACCTTGTCCCGACCAGGAACCACCTTGCTTCCCAGTTCCCGGACGATCTGTCCGTTCACGCGGACTCGGCCTGCAGTCACGAGCTGTTCGGCCTTGCGTCGTGATGCCAGGCCGCATCGGGCCAGGTAGACCTGTACTCTGATGGGTTTCATGATTCATCCTTGGGCTCAGTAGATGGGGCCTGGGCCGTTTCCGTGGGTGAGGCGCCTTCGTCGTTCGTAGGGACATCCGTCTCGCCGCCTTTGGCATCTGACGCGCGCATCTGCTCTTCTTCCGACTGGAGCGCGCTTTCTCTTTGTTTGAGGGTCTTGAATGTCTTGTTGGCCTGTTTGGCGGCCTGGCGGGCATCTTCCAGTGCCTTTTCGAGAACCGGGTCGTCCTCGATGTTCGGGTCGTCCTGTTCTGCGATGAGTTCCGCCAGGTCGTCTGCGAGCACGGAATCCACGGTCTGCTCGGCCTTGGCGTCTTGGGCCGTACCATGTTCTTCTTCCAGGTCGTCCAGGTCCCTGAGGGAAGGGAGATCCTTGAGACCCTTGAGTCCGAAGAAAGAGAGAAACTCCTTGGATGTTCCATAGAGCAGGGGACGGCCGGGTTCGGGTTTGCGTCCCACGATCTTGATGAGGCTTCGTTCCAACAGAGAGCGGAGCACACCGCCGCAATCCACCCCGCGCACGTCTTCGATCTCCGCCCTGGTGACGGGTTGGCGGTAGGCGATCACTGCAAGGACCTCCAGCGCTGCGCGGCTCAGGCGCAGGGGCTTTTCCGGAACGAGTCGCTTGACCCATCGCGAATGTTCCGGGTTCGTACGAAACTGATAGCCCCCCGCAACCTCGACCAGTTGGACCCCCATCTGGCGATGGATGTCCTGGAGTGCGCGCAGCGCGGAGCGGAGCACCTTGCCGTCTGGAGCATCGAGGAGTCTTTTCAGGGCAGCAACGGTCAGGGGCTTGTCCGATGCGAAGATCAGGCTATGGAGGATCGAGACGAGGCCCGGAGGCACCGATTCGTGGCCCAGCCATTTGAGCATGTGTTCGAGGAGATCCTGGCCTTCGTCGGCCCGAGGCGGCTGCTGCTGCGGTCGATCACTGGATGGGTTGGAATTCTCTTCCTGGTGTGATGCCATGATGTTTCCCGTCTGGTCTGATCGCGGTGGTCACGCGGCGAATTTTTTGCGTTTTAGTCGGTGGATTCATCCAGGTCAAGGGGTCCGATGTCTGCAGTGAAGTCGGTGGGAGTCAGGTAGATCTCGTGGTCGTCGCTGCTCTGGTAGACCTTGATGAGCTTGAGCCTGGCCATTTCCAGGATCGCCAGCAAAGTGACCACCAACTCGGAGCGCGCGACCTGCTGCCCGGGCTTGGCTCCTGCCAGGACGTTTTTGATGCAGTCGGTGAACCTGACCTGGTCCCCGGAACGGAGCATGTCCATCAATTCGTTGACCCGAGCGGTGACCGAGACACGGTCGACCACCACGTCGTGGGACATGTCCACCTTGGCTTTCTTCATGACCTGGGCAAAGGCTTCCAGGAGCTTGAACACCCCGATTTCCGCCAGGGGTCTCTCCCCTGGTTCCCCGCCGAGCGGGCCTCCCGGCCGTTCCCAGACGTCGTTTCCCAGAATGGGCCGCGTGCCGAGGCGATGGGCGGCCTCTCGAAACCGCTTGTATTCCAGGAGTTTTCTGGACAGTTTCTCTTTGGTGTCGATGAGGTCTTCTTCGCCTGCCTCTTCCTGTTCATTCACCGGGAGCATGGAGCGGCTCTTGATGTGGGCCAGGGTGGCCGCCATGAGCAAAAATTCCGTGGCCACGTCCAGGTTCAGGCTCCGCATGAGTTCGATGTACTTGAGATACTCGTTTGCAATGAAGGCGATGGGGATGTCGAAGATGTCGAGTTCGTGTTTTTTGACCAGGTGGAGCAGGAGGTCCAGTGGACCTTCGAAGACGTCGAGATGGATCCGGTAGTTCCTTCTGGCTTGGGCGCGATCCGA
>CAZIJS010000105.1:7308-14146 GCA_964539505.1 uncultured Myxococcales bacterium
CGATGCGCGATCCGATGCCGGCTCATCCTGGACCCTGGGCTGGTCTTCCACCGAGTCAGACATCACAGTGCCCCCACCAGGTGCATCCATGCCTCGGTTCCGCTCACCACCGGCCCCAGGATGATGCCCAGTGCCCCGCTGATCATGAGGGCCAGGAGGATCCAGATCCCATAGTGGCTCAACATGTCTGCGATGTTGCGATGTCTGTACGGCATGAGATCCACGATCACGTGCCCTCCATCCAACGGAGGCAGTGGGATCAGGTTGAAGGCCGCCAGGATGAAATTGAGCAGGATGATTCCTCTCAGGCCGAAGAAGGGTACTGGGGTTCCCTTGTATGCCCCGAGGATGGGGCTGCCCGGATCCATGCCTCCTTTGATGAGGCCCACGAGGAGGACGGTCAACGAGACACCCATGAGGACATTCATGGCAGGGCCCGCCACAGAGACCAGGATGTCTCCCACGCTCATGGATACTTTGCGTGCGAACCTGGCGGGATTAATCTCTACGGGGCGGCCCCAGCCGAAAAAGACCCCGCCGGGAAACAGGAAGAGAAATGCGAGGGGAGCGAGGACCGTGCCGATGGGATCCATGTGTGCCAGGGGGTTCAATGTCACGCGCCCTTGGCGTGCCGGTGTGTCGTCGCCAAGCTTGTGGGCGGTGAGGGCATGGCCGAATTCGTGCACGGTCACCGAGAGGACGAGCCCGATGTAGAGAACGATCTTTTCTCTGATTTCAAATGCGCTCATAGATTCTTCGATCCTCGACGTTTGTTGGGTTGTAAGCGCGCTCTTCGGCCCTGTCAAGGCAGCCTGACAGAGTTGGCAGAGTTCTGTGAGGGCTGCGATCCCCCCGGAGACGAAACGAGTCACCCTGCGCAGGGAAAATACCGAAGGATTCCGTGGATCCAGGAACCGGATTTTCAGGGAAGGTGGATCCTGTTGCCTGCTGCGTGACAGGCGTTGCAGCCCTGCCTGGTGGTGAGTGGCTGGGGCATCTCCACCAGGTTCGGGCAACGGCTCAGGACCACCGTGATTGGAAACGTCACGGGCTCCAAGCTGTAGAAGTTGCCGTTGCTGCCCGTATGGACGTCTACCACTTTGCCGCTGTCATCTACCAGGGTCACCGTGGCTCCTGCCAGGGGATTCGTTCCCGTGGCGTCGTCGTAGGCGGTGCCGGCAAGGGTGAACCTGAGATTTTGTCCCATGTTGTCGTGGCAAGACAGGCAATCCTGGCCTGCTGCATGGCCCACGATGGGGGGGGCGGGGTCGGCTGGTTTGCATCCCGCAGCACCGTCGGTCCCTTGGGCATCGGCAGTGGCGGCATCTGGGAATGCAGAGTCCGCTTCTGCGGCATCCGGACCCCGGTCTGCGAGTGCGGCATCTTGGAGCGCTGCATCGGTTTCGCCGCGGCCTGAGTCATCCGGGCATGCCGACCAGGTCCCCAGGGAACCGCCCAGCACCAGGAGGGATGCAATGAAGGATTCTGTCGTATTCGTTGCTCTCCGAGACATGGGGTCTCCACTTCTCTTCGTCGCGTTACCACATCCCCCTCCTATCGAGAGGGAGCCGGGCCGCCCTGTTTCCGTGGGAGGTCGCCTGTCGGGGGACCGCATTGGATGTCGAGTTTAGGACAGATTCTTTTTGCCACAGCGAGGGGCTCACGACAAGGAGCGGAGGACTCGAACCAGATGCCCCGGCGACTCGATCGTGTTGGGAGAGGACCATGGGTGGCCCGGCGGACCCGCAGGGCCTGAGCGGCCACCGACGGCCCCGGGTCGATGACTGCCACGTCCGGTCCCAGAATCTTTTTCATGGATTCTGTGAGAAACGGATAGTGCGTGCAGCCCAGCACGAGTGTGTCGACCTGCTGGTCCATGAGTCGGGCCAGCCTGTTGCGGAGCAGCCCCGTGACTTCCGGGCCTTCTGTTTTTCCCTGTTCCACGGCTTCCACCAGGTCCAGGGCTGGTTCGGAGAAAACCTCGATGCCCGAAGCGAAGCGTGACAGGAGCCGGGAGAAGCGGTCCGCCTCCAGGGTTCGAGGGGTCGCCAGGACGCCGATTCGGCCCGACCTGGTGGTGGAAGCCGCCGGCTTGACCGCGGGCTCCATGCCCACCACGGGCACGTCCACTCTGGCGCGCAGCCATTCCAGGGCCGCGGCCGATGCCGTGTTGCAGGCCACCACCAGGACGCCTGCCCCAAGGGACAAGAGATGCTGGGCAATCCATCCCACCCTGGTCCGGATGTCCTCTGTGCTTCGATTCCCGTAGGGGCAATAGGCGCTGTCGGCAAAGTAGAGAAGATCCACCGAGGGGGAAGCAGCAGCAATTTGCCTCAAGACGCTCAGACCGCCCAGACCCGAGTCCATGACCCCAATCGTCTGGCTGGGCCGGAGCCCTGTTCGAGACGCTGACCGGCTCGGACGGTCGTCTTGGAGAGAATTCCCTTCTGTTCGGATTGCGGAACCGGCGGGCAGGTGGCTCTGTTTTGCGGTCATCATTCCGGCCTGCAGCCTCACATGTCGAAGAAAACTACCAGGATCCGTGGGACCCGTGGGACCCATGCGATCCGTGGGATCCGTGGGACCCGTGGGACCCATGCGATCCGTGGGACCCGTGGGATCCGTGGGACCCGTGGGATCCGTGGGATCCGTGCGAGCAGTGTTGGGCCACCAACTCCCGGTCCGGCGCACTGGAAGGCGGAGCGCCCCTGATGGTCTCGCCATCCTGGGCTCTGGTTGCAGCATCGGTCGGTCTCGTTCCCTGACGTCTTTGCATCCTGGAAGCAGAGGCTGCCGAGGCCCTGCCCACTGTGAGGAGCAGGACCGACGAGGCAGAGATGAAATCCCGCCTCGTTATGTCCCGTTCGGCGCTGTTGAGAAAGGCGACGGGTCTTTTCTTCGGTGGCTTTTTATCGTGATTGCGGGCCATGTCTGGATACTTCCCAGGTCCTCGGGCAGCCCATGCACGCACGATTGTACGCTGCTTGGCTTTGTGCGTGATGGGCCGATGGAACCTGGCACCTATAGTAGGCAGAGGGACGGTTTGTTGTCAATTGTCGCAAACAGGACAACAGAAGGCTTCTTTTGCAGTGGATGGTGAGCGTGTCTTGACTTGCAATTTGTGCTGGTCAACTTGGTTCGAACGCGGGAGACAGGCAGGACGCAGTGCCCTGGTGCGACTCGTGGGCTCACGGGCCGACGAGCGTGAGCGTGGCTTTCATGATGTTGAACTGGTCGCCGCGGTCTGAGATGTGCCAGAGAGTGACCAGGTCGGGACCCATCCATTGTGAGGGGAAGTTGTGCAGGTACGCTGGACGATTGGCACTGGCGCCATTGGGATCTGGACTGTAGGTCCATTCCGGGAAATCCGTTCCATATCCAACGGTCGTCCATGGGCCCCAGGGATCGGGCGCATCGAACAGTCCCCAATCGCCGGCATCCCCATTGTGCCGTACCGCCAGCAGGTAGCGTCTGAGGTAGGGGTCATAGGTGCAGGTAACCCCCCATTCCGTTCCATTCGGATCGGTGAAGACCGGCTGCATTTCGGAGATGTCCGATGACCAGGTTGGGTCTTGAGAGCTGTCGAGGCCTGAGAAAAATTCGTAGCTGGACCGTGTTTCGATTTGTGCAGTAGGGACTCGGAACAGGGCGAGACCGGTTTCGAAAGGCTCCTCGCTGTATCCGTAGACATACGTGTCACGCGCTCCTTGGTAGTCCGGCCCGAACTGGAGTATTCCCGGGTCTGCAAACGAGGCGTCCGATTCGTCGAACATGGGACCCAGGTCGGACCAGGACATGGCAAGGTCAGTGGATTTCCAAAGGTGGTTGTTGGTCCAGACATCTTGTTCCACGATGTAGAGATAGATGGCACCGTTGACTGCGACTACTCCGTTGCTCGTCTTTCCCAATGTGGGTTGCTGGTTGGATTCAGGGTCCAGTCCTCCCCAAACGTTGTGAGCAGTCCAGTTCGGGGGAATCCCTTCGATGCGAGCCACTCCCATGCTGACCCGGCCCAGCGAGTTCGAGCCACCAAAACCTCCACCATCACCCCAACCCACGTATATGTTTCCGTCGGACGCAGTGGTGTAGCCGAACTGGTCGCTTCCTTCGGCAGCTCTTTGGAGCGTTGATCGGTCGAACGTGATGCTTGAGATGACCGGGCTTGGCGGATATGGAGAGCCGCTGGGAGGTAAAGCGCTGGGGATGCATGCGTTGTAGCCGTTGCAGTTCAGGTTGCAGGCCTGGATGCCTGGTGTGCCTTGCAGCGTGCAGACCCTCGTATCCCCGTCGCACTGTTCGCCGTTTTCGATAACTCGATTTCCGCAAATGCCCGAGTTTCCCCCGTCATCGTCGGGGCTGGCGTCGAGGACGCGTGCTGCATCTCTCTTCGTCCCTCCATCCCCCGTAGCTGGCGCACTGTCGGCTGCCTGGGCATCACTCCCAGAGCCATCTCGATTGGTACCACCATCAGTTTCTGAGTTGTGATGATGTTCCCCGCCACAGGAGCCCACCAGAAGCAAAGCCCACCATGGGATCCATTTTCGTGTGAATAGCGCTGATTGCATCGGTCGTCTCCTCTGTCGCATCGGGTTGTCTTATCTGGGGCCGATTTCATCGAAAGGAATGGCCTCGAACCCGGGAATGCCAAAGGCCGGAGAATCGGGTCGCAGGTTGAGGTCCCCGTTGTCTTCGTCCACAAACAAAGGATCCTGGTCCTGGAGGTTGTCACTGACATCGTCATAGGAATCCAGGCCGTTTTCTCCGCCCCATGTTCCTTGACTGATAAACCCTTCAGTATCGAAAATGACGTTCCGCGAAAAGATGCAGCCCTCGGGGTCCTGCCAGTGACTGTCTTGGACCTGGCTCCAATCGTCTGGAATGGCTGCCAACTCCGGATAGGCCGAGGCCCAGGGTTCCTGCTGGTAGAAGAGATCGGTGCCCCATTCGTAACTGGTGTGGTTAAAGTGAAGCCGGCCCAGCAGGTTCCAGGAATCGGGTACGCCGTTTCCGTCGAAGTCGTGATTGGATGTCCTGGCTCTGCGGTCGGTGTGGTGGGCTGCTCCCATGGCATGCACGATGACGTTGTTTTCGAAATGGTTGTCGCGGCCCCCTCCGCTCATGGTGGCGGTGCCCCGGATATGAGTGATGATGTTTCCGAACACGTCGATGCCCGAGGATGCGTCATCGAGATAGACCGCGTGGATTCCGCCCAGAAAGGCCTCGCCGATGTCATGGATCCAGTTGTACTGGATCAGGTTGCCCCGGTAGCCCCAGTCGCGTCCTGTGTAGATAGCCCCTGCGTCGCTGGCCTCGCGCACCACCCGGGCGATTTCATTGTACGCGAAGAGGTGATTGTTGCCCGAAAACAGGATCGCCGTGTGTGGGGCGTCGTGGAAGAAATTGTGCTCTACGATCTGTCCGCAGCCGCCCACCAGCGCACCCACATGATACGTGCGGTCCAACCTGCCGTAGAAGGCAATGTCGCTGTCTGTCAGGAAGCTATTCCCCGGTTCCAGGGTGGCCCGGTGACCTCCTTCAATGACGACGGCGTATCCTCCGGCATCCCAGACTTTGCAGCATGCCAGGCCGGAGTTGGAGCCGCGCACCTGGACCGCGGTGCCGGCCGCAGCCAGAAACTTACAGCGACTGAACTGGACGTCGTCTACGTTCATGGCGCGCACGAGTCTTCCCCTGCTGCCGAGAAAGACCAGGCCATCGAAGCGAAGATGCGATGCATCCTCGATGGTGAGCAGGGGACCTTCGGCCATGGTCACCGCGAGTTCGGAGTTGGCCAAATCTTCTTGGGGAATGTAGTAGAGTCTGCCGCTGCTTCGGTCCAGGTAGTATTCGCCCGGGGCGTCGAGTTCTTCAATCAAATTGAGGGCTCGGAATGGATGCATGTCCGAGATCCCGTACTGGGGCGCCTCGGCGAGGGTTACCCTGCCGTTGTCATCGATGGTTCCCGCCAGGGTGGCATCGGCCCAGAGATGATGGAACAGGCCCCAGAACCAGGGATCGTCGGCCTGGAGCCAGTTGTGCCATCTGGTTCCGGGAAGCTGGAATTCCTGGTCAGAATAGGCATGGGCCAGCCAGGCGAATCCGTGGAGCGCAAAGTCTCCAGGTCGGTTGCTCACCTGAAGGTTTTCGGTGGTACTGCCGAACATATCCCTGAGCACGGGGATTGGGTCGGTGCCAGAGGCGCCCCATGCGGTTTGCCCGCTGGGCCAGCAGTTCGGGTCGGTGCGCGGGTCGGAGGTGCTCACCCACCAGTAGCGGTTGAGGACTTCGTTATAGAACCAGGTGCAATGGTACAGATAATACTGGTTTCCGTTGACCTCTGCCTGGTAGCTTGGATACCCGTCGTCTGCATCGCCCGAGGCCTGGGTGCCAATGGGTTGGAACTGGGTCCCGTCGCTGCCGAAGATGTCTCCCTTGACCAGGGCGGGCCGGTTTGGATCCAGTGGGTCGCTCTGGCCTCGGTTCGGCCAGCCGGCCAGCTCCGCAGGCCTGTCGTTTACCAGGAGTTCCAGACCCCATTGCCCCGTGCTCGACATGCCGCGCCGGTGGAGCGAGCCGTAGTCATCGATGCCGTGGTCTGCCAGGGACACCACCATGACCTGGGATCGCACCTGCTCCTGGATGCGGTCTCGAAGCGGGTCATCGGATGGCAGGGGGACGAACCAGCCCGGATCTATGGATTGGGCTCCTGTCAGGACCACTCGTTCTCCCGGATAGGAACGCCAGACAACCCGGACCTGGTCCGATGGACCCGAATCCTCTGTTCCGAGCTGCCATGGTTCGTCGATGCGATAGGTCCCCGCCCGGAGCACCACCGTGA
>CAZIJS010000106.1:0-14142 GCA_964539505.1 uncultured Myxococcales bacterium
TCAACGACCTGGCCGTGGTGGGAGCCAGACCTGTTTCACTCACCTGCGCCTTTATCATCGAAGAAGGGCTCCCCTTGGAAGATCTGAAAAAGGTGGTCTCCTCGATGGCTCAGGCTGCCAAGCGTGCCGGTGTCCAGCTCGTGGCTGGCGACACCAAGGTGGTCCCCAAAGGCAAAGGTGACGGCCTGTTCATCACCACGGCAGGCCTCGGGCATCTCCCCCGGAGTCGAAAAATTGGACCGCGTTGGATCCAGGATGGTGACGCCATCCTGGTCTCCGGAACCCTCGGGGACCATGGAACCACCATCATGGCCACCAGAGAAAATCTCGGCATATCAGGAGACCTTGCCAGTGACCTGGCCCCCCTCAACGGACTCATTGCCTCGCTCTTCGATGCAGGGGTCGACGTTCATGCAATGCGGGATCCCACCAGGGGCGGATTGGCCCAGACCCTGGTGGAAATGGCAGCGAGCAGCAAACTGCGCTTCGACATCGAAGAAGATGCCGTTCCTGTCCTGCCTTCGGTCCAGGCTGTCTGCGACATGCTGGGTCTGGACGTTCTCCAGGTGGCCAACGAGGGCAAGCTCGTCCTGTTCGTGCCGGCTTCGGACGCCAAGAAAGCCTTGGATGTCATGACAGCCCACGACCTGGGAAAGGACGCATCCGTGATCGGTTCGGTAACCACTGGGCGCCCCTCGGTGGTCCTTCAGACGGCTTCGGGCGGTGCCAGGCTCCTGGAGGCACCCACCGGCGAGCTGCTCCCAAGAATCTGCTGACACCAAGCCAGTCAGGGTTGGAACATGCAAAGAAACCAAATCCCCGGAACGAGGAACGAGCCGCATTGTTCGAAAATTGCTGGATCGGCAGCGACGACATCCTCTTCCAGGCCGACTATCTTCACGATGGTGGTGATCGCGGCCTGGCTTGGCCCTGCACTCTCGGCAAGGGCCCAGCAGCCTCGGCCTGCAGGGGAAACAATCGTGGGGGGGGTGGCAGGCAGCGCCGAAGCGGCGCCTAGGGCAAGGCATCCCGCATCCGGTACCCGGCCGGGGCAGAGTACCGCCTCATCCCGGGCCATCCAGCCGGCCTCGAATGACGTGCAACGAGCCCCTTCCGCTGGAAACCCACGCCTTGGGACCTTGCCCCCGGACTGGGCGCAATCCCCGGCCATGACCTTGAAGGTGAGAGACTGGCGATGGAAGTACCGATGGTATGTTTTGTCCGGGGGCTTAGCGCTCAGTTGGACCATCGTCGTGGGCATCGGCAGATTCGCCTGGAAATGGGGGCAGTCCCACGAATTTCGTGTTCACAGCGATGGGTGGTTCGCCAAGAGGCCAGATCTGGACGGAGGCTCGGACAAGTTCGGACACATGTATGCCATGTATGCCCTGGAGCGGGGATTTACCTATATCTTCGAAAGCCTCGGCATCCCACACTGGGTCGCTGTGCTGGCATCATCCATCAATTCGGCCCTTTCAGGAGTCGCCATCGAGCTGGGCGACGGGTTCACCGCTGCCTATGGGTTTTCCTCGTCAGACATCGCATTCGATCTCATGGGAACGGCTCTCGGCCTGGTACAAGACCTCTATCCGCCCCTCAGGAATGTCTTTGCCTTGAGCTATTGGTACTGGCCATCGAGTGGATTTCTCTCCAAACGAAATCCCCACAAGGAAAAAGCCCTCACGGACTATTCGGGATCGAAGTATTTCTTCCACATTCTCGGATCCGGCATCCCCTATGTGAAAGACACCCCGTTTCGGTATCTCAGGTTCGATCTGGGATTTTGGAGTCGCGGGTTCAAGGAATACGACAAGGATTTTCCCTACCACATGCACCAGTATTTTTACCTGGGCCTCTCAGTGGATTTTGCAAAACTCGTCTGGGATCTCTTCCCCCACGAGTGGTACCGGACTTCCACCTACGTCTTCCTCAAGTATTTCAATCTGTACGGCCCCTTCGAAACCGGGTACAAATTCAAAAGATAGTCGGGCTGATACCATCAGAGTCTGGAACGGCAGAGCCCCTGGTTGTCCGTTCTACGGAAACATTGCAGGAGGCAGATTCCATGCGTTTTACCCTGGCCCCCTCGATACTGGCATTGCTCGTCATCCCTGTCGTCGCTTGCGGAGACGATTCTGGAAGCGACAACGATCCCTACGCTGCTGAGCGACAAGCCTGCGTGGACCAGATCAACGAATACCGGGCCTCGGTGGGCCTACCCCCCTATGCCCGGTGGAAAGAAGGAGAGCCCTGCGCGGACAAGGAAGCCAAGTCCGACAGCGAGACAGGAATCGCCCACGGTGCCTTTCGGTCCTGTACCGACGCTGCAGAGCAAGAGAGCGCCCAGAACGAATGTCCCGGATGGCCCAGCGTCGAGTCCACGGTCACAGGCTGTCTCGAAATGATGTGGAACGAAGGGCCCGGGCCCTGGGAAGGCCACGGTCATTACATCAACATGACATCCACGAGTTACAGCAAGGTGGCCTGCGGCTTCTATGTCACCCCAAGCGGCCAGGTCTGGGCAGTGCAGAATTTTCGTTGAAAACTCCACGAAACATGACGAAGACAGCACAGCGCATCCTGGAAATGCTGGGCCAGGAGTCACGCCCTGTCGAGCCGGGAAACAAGCAATGAACCACCAGGTCATCCTCGCCTTTTTGCTCACCACCCTTGCCGGCCTGTCCACCGGCATCGGCAGCGCCTTGTCCCTGCTCTGGAAGAAAACGAACAAGGCCTTTTTGTCGGCCAGCCTCGGCCTGTCGGCCGGCGTGATGATCTACGTCTCGTTCGTGGAACTCTTTGCAGACGCAGTTCGAATCCTTGGCGAGCAACAGGGATCCAAAACTGGAGAATGGGTGGCCACCGCCTGGTTTTTCGCAGGGATCCTGACCATCGCCCTCATCGACCGCCTTGTTCCAGAGGTGGAAAACCCTCACGAGGCCAGGACTGCCGAAGACATGGACCACACCGACTGCGGAGAGCCCGTCTCCGAAGGAGCGCCGGCATCTGCCGACCATGAACGACACCTCATGCGCCTGGGCCTGATCACCGCCCTGGCCATTGGGATCCACAACTTCCCGGAAGGGATGGCAACCTTTGTCAGTGCCATGGCCTCCCCCAGCCTCGGCTTGTCCATCGCCGTGGCCATCGCCATCCACAACATTCCAGAGGGCATCTCCGTGGCAGTGCCCATCTTCCATGCCACGGGCAGCCGAAAGAAAGCATTCTGGCTCTCCTTCCTCTCTGGCATATCCGAACCTGTGGGTGCCCTGGTGGGCTATCTCATCCTGAGACCCTTCATGTCGGAGAGTCTGCTCGCAGGTGTCTTTGCATGGATTGCCGGGGTCATGGTCTTCATCTCCCTCGACGAACTGCTTCCCGCGGCAAGACGCTACGGATACGGCCACCTGGCCATCTATGGTCTGGTGGCTGGCATGGCCGTGATGGCCTTCAGCCTCCTTATCATGTAATCGGCATCCGAAACGGCATTTCTCTCGTTCACTCCGCATCCTCTATCAGGGCCGGCAGGAGCAAATCGAAACGTACTCCCTGGGGACCGCTCGTCACATCGATGAGACCGCCATGCTCGTCGGCGATGCGTGCCGAGATGGCCAGGCCCAGTCCGGTCCCCTCGCTGCGGCTGGTGTGGAAGGGATCGAAGATACGATCGAGTTCTGCATCGGCAATGGGCGGTCCGTCATTGAGAAACGAGAGCCGAACCCAGGAACGCCCCGCCCGCGCCAGGCGGTCGAGACGCAGTTCCAGGCGGCTTCCCTCCCTGGCCAAGGCCTGGAACGCATTGAGCACGACATTGAGCCCGAGCTGGACGAGAAGATCCCGGTCCCCACGAACCCAGAAGGGCTCGTCCGGCCTGTCCCAGGAAACCTCCAGGTTTCGCTGGCGCGCTTCCGCTCCGGCCAGGTCCATGAGCCGGTCGGCCACCTCGCGAATGTCCAGGCGGGTCATGGAGCCCTTGCCCGGCCTGGCGAACGACAAGAACCGATCCACGATCTCGGCCAGCCGTGACAGCTCACCGCGGTGGATCTCCCACATGCGGCGCTCCTCGGCCTGCTCAGGGACCACCGAGTCTACGATCTCTGCGGTCCCCGACAGCACGTGGAGCGGGTTTTTTATCTCATGGGCCATGCCTGCCACCACCTCGCCCAGGGATGCCAGCCGTCCGGCCCGCACCAGGTCTCGTTCCAGGGCCCGGCGTTGCTCCAAGAGGACCGCAAGCTCGGCGGCTCGCTTCTTGAGGCGATCCGCCATGACGCCCACCAGGGCTCCGAACAGGAAAAATAGGATCACCTCTCCCGCCTTTTCCGCCGGCAGGGAGGGGTCCACGGAGTTTTTCAACAAAAACGCATGCGGCACATAGAAAAACGTGACCAGGAGCGCCGTTGCCATGCCGCCCCGCAGTCCAAACCGAACGGCTGCATATCCTATGGGCAAATAGTAGCTGCGCCTGAGAATCTGGTGGAGCCAGACGAGATGATGAGGAGTCCCGTAGTGGGCCAGCGAGATGGCCACCACGGCCAGCGCCACCATGCCCCAGCCCAGCCACGGAGATTGCGCCTGCATTCCAACCTGGGCCTGAGCCGTTTCTCTTCCCTGGTCAACCATAGGCTTTGGGGTCGATACCATACTTGGTGAGCCGGTAGGCCAGGACGTGACGCGGGATCCCCAGGTAGGCGGCGGTCTGGCTCACGTTTCCTTTCTTGTGGGCCAGCACCTTCCGGATCACGGCCTGCTCCAGGTCGATGAGCGAGAGGCCATCCTCGGGCAAAGTGAGCCAGTCGAGGTCTTGTCCGCCTCCCGTGGCCCCGCCGCGGCCCTTCGGAATATCCCTCGATGACAAGCCCTTGGGACCTGCCAGCACCACCAGCCTGCGACAGACATTCTCGAGTTCCCGGACATTGCCCGGCCAGGGCATTCGCTCCAGCTCGCCGAGCAGTTGGTCGGGGATATCCATGCGTCTGCCCTCACTATGCAGATCGATGAAGTGTCGCACCAGAGGCTCGATGTCCTCGGGCCGCTCGCGAAGGGGCGGCAGGCGTATTTCCACCACGTTGATGCGATAAAAGAGGTCTTGGCGGAATGAACCGCGAGCCACCTTCTCTTCCAGGTCCTGGTTGGTGGCCGCCAGGAGCCGGACATCTATCGAGACGGGTTTATCCGTCCCAAGGACGTCCACGAGTCCCTCCTGGAGCACCCTGAGGAGCTTGCCCTGCACCGGCAGCGGCAGGTCGCCGATCTCGTCGAGCAGGAGCGTCCCCCCCTGGGCACGACGAAAGCGCCCTTCCCGCTCGCCGGAAGCCCCGGTGAAGGCCCCCGAGACATGGCCGAACAGCTCCGATTCGATGAGCTGATCCGGCAAGGCGCCGCAGTTGACCGCCACGAACGGCCCTTCCGCCCTGGCACTGCGCGCATGGATCCTGCGGGCAACCAGTTCCTTGCCCGTGCCACTCTCCCCGGTGATGAGCACGGGAACGTCGGATCCTGCCAGCTTGTCCGCCGTATCCAGTATACGTTGCATGACCTCGGAACGGAAAATGATGGGACGCTCCACTCCGGCGACCAGCCGCCTGAGTCGCTCGACCTCCCGCTGCATGGCTGTTGCCGCAAGAGCCTTGTCTACCACCAACAGCATGTGATCCCGGTTGAAGGGCTTGCCGATGAAGTCGAAGGCCCCTTCCTTCATGGCCGTCACCGCGGTCTGAACGTTGCCGTAGGCAGTGACGACGATCACGGGAAGAGAGGGCCTGCGCGCCTTGATTTGCCGAAGGAGGTCCAGGCCCGACATCTTTGGCATGCGGACATCGGTGATCACCAGGTCGAACGCCTCGGCGTCACAGAGACTGAGCGCCTCCTCGCCGTCACCACAACCAACGGGGTCGTGGCCCGCCTTGCGCAGGTTGAAAAGCGCCAGTTCCCTGCCCGGTTCGTCGTCCTCCACGATGAGTATCTTGGCCGGCCGTCCCATGCGCCTCCAGGAAGACGCGAGCGATCCAGGGCTCGTCGTCACTGTCCGGGTTTTTCCTACCTTTTGCATGACCTTTATACCCTTTTGGCGATCGAGACAAGCCCGAGCCGGAACAGAGACGACCAGGGCGGACCGGCCATGGCAGTCCCATGGCAGGCCCGCCCCGCCCCTCACTTCAAGTAGGCTTCCGGGTTGGCCTCGAACTTGCCCTTGCAGCTCGAACAGCAAAAATAGACCCACTTTCCTTTGTATTTGGTCCTGGGTGAAGTCTTGCTGACAAAGAATGTTTTCTTCATGACCGGGCAAAATGCCTTGGTACCCTCCGGCGGGGGACTGTCGAAAATCGATGGGGGACGATTCCCGGAGCGCGCATCGGCCTCACCATGCCCGCCTTGCATCATGCCATGCCCCCCTGCCATGTGGTGATGCCCTTCCTCATGGCCTCCGCCAGACATTTTTCCGGGACCAGACCTTGCTCCTGACTTGGCTCCATGAGAGGCGGATGTCTTCTTGCCCTGACCCTGACAGCCAGCGTTCATACCCAACATCCCCAAGCCCATGACTGCGGCCCAGAGACCTCCCAGCAACAGCGCACTCGTCCACGGATTTCTGTTCGTCATCTTTTCTTCTCCTTGTTTCTCCGTTGAAAAACGACATTTGAGCCGGTTGCTCATCCAAGAGATTCACAAACCGACCAACGTCTCCACCGGTGTTCATGCAGAATGCAGGCCAATGGCACTCAAAGCTTCCAAGACGGCATCCAACGTTGGTTTCCCCGTTTCGTCCTCCCTTCTCCGAAGGAACGACAGGCCGAGACTTGCGAATATTGCCCAAAGAAACTTTGCAAATTCTCAAATCTCCTGGCAACGAGTCGGGCCTTCGACCCCGCCAGATAACCCTTGACAGTCCATTAATATCATGTAGTCTACGGTTTATGTAGAGTTGAGTATATTCTCGACGAGAACCACGAGAATCTGCTCGGCAATCGGTTCCATGCAGCGGTCTCGGTCCGCAGGCCCGGTCCGCGGGAACGGCGGACTTGTCCTTGTCCGTACCCCACAGGGAGAAGACACAGTGCTCAAAATATCCACGAAAGGCCGCTATGGGCTCAGAGCCCTGGTGGAACTCGCACATCGCAGCGGCGGCGACGGTCCGGTCCTGCTCGATGACCTGGCCCAGGCTCAGTCCATTCCCAAGAAGTATCTCTACGCAGTCTTCGGTGCGCTCAAAAACGCCGGGATCGTGGTGAGCACCAGGGGAGCGGGTGGCGGCTATTACCTGGCGAAAAAGCCGGAAGACATCACGGTCCTCGAAGTGATCGAAGTGTTGGAAGGTCCTCTCGACATCGTGGAGTGCACCCAGCATCCAGACATCTGCGACATGGCCAAGCGCTGTCCCACCACGGAACTGTGGCTGGGACTCTCTGGACATATCAAGGATTTCCTTGGCAAAAAACACCTCTCGCAGTTGGTTGACGACTATGAACGACTGATTGGGGCACAAGGAGAATGACATGAGCATTGCAAATAATGTTTCAGAACTCATTGGCAAGACTCCACTGATGCGGCTGGATCGGTTTGCGGCCGGCCTTCCCGGCCGCCTTGTGGCCAAACTGGAGTGTTTCAACCCGGGATCCAGCGTCAAGGACCGGATTGGCCGCGGCATGTTGGATGCCGCGGAAAAGGCCGGCACGGTCGGACCGGAGACCACCATTATCGAGCCCACCAGCGGAAACACGGGCATCGCCCTGGCCATGCTCTGCGCCTCGCGCAATTATAGGCTCATCCTCACCATGCCAGACAGCATGAGCCTGGAACGTCGTCGTCTCCTCAAGATCCTCGGGGCCGAGTTGGTTCTCACGCCCGGCAAGGAAGGCATGAAAGGCGCGCTGGACAAGGCGCGACAACTCGTGGACCAAATCGGTGATGCCGTCATGCTCCAGCAGTTTGAAAACCCCGCCAATCCAGAAGCTCACCGGCGCACCACTGCCGAAGAAATCTGGCACGACACAGAAGGTGGAGTGGATATCTTCGTGGCCGGGGTGGGAACAGGCGGCACCATCACCGGGGTGGGCTCGCGACTCAAGGAACTCAAGTCGGCGGTGCAGATCGTGGCGGTGGAACCTACAGGCTCGCCGGTCCTTTCGGGGGGCGATCCAGGCCCCCACAAGATCCAGGGCATCGGGGCCGGCTTCGTTCCCCAGGTCATGGACCAGACAGTAGTGGATGAAGTGATCCAGGTCACAGACCAGCAGGCCGGTGTCACGGCCCGGTCCCTGGCGCGGAGAGAGGGCCTGCTCGTGGGGATCTCCTCGGGCGCCGCCGCATGGGCTGCCGCTGAGTTGGCCCGACGCGAGGAGAACCAGGACAAGACCATCGTCGTCCTGCTGCCCGATACCGGGGAACGCTACCTGACCACCTGGGCCTTCCAGGACCCACTGGATCGAGACCTGTAGAATGGCTGGCGATGACAGAGGCGGGCCCTACCTTTCCATCCCCGAGGAACATCTCCTCCCTGGGGACCGTGGGCACCAAACGCCTGCAGTCGAAATGGGTGCCATCGAACCGCGCGGTCTGGCAGCCGTGGTCGAAGAACTCTGCAGCGCAGACGGCGCGGCCCAGATCCACCGGCGCACCTGTGACAAACCGTTGCCGAGTCGTGCCGACATCATCGACCAGGTCGAGGCCCTCAGGTCGGTCTTGTTTCCGGGCCTCTACGGCAATTCAGACCTGACCTGTGACAACCTGGAATTCCACGTGGGTGCCACGCTGGACCGGGTCCGTGCGGCCCTGCAGGAGCAGATCCAGCGCTGTCTCTGCTTCCTCTGCGAAGACGACCATCAATGCGATGTTTGCCACGTGGATGCCAGGAACATGACCATGCGCTTCCTCGACACCCTCCCAGCGATTCAGGAGGCGCTCAGACAAGACGTGCAGGCAGCCTACGAAGGAGACCCTGCTGCGCGCAACCTCGACGAGGCGGCTCTGTGCTATCCGGGCATCCTGGCCATGACAAATTACCGAATCGCCCACGAATTGCATCGACTCGGGGTGCCCCTCATGCCCAGAATCATCACCGAGCACGCACACACCCTGACGGGCATCGACATCCACCCGGGAGCGCGTATTGGACGCAGGTTCTTCATGGACCATGGAACGGGCATCGTCATCGGGGAGACCACGATCATCGGTGACGATGTGCGCGTCTACCAGGGGGTCACGTTGGGTGCAAAGAGTTTTTTTGTGGATGACCAGGGCAAGCTGGTCAAGGGAATCGCACGCCATCCCATCGTCGAGGACAGGGTCGTCATCTACTCGGGAGCCACGATCCTGGGCCGGGTCACCATCGGGGAAGAATCGGTGATCGGCGGAAACGTCTGGCTGACACGGTCCGTGCCGCCACGCAGCAAAGTCACCCAGGCCCTGGCAAGGGAAGAGACCTTTGCACAGGGATCGGGCATCTAGTAAACCATGCCAGAGCCCTGCGCGCAGACTCCGGCTCTGGACCGACAGGAGACCGAACCATGGCACTCAAGAACACAGACCCCGCCGAAGAGTCACGGGCGCCAGTCGACCAGTCGGAGGAGAGCCTTGGAATCGAAGAGAAGTATGGAAAGCTCCGCCGTATCCTGTCCTCTATCGATGGAGCGGTGATCGCATTCTCCGGCGGCGTGGACAGTTCGCTCCTGTTGGCCGTGGCTGCCGAAACGATCCCAGGCAGACTCGTGGCGGTCACATCCATCTCGCCCCTGCTCCCCAGGGCGGACAAAGAATTGGCCCAGCGCATCGCCACGGACCTTGGAGTCGAACATCTCCTCATAGAAACCCAGGAGATGTCGGATCCTTCCTTCGTGGCCAACGGCCCGAGGCGTTGCTTTCACTGCAAAATGGGGCTTTTTACGACACTTTGGCAAATCGCGGCAGAGAGGGGCTACGAAACCGTGCTCGAAGGCAGCAACCTGGACGACCAGGCCGACTATCGACCAGGCCACCAGGCAGGAAGGACTCTGGGCGTCCAGTCTCCGCTCATGCAGTCAGGTCTCACGAAAGCCGATGTCCGGGCCCTGGCGAAGATGTTGGGACTCGAAAATGCAGACAAACCATCGTCTGCCTGCTTGGCCAGCCGGATCCCCTACGGAGAACGCATCACCAAAGAGCGCCTCGAGCGCATCGAAGCGGCTGAGCGGGTCCTTCAATTCCTGGGCATCGAACAGGTGCGGGTTCGCGATCACGGTTCCATCGCCAGAATCGAGGTCCCCGAAGCAGTCCTCCCGAGACTCATGGACCTGCCGACCCGCAAGGCCCTGGTCAATTCCCTCCAGGACCTGGGCTGGGTGTTCGTGACTCTGGACATGGAAGGATACAGCGTGGGGTCCATGAACAAGATCATCGCGACCCAGACCAGTCGAGACCACAAAAAGACTTGACGACAGGCCTCTGCGAAACATCACTCACTCAAACAACTTTTCCACCGGCTTTGTCGCAAGGAGCAACGCTGGATTACGAGACGAACCACGGAGGAGATACCATGCCACATGGAATCACGGTGCCGGAAGCCCTCGAAGCCATCGAGACCCAAGGACCAGAGTTCTTCGACCTCATCGGCCAGGCCGACCAGACGAGACGGATCCATCGAGGCGACCAGGTCCGACTCTGCGGCATCGTGAATGCAAAGAGCGGAAACTGCCCGCAAGACTGCGCCTTCTGCGCCCAGTCTGCGCACAACGACGCAGTCATCGATCGCTACCCGCTCATATCGGCCGAAGACATGACATCCAAGGCCAGGGAACTGAGCCGATCCAAAATCTCGCGATTCGGCATCGTCACCTCGGGACGCAGCATCGATCGCGACGAAGAAATCGAAGAAATCGCACAGGCAGTGGCTCGGATCACGGATGAGTTGCCCACCGCTCCATGTGCTTCGCTCGGAATGCTCTCAAAGGAACATTTCCAGCGACTGCGCGAGGCAGGGCTGACCAGGTACCATCACAATCTGGAAACCGCAGCCAGCTTTTATCCAAACATCTGCACTACCCAGGACTACCAGGACTCGGTGCAGACCGTGGAACGGGCCAAGGAAGTCGGGCTCCAGGTCTGCAGCGGCGGTCTCTTCGGAATGGGAGAGTCACCCAGTCAGCGAGTGGAACTCCTCGAAGCCCTCCGAAACCTGGACGTAGACTCCCTGCCCATCAATTTTCTCAACCCGATCCCTGGCACGAAGCTGGAAGGGATGCATCAACTCACCCCGCAAGACTGTCTCAAGATCGTGGCCGTGGCCAGGCTCATGATGCCGGACAAGGAGATCCGGGTCTGCGGCGGCAGAGAGACGAACCTGCGCGACATGCAATCGTGGATCTTTCCGGCTGGTGCCGACGGCATGATGGTTGGAGGCTACCTAACAACCACGGGAAGACGGGTGGAAGACGACCTCCAGATGCTCGAAGACCTCGGGCTGACTCCTGTCACAGCAGAAGGACGCGCATTTCCAGCCGACTGACAACCATGCCTTGATCGACGATGGCCTGGCAGCCCTGCTTGCCTCCCCTCGGCCACGGGTCAAGCCAAGGCAGGCCGGGCAATTGACCTTCACCCATTTTTCCACTTTTCCAGCCGGACGGCTCGTTGTCAAAAATTGGTTCTTGCGCTGCCGAAAAAACCTTCACACCTTGTTGCGCTTCTCTGGATTGAGATCGTCTGGTCGATGAATGACCGTGGTTTCTTCCATGATATCATCGGTGAGGTATTCCACATCGAGGGTCTCGGCGGCCCGGCGGACGACTTTCTCCAGACGGTCGGCGGTTCGCTTCGGCACCGAGTAGCGTATCCGCTCGAAGTCCACTTGGCTCCAAAGCTCCAGGGCCCACTGCCGCTCACCGAGGGTGGCTAGTTTCAGCAGGCTCGTCACCAGGACCAGGGTGCGCCGAGGCTCTGGAAGACGGCCTGCCACAGCGCCAAGTTCCCTGACGAGTCGATAGAGTTCCCTGGTGTTGCGCCCCTTCGGCCAGACAGCCAGCAATTTCCGGATGGCTGGAAGGCGATTGCGACCATCCAGGGACCGGGTCCGATCCAGCACCTCCATGAGGATGGCACTGGCCAGGTGTCGATTCTCCTCGGCCACGCAGACGTCGGCTTTGAGCATGGCGATCTCGATCTGGTTCACGGGGTCTGGGTCCATTCCGAGGGCATCTTGAAGGATCGCCTCGGCATCGTCGGAGCGATTCATCCAGAGCAAGGCCCTGGCTGCAGTCGTGGCCAAAGAATATCGAAGCTCCTGGGGCAAGGGACTTCTGGCCAGGGACCTGCAAGTCTCCACGATGGCAGGCGCCAGTTCCTCCTTGAGATCCCGAGCCGCCACGAGCGGGCCCAGCGCCACGATGCTCCGGGCCAACTCCGGCTGGGCATGTCCTTCGGATACCAGCGAATGCACCGCATCCACGCAACGCCGCACCGAATACGGAGACAGGGAGAACCGGTCGGCCATCTCCAAAATGAGCTGGATCGTCTCGATGTCGTCATCGGGTTCAGGCGACTTTGCCGCCATGTCCAGGGCCTTGAGGAGCAGTTCCTCTCGGCGGAGCGGATCCTCGATGGCCGCGTCCTCGTTGACCTACCGCATGATCGCCCGATACTCGGCCCGGATCTGTTCATAGGCCTCTTCATCGGGATCACCCTCTTCCACCACGCCCCGGAGTCGCAACAGTTCTTTCCGAGGGAGCGCCACGGCGGCCGCAACCCGGACGGCCTGGGTGAGAGCGGAGTACTGTTCCGGATTGACCCCTGGCAGAAACGTCTGGAAGATATGCGGAAGCGCCGACAAAAGCGGCTGGTCCGCTGCCACCACCCGCAAGGCACCCTGCAGATTCATGCGCCCCGACAGGATATCCAGGGCATGGGACCGCAGCGCCTCACCTGCAGGGGGATCCCCTTCGTTTCGACCAATCACTTCCAGGACCCGGTGAAAGGACAAGGTGTTTTGAGCCTCGACGAAGAAGGCCCATTCATAGGCATCGATTCCAAGGGCCGTCACGGCCTCTGAATCCTGCATTTCCCGCTGGGCCGACAGGGCCCATCCCCTCGTGATGGCCAGGAGGTCCTCGTCGATATCTTTCCAACGCAACCTGGCATCCAGGATTCCTGCCGCATGGTCCTGGCGATAGAGGGCCAGAAGCTGCTCTGCCAACTCCACTTTGTCCCGGATCGCCTCGGTGGTAAACCCGTCATCCGCCATGGGATCGCCCAACCTGGTTCCCGCCCCCAAATCGTGTCTGTTTTCATTCATGTCGTCTCACCCAGAACCGCTTCGACTCACCACAAAACGTTTCTATCTACTTCCTGCAACCAGGATCGCCAAGACCGGAACAACCTTTCCTGGGACAGGGCCAATGAAACAGCAGCGCCCTGCCTTCACTTGCAATGACAGACAGACAGGTCCACGGAAGCAAAGTTGAGCCAGGACGTGGACGATTTGGCAGGACGTTCTTTTTCCTGTTTATACGCCATCACCTTGCATTTTCCGTCCTTTTTTCTCAAACCAATCGTCCAGCGATACCGCACCCCGTCGCGTGCATACCCCTTGACCACTTTTCCCGAAGCCATCAACGAATCCACGTCCGCCTTGGTGCCTTTGGTCTTCATCCCGAGGTGTTTTATCACCGCATCCAGCGAGCCTTTGATCTCTTTTTCGCAGGCAGGATCCTTCCTCGAATCCTCGGTGAGCGTCGTGCCCTTTCCTGGAGCGCACATGGCGCATCCGCCCAGTGCCGGCGTTGCGGCCACCAGCCCCAGAACGATCCATGACAGCAGCCTGCTCGACGTGACAGCCCCCAACGGAAAGATTAACCGCATAACAATCCTCCTTTCGATGCGTTCTTCCTTTGCCCACCTTGCTGACCATCAGTACCGCAATCGACCCAAATGGTGCCAAAACGGTAGAAACATTCTTTCTTATTGTCAATGTCTCCCTCAAAAACACCAGGATTGCTCAGCCAGTGAAGGGGTGAATATTTTCGCAGTTGGAGGGGGCACGGGTACGAGGAAAGATGTGGGTGCCTGCGGGGGGCGAGGTCTGGAAGGATTGGGAAAGATCGACAGCGATCTAGGGATTAGATAGAAGGGGAAAAAAGAGACGGCGCCGGGGCGGGCACCCGCGACGCCAACAAA
>CAZIJS010000107.1:0-10342 GCA_964539505.1 uncultured Myxococcales bacterium
CGACACGACACAAATGAGTCCCAGCATCTTGGCCGTACGCACCACTGCTTCCAGCCCGGTTTCCACTTCCACGACCACCTGGTGCGATCGGAACAACAGGCTCTGCGCCATGAGCAGATTGGCCTGCCCCAGAATTTCGGAGGGAGAGAGGGGCTCCAACGGCCCCGTGAGGATCCTGGCAGAAGGAACGTCGGCGTAGAGGCAGCGTTCCACCTCTGCCTGGGTGAGTCCGAACCGCGCGCCCACCCCGCGCAGCACATCGGCCCGCCACCTGGCATGGTCCCGGCGCCGCGGCAGAGTTCCCGCCAACTCGAACAACGCCGCCCGGATTTTGGGCGCCGGAACCGGGCTCATGGTCTTGGCCTTGTAGAGACGATCCAGCACGGCTCGCACGGCCTTGGCCCTGCGAGCCGGCACATGTGCCGGCAAAGGCCCGGACAACCGCTCGTCGAGCAACTTTCTCGGTCTGCCCAGGTACCGGTCGTATTCCTCCAAAAGCGCCTCGATCCAAACCAGATCCCTGGAACAGAGGTACCTGGGCCTGACCTGTTCGCCGGCGATATCCAGGTCCAATGCGCCCAACGGAAGAAACACCGACATCCTCGCTTTCAGCGGCTTCGATCTGCAGCCGCGACATGAGACGGCATGCTCTGATTTCCTGGATCGACTGGGGCCCGCTCCAGACCCCTGGCCCTCTTTCGCAGGCCCCTGGTCTCACCGGTCCCAGACATCACGAGTTCATAGATCAAGGCCCGCTTGCCCTCCTGCCCCCGGAGCACGCGCCCCACGCGCTGGAGGTACTCGCGAGTTCCGAGCGCCCCTCCAACGATGATCGCCACGTCGGCCGCGGGAACATCCACTCCCTCGTTGAGCACCCGGGCCGAGACCACCGCGCGGATGCGCCCCTCTCGAAACGCTTCCAGAATCCGCCCTCGCTCCCCGCGCCTCACGTCACAGGTCACCGCGGGCACGAGGTGCTCGGTGGAGATACGATAGGCTGCCTCGTTGTCTCTCGTAAACAGCAGGACGCGACTCGATGCATGCCGGTCCAGCAGGTCGGCCACCATGGCCCTCTTGGCCTCGGGATAACTCAGGATGGCCTGGCAGCGATGCCAGCAGGCCACGGCGCGCAAGCCGCCCGGGCCGGACCTGGCCCAGTCCACGAACTCCGGCCAGGTTCCGAAGGGATGTGATGCCCGAAATCTCCGGTAGAATCCGGAAAACAGGTTCCAGTTCCTGTCGTATTCGAGCTGCTCTTCCGCATTCAGCGCCAGGGGCAAAACGACCCGGTCGAACTCCGCCAGGAAAGATCCGGACAGGTCCGCCACCGAGAGCGCGTAGACCAAGGGACCCACGAGTCGTTTCAGCCTGTCGAGGGATTCGGGATCCTGAGGCGGCGTGGCGGTGAGGCCCATTCGGAAGGGAGCGGCGCAGATTTTGAGGGCCTCGGTCCTGCGACCGGACGCAAAATGATGCACCTCGTCGACCACCAACAGTCCGAAGCGGTTGCCGAAACGCTCTCCCTGCCGAAACGCACTCTCGAAGGTCGCCACGGTCACGGGCCGCACCAGCCTGAGCCCGTCTCCCACCTGGCCCACGTCCCCGTCCACCAATGGAGCCAGCAGCCTGCGCCACTGGGCCATGAGCACCTTGGTGGGCACCAGCACCAGGGTGGAGACACCGGCCTCGACCATGGCCTCCAGGGCCACTCTGGTCTTGCCGCTGCCCGTGGGCAGACAGACCAGGCCGAGCCTGCCGGCCCTCCGCCAGGCCCAGAGGGCCTCGTCCTGATAGCTGCGCAACGGGGCAAGACGATGATTGGTGAAGGCCGGCTGCTCCCAGGCGGCCACTTCGTCCTGGATTGGTTGCCCCACCTTCTTCGCCCAATCAATGAGGTCCCGGTAGCAGCAGGCCGGCGCCCGCCCCACCCCCACCCGCGGATCCAAGACGAGCCAGTCGCCAAGCCCCCGACGAGACCCACCAGGCCATCCCGACACCAGGATCGTGCCCCGGTCGTACCGTAACGTCACCGCCGGCCGATTGAGCCTCTCATCGAACGACGTCTGAATTTCCTGGGCCATGGCGCATCTCCCTTCCCCGGACAGACATGCCCGCCCGGACGGGCGACGCAGGAGTGCCACCTTCGTGCCAAAACATCCCCCAAAACATTTCAACGGGTTTTGGTCTACCTATCGCGCATGCCGACGAATCGAACCATCGAAAAGGAAAAAAGACACGAATCGGCCTGTCCAGCCCAAAACATGATGGCTCTCAGGTCCATCAGCCTCCAAACATCTCGGTGAGACTCCCCCAGACAGCCTGACCCGCCTCGACCTTTTTCTCTTCGGCCCGCTCCCTGGCAAAGAACACCTCGATGGCCCTGAGTTCGTCGGCATCCAGCCAGACCCCGCAGCCCTTGGGGCAGACATCCACCAGCACCTGGGACCAGTAGGCATATTCCTTGGTGTCCATGGTAGCGCCGCACCTGGGGCAGCGGATCGTGCCGAATCGCCCCTGGATGTCCCGGGAGAAGGCAAAATCGAAGTCCTCTGGAGGGGTCAGTCGCCCCATGTCGTAATCGGCCTCCACCTTGGCACGAACCGACTCGAGCTCGCCCCGGTCCGCCCAGACCCCGCCACAGGCCGGGCAACGATCCAACTCCACCCCGGAGGCGTGCTCATAGGTTTCACATTGCGCGTCGTCCCTTGGACATCTCATGGCTCCCCTCCCGCGGACAAACGCCGCTTCGCTCCGTCCGTTGCCACAAACATCATCTTTCCCAAAGCAGGTTGTACGTCCCCACACGAGGGCCGGTCAAGCCCGGTTTTCATCAGGGTCCCGCTTCCCCGTCCCCCCCCTCCCTACCCGTCTGCCTCCCCGGCGATCCGCATGCCTAGCCATCCGGCGCCCCAGCTTTTCATCCCGGCGTTTTTTGTGGATGACAACCGAATTCAAGAAAGTATCATATCTCACAAAACCGATCGGGACTCCAGACAAACGAAGCGAGGTCGTCATGCACCAAAAACGATGCCTGTCGCCATGGAATGTGGTCGCCGCACTTTGCGCCATCACCGCCGTTTCGGCCTGCGGTGATGATTCATCACGAGGCGATGGGGGAATGGATGGCGAAATGATCGATGCGGGCTGGGACGCAACGAACTCGAACGAAGACGCAGCGCCGCCCTGTGGCGAAGGAGAGCACCGTTGCGACGGGGAATGTGTGTCCAACGACTCCGTGGAGCATTGCGCAGACCGTTGCACACCTTGCCCAGACCTGGAGCACGGGACGCCCACTTGTGACAAGATGGCCTGCGGGGTGGCCTGTGACCAGGGCTACCAGCCTTGCCTGGGGGCCTGCATCCCGGAAGCCGACGGGCCCTGCGGGGTGGATCTTCCTGCCAATGAATGGGTTCTCATCAGTCGCGGGGACGTGGGGCCCAGGATTTCTCCTGCCATGGTGTATGTCCCTGAAACGCAGGAATACGTCCTGGTTGGCGGCTACATTGCCCACGATGTTTCGGACCGTCCCTACGATGTCGAGAGCCTCGCCCTGGCCGAAGGGACCTGGAAAAATCGATTTCCGCTCGACAAGGACTGGGGGCCCGAGGTGGGCAATTCCCAGGCACCGGGCTTCGACGACGAACGATTCGCCTTTCAGGATTCCGAGGGCAACGTGCGACCAAATTGGGGCGTCTATCCCAACATCAGGACCTATGGCCAGTATGCCTACGTCCCATCGCAACAAAGCCTCGTCTTCTACCTGTGGAACCATACCTTCGCATACCATCTCCTGGACCGAACCTGGACCCTCTTCGATCCGCCCAGCGATCCCGCGGGCGGACCAGACAGCAATCCTCTCGTCTGGAGCGCCATGACCAACGACCCATCGGACGGAGACATCCTCCTGGCAGGCGGCGGCAACGTGATCAACGACGAGGGAAGGCCGGGAACATGGATCTTCCAGACATCGGATCACACATGGAGGAAGGTGACAGGCGCAGATCCCGGGCCTCGTGCAGTCCCCGCACTGGCCACGGACCCAGACCAGGGCAAAGCCCTCCTGTTCGGAGGAGACCGCCTGGACCGCCTGCTCTCCGACACCTGGTTTTTCGATTTTGACAGCGAAACCTGGACCCATGTCGAGCCGAACACGGCACCGTCTCCGCGAGGAGGCGCACGCCTGCTCTTTCTGCCCACGAGCCGCCGCATGGTGCTCCTGGGCGGCTTTGGATACGCATCCAGCACCGACTACGTGGCATCTCACTACGTCACGAAGCCCTGGGAGATTTGGCTCTTCGACTGGGGGAACAATACATGGCAACTGGTCAAGCATTTCTCTGAAGACGAGGACCAACCCCACATGGATGCCATGCGAAACCTGACATTTGCCGCAGCAGCCGGAGCCGGCGACCTGGTGGTGGTCCATGTCAAGAAGGGCTACGCTCCCGACCAGGAAAACTGTGAAACATGGGCCATCCGCATCGATCCATCGGTGGTGGATACTGAAGGCACGGCAACCCATGGCGTGACTCCCGGAACGGAAGAACGACGCTCGGGACCATACAGCGTCGAGTGGTACGACGAGGCTTGGCCGCCGCCGGATCCGGCGGCCCACCAGGCGATCCTCGATGCCGTCCCGGAAAACCAATGGACTGAAATCGATGTCCCCAACCGCCCCAACATGAACCGAGACTGGGGCACCGCGGCCATCGATCCGGTGCACGACGTCATCTATCGCTGGTCGGGCGGCCACGTGGCCCATTGCGGCACCGATGTGCTCGAATACGACATCGCCGAAAACCGGTTCCACATCTACTACGACCCGGAAATTCCCCTCGACTACGAGTACACAAACGACGCAGGCCCCGGCCAATGGACCTTCCAGGGGCGGCCCTTCATGACGGGCCATTCGTACAAGACGTACGGTTTTTCGGCGGCTCTCGGAAAGATGATCCTGTGGAAAACCCCATACATCTATTTCTACGATCCCGTCACCCACGACTTCGAGCAACAACGGGGAGAGACCGTCAGCGGTGGAAACATGTATACCGACACCCTCTGCCCCATTCCAGACGGCATGGCTGCCTGGACCAGGGACGGTCTGTGGAGACTGGATCCCAACACAAGGCAGTTCGATCCCCTGCCCGTGTCGGGCGCCACCCTGCCCTCGACGACCCCGGACCAACAGACCATGGTCTACGACGCCAACAGGGACCGATTGCTGCTCTTCTCCGGACGAGCGGACGACCTGGGCCAGGGCTGGTCCTACGACATGACCACGCAGGTTCTCTCGCCCCTCGATCCAGGGGGCCGGGACGGCATGATTGCGGCCGACGAGCATTTTTTCAGAGAAGCCGTATTCGTCCCGAGCAACGACCTGGTGGTCATGGGCACGGCCCACGACCCAGGCGACGGCCGCCTGCAAACGTTTCTGTATCACGTGGATGAAAACCAATGGTACGGCTACGACCTCGGTGGTGACCGGGACCCGCAGGGGCTCTTCGGCGTGAGCCTCGGGTTGACCATCGATTCCCAGGAACGCATCTGGGCCATCAACTCGAGGTCGCATATCTTCCTGCTCAAGCTGAATCCCGACACAGCGGACAAGACTGCCATGTGAAGGCAACAGAAGGATCCGAAAGCCGAGTCGGCGCAAGGAGAACGGACTCGCCAAGGAGAACGAAACAGGACACAGACATCCCGAGAGAAAGGATCACAGCCATGCACCGTCATCTGGTCATCGCACTCGTCATCAGCGGATCGCTCGCCGCGGCATGCGGATCGAAGGGGTCGGCAGGAAACGACTCTACAGACGCGGCCCTGGACGCTGGGGCGGATGCCGCCAGCACCGATTCGGCGATCGACGCCAATGAAGACGGCGACGTCCAAGACGGAGACGCCCAGGTGGGAGATGCCGGCCCCGACGCCAGCGTTCCCACCTGCACCGAGTTGTCCGACGATCAGCTCCGCCAATTCGGTTACGAGCCTGCAGGCGCACACGGTGCTGTCGGCGACGGTGTCCACGACGACACCTCAGCCATCCAGGAGGCCATCATCGCGGCCAACAGACACCGCCGCGTCGTCTATCTGCGTCCAGGGACCTATCTGGTGAGCGACACCCTCGAATTCAAACAGGATGTCTTCGAAACGCGCAGCAATGATGGCGATGCCCGGTTCGGCCAGGTGCTCCTGGGGTCCTCTTGCGGCGACGATCCCCCCACGATTCGCCTGGCCGACGGCACGGCCACCGAGACGGACGAACAAACCATCGCAGCCGAACCCTTTCCCGTCATCTTGATGTGGCGCCCCAGGTCCGATGCGTCTCCCGGCCCAGACGACGACAATGGCGGTCGAAACTGGAACCAGGTGGTACGCCACGTCCGGATCGTCCTCGGAAACAACCCGGGCGCCGTGGGCATCCGCCAGGCAGGGGCCGAGGGCTGTGCGATCCAGGAAGTCACCATCGATGCCAGGGGCGGGTTCGCCGGACTATACAACCTGAACAGTTCCGGAGGATACACCTACGACGTCGAGATCCTCGGCGGCAAGTACGGCATCTACCAGCAACACAGCCGGGGCGGTTCCACCCTGGTGGTGGGACTCACGCTCTCCGGCCAGGAAGAGACCCCCATTGCCCTGGGCGGCTACACGCCCTTCGGCCTCGTGGGCTTCGATATCAAGGCGACCCATGGGCACATCATCTCAGCGATCACCGGCCCCGAGTCGGCTCAAGTGGTTCCCGGCAAACTGAAGAGCTCGGGACACGACTCCAGCGGCCATGTCTTCCTCGTGGATGGACGCATCGAGATCACCGGCAGCGGCGACCGTGAAATCCTGGCCAACCAGGATCGCTCGGTCTATCTCAAAAACATCTATCTCAAAGGCCGAATCAACGTCCTGGCCAACGAGGCCACCGCCGGAAAACTGAAGGTGTCCGATCCCGACACATGGACCCATGTTTCCGAATTTTCCTACTCGGGACCTTACAGCAGCCTCTACGGCGAACCAGGCCACTTGATCGCCGGCCGCAAATCCGACGACACCTATTACGACGGCACCACCCATGCACCAAGCGAAGACATCACCGTAACGGACCATCAGGATCCACCCCAGGATCTGATCGGCCGGCATCTCTACCAGGAAGGACTGTGCAACATCGAGGCCTCGGACAATGTCTTCGTCACGGACTACGGCGCGGATCCCAATGACGACGCCGACGACACCGCGGCGATCCAGGCCGCCATCGACGCGGCGGAAAGCAGCGGCGGCACTGTGTTCCTGCCGGCCAGCCAGGCCGACCCGAACACAGGAGACCTGCCCCACCACTACGTCATCTCCGCCACGTTGCATCTACGAAACCACACGACCCTCTGCGGAGTGACCCGTTACTCATCCATCCTGGATGCCACGGCATGGCGCCCGGACAGCGACAGCCCGGTCATGGACACGCCCGACGACGCGGATGCATCGGTGCGCATCGCGGACTTCAAGATCATGATTCCCTCGGCGCGCGGCTACCAGCCAAACGGCGACGACCCCATCTACGCCCCGCATGTCTTCGCTCTGCTCTGGCGTGCCGGCAGGCATTCGATTGAGCGGGATGTCTATGCGCAGCGCACATGGGGCGATCCCGGCAGAATCCGCGTCACGGTCATCACGGGCAACGGCGGAGGACGATGGTACGGCGTGACCCAGTATGGCGGGTATCCTCCCCCTGACGTAGACCCGGGGCCGGGGGAAGACCGCCCCTTCACGGACGGCAACGGGAATCTCAAAATGAGCCCCAGGGCCAGGCAGATGCTCATCGAAGGCACGCACGAACCCTTGACCTTCTACCCATACCACTGTCAGCACATGACCCAACCCAGAGCTGCCTTGTGCGAAATCCGAAACTCCTCCAACGTGACCATCTACGGCATCAAAGAGGAGATGGGCTCGATTCCACAGAGAATGAGCGTCATCGTCGAAAGCAACCCACCCGACCTCGTTCCAGTATGGATGTTCATTCACAACTCGAGCAACATCTCCCTCATCGGCCACGAAGGCATGGGACAGAGCGGATCGGGCCGCGGCCTCATAGAAATCACCGACAGCATGAATGTCACCATCGCCAGCATGGGCCGCAGGGGCAACGGTGTGGTGGTGAGCACCGCGGCCCTCCCGCAGGACCAATGGTACTTCGTGGCGGACTCCCGTTCCACGGGTGATCGATGGATCACCGCCCAGGGCTTCCTTGCCCTCTACAAGAGCAATTGAGCAGCCGCTCTGCCGCCGGTCAGCCCAATACCTTCAACGACCAGCAAGGCCCCTATTTCAAGATGGGTATCTATAAAGGTTGGAAAGATCCCAACAGCCAGGGAAACATAGACGTCCGCATCCTGTACCACGACGAACTGCGGATCGGGACGGCAGATGCCACGTACTGTGACGTGGCACCAGGGGATTGGTAGACAATCCCAGTCACAGCCCCCTTCGATCACCATCCGAACCAGCGACCAAAGGAGCGTCGTTCCCCGGTGCATGAAACGTTGAAATGTCGACAAAGAAGGATGCATAGTGGAGAGAGGATTCGAAAATATCTACGGGAGGAACAGAATGAAAAGCAACCATCTGACGGCGATCGGACTTTGTGGCGTTTTTTTGTTTGCCTGCAGCCCGGACGACAAGGCAGGAAACGATGCTGGTGTCGATGCAGCGAACAGAGACAGCACAGTGGCAGACGGGACACAACCACACCAAGACGCCATGAATCCGGATGGTACCATCGATGCGGCAACAGATGCGGCAACAGATGCCCAAGCGGACGGAGGACCCAATCCCCAAGGACCGACCCCAATCCTCTACAATTTTCGAATCGAGCAAGACCACCCGGATAGGGTCCTGTTCGATGCAACGGCGGATGTGTCGGCCTTGACCACCGAGGGCTTCGTCATCCCCGAACGAACCATTGTGTCCGTCACGATTCGCGCAGACAAATTGGGTGGCTTCTTCACCGTCGATCGTGCTTTCGACTTCTGGGACAATGATACGATCAGACTCGGTGAAATCGAAGATTCCGACCACCAGGCGCTGCTCCACAATTTTTCCCTCACCTACATCCACAACAACATCCCCGAGCCTGAATCCTCCACCTTCAGATTTGTCACGAGCAATGCCACGGGCGGAGGAGATGGGTTGACCGAGGCAACGGCCTGGACCTTGGATGAAGCAGCCTCGGCTGCGTCTCCCGGGATGACGATATGGATCAAGGCGGGCGAATACCACCGTTCCCACTATCTCACGCTGAGTGCGGATGGCACGAGAGCCAATCCAATTAAATGGGTGGGGTACAAATCCGTCCCCGGAGACATCACATCGAACTACCTGTCGAGCTACGAGGACATCAAGAACAATTGGGACCCCACGGAAATGCCCACCCTCGTCGGACCGCAGTCACCGTCCAGTTCAGACATAGCCATCCTTCTCAACGGAGCAGATTGGAACATCATCAGAAACATCCAAACCGAACGATTCGGCTATTCCCTGAGGACGTCGGGCGGCAGTTCATCCAAGGCATGGAACGGCCTGTTGGTAGACAACTTCAACTCCAGGGAAAATGTCAGCCCCACCGACCGGAACATGTCGGGCATCAACATTCGCACAGCCATGGCGGATACCCACCATTTCATTAGGATCAAAAACAGCGTCTTTCTCAACCACACAATGGCGGCAATCGCCTTGATTCGCGACGACAAGACAGGGGGAGCCATCAAACATTTCCTCATCGACAATGTACGCGCATACAGCGACTACAAGACTGAACCGGAAAGAGAGGACTATTTCATCTCTGTCTCAGGACATTTCGGCATCGTCAGGAACTGCCAGGTGGGCCAATACAATGACCAGCCCACCGGTGGTTCCGTCCACGGCATAGGCGTCCGTGGCCAGACGGGAGTCGGTGAATCCACCTACATCCTCTTCGACAACAATGAGGTCTTCAACGTCCAGGAGGGAATCTACGTGCGAAACTCCGGGTCGAACAGAAACGTCTTCAAGCACAACAGGATTGGCCTTGGCCCCATGCCGAATCTCTCCCAAGGAGACACTGGAGGCATGGTGATGGCCTGGGGTGGCTGCGACTTCAACCTGTTCGAAAACAACCTGATCGAAGGCGTGGCGCATGGTCTGTGGATTCGCCACAATGCCGAAGACGCCACTCCCGCATTCGGCAAAAACAACCTGGTGAGAAACAACGTCTTTATCGGCAACCAAAGCATCAACGCAAACTCGTTTATCTACTGCAGTTCCACGAGCGGCGGGGCGCCGATGGGTGACAATTCCGGCAACAAGATTTACAACAACA
>CAZIJS010000107.1:10352-13941 GCA_964539505.1 uncultured Myxococcales bacterium
TCGTGGCATATCGCTATTTCTATTCACAGCCGACCGCCGGCGTGGATATCAATCTCCATGTGGAAGTCAGAAACAATCTCATTGCAGACTTCACCTGGGATCTGCCCAGTGGGACGACCCTGGCGCCCTTCGAATTCGTGAACAACTTGATCCACGACACCATCGGTTCTCTAAATGCCCAGGTCGGCCAGAACGGCAACTTCGACGTGGACCCGCTCCTGGATGCACATCATGTTCCCCAGGCAACTCTCGACCAAATCAGCGTGCCGCGGTTAGATGGGACCTACTACGACTATCACGAAATGGAACGGTCGGACCCCACGACAGTCGGTGCGATCGAATCACCAAGCGAATAGAGGCTCTCGTTTACCGGAAGGCTCTCCCTCCGTCTCGGCTCCAGGAACGAAACCTGTCCCCACAGGCCTATTCCACCGTGAACAAGGCCGTTCCCCGCTCCACCTGCTGTCCTTCCGACACGAGGAGCGCTGCCAGAACCCCGTCGGTGGGAGCCGTGATGGCGTTTTGCATCTTCATGGCCTCGAGCACCAAGATGGTGTCACCCGCCTGCACCTTGTCACCCTTGCCGCGCTCCAGGCTGATCACCAGGCCCGGCATGGGCGCCACCACCGTGCCCTCTTCGACTGGTTCGGCCGGCTTGGTCTCCGGGGATGCCTCCGCCGCCGCCACATGCACTGCAGGCCGGCCGCCCTTGGCAGCAGCAACCTCCACGGAGAAATACTCCCCGTCCACCAGCACATCGAAGTGCTTGGTGGGGCCCATGTCTGCGGGGGGCTGTTTACCTGATGGGACGGTTCCTGCTGCCGCCGGCGCCTTGCCTGTCACCTCTGCCGGCGGCTTTTCCAGACCATACTTCCACCTGAGAAAACGCTTTCCCGTCACCGGATAGAGGGCGTAGATCAAGGTGTCTTCCAGTGACCTGGCCAGGCCTTCCATGTCCTTTGCGGCCTTCTCCAATTCCGGTTCGAGCACCTCGGCAGGACGCTCGGTGATGGGCTCTTCGCCCCTGGGATACCCCTTGAGGGCCTTGGCCCGCAGCCCCTCGTCGATGGGACGCGGCGTTTGACCGTAGAGGCCGAAGCAGAGGTCTTTGACCTGGTTGGTGATCATCTTGTAGGGCTCTTCGGCCGTGCCAAAAAGCACGTTGTTGACCGCTTGCGTTCCAACGATCTGACTCGTGGGCGTCACCAGCGGCACCTGCCCGACATCTTTGCGCACCCTGGGAAGCATTTCGAAGACATCCTCGATCCGGTCCAGGGCATCCATCTCGCGAAGCTGATTGACCAGGTTGGAAAGCATGCCGCCCGGCGTCTGGTGCAGCAGCACGTTGATGTCGATGGGGGCCATCTTGGTCTGGTCCAGGAGGTGACGGTACTTGGGCATGACCTCTCGTTCCAGGGTTTGATCGATCTCGGCGAGCAGGTCCAGGTCGAAGCCAGTGTCCCGGTTGGTGCCCAGCAAGGTGTTGACCAGCGGCTCGATGGGGGGATGAGACGTGCGCAGCGCATAGGGAGCCATGCAGGTGTCTACGATGTCTACGCCCGCCTCGATGGCCTTGAGCTGTGTCATCTGCGCCATGCCCGAGGTGGCGTGGGAATGCAGGTGGATGGGCAGGTTCACCGTCTCCTTGAGGGCTGTGACCAGGTCGAAGGCATCGTAGGGCGCCATGAGCCCCGCCATGTCCTTGATGCAGATGCTGTCTGCACCCATGTCTTCGAGGGCCTTTGCCTTGCCCACGTAGTACTCCAGGTTGTAGACGTCGCCCCCCATCCTGGGCTCGGTGAGGGAGTAGCAAATGGTTCCCTGGAAATGCTTGCCCGACTCCTTGACCACCTTGGCCACGGTGAGAAAGTTCCGAAAATCGTTGAGCGCATCGAAGACTCGAAACACGTCGATCCCATTAGCTGCGGCGCGCTCCACGAAGGCCTCGACCACATCGTCGGGATAGTTTCTATAGCCCACCAGGTTCTGTCCCCGCAGGAGCATGGACAGCTTGGTGTTCTTGATGATTCCCCGCAAGGTCCTCAGTCTCTCCCATGGATCTTCGTTCAGGAATCTGTGTGTCACGTCGAACGTGGCCCCGCCCCAGACCTCCATGGCCCAGAAACCCACCTGGTCCATCTTTTCGGCCACCAGGACCATGTCCTCGGTACGACCCCTGGTGGCAAAAAGGGACTGGTGTCCGTCCCGAAAGGTCAGATCCTGCACCAACAGCGGCTTGTCTGCCTTGGGCCTGTCCCTGTCGTATCTGGGCCTGTCCGTCTTCACTATCCCGTGCTCCATGGTCCGCAGCCTCCTCGTCACGAAGTCCAATCCAGCCCCACGCCGACCGCAGGGCGTCTGTCATTCCCGTCCATCCCGGCTCAAAGGCCGGGGAACCTCCTGGCGGACACAACCCGCATCTGCACCATCCTGCCGGCCTGCATGGCCTCCATGCGGCCGGCCCTGGCCCAGAGATTCTTCCGGCCCTGGTCCCGCCTGTCTTCTTCCAGGTACCGAATCACCGCCGCCACTGCAGCGGCTCGTTTCTTCTTCTCTTCCCTGGTCATGATGCTCATCCTTCCCACAACGTACGAAACCAGCCCAAGCGGGATGGCAGCACAGCGAATCTTACATCGGAATGTTTCCGTGCTTCTTGGCAGGCCGCGCCTCACGCTTTCCCGACAGTGCAGTCAAGGCATCGTAGAGCCTCGCTCTGGTCTCCCGGGGAACGATCACGTCGTCGATGTAGCCCCTGGCGGCGGCTGCATACGGATTGGCGAAGAGCCGTTCGTATTCCTCCACCTTTTCCTTGCGCATGGCCTCGGGATCGTCGGACGCGGCGATGACCTTGCGGTGGATGATGTTGGCCGCACCCTCGGCCCCCATGACCGCAATCTCGGCCGTGGGCCAGGCAAAGGCCATGTCCGCCCCGAGGTGACGCGAACACATGGCGATGTAGGATCCGCCGTAGGCCTTGCGCGTTATGAGGAGCAGCTTGGGCACCGTGGCCTCGGAATAGCACCAGAGCAACTTGGCGCCGTGACGGATGATTCCGCCCCATTCCTGCTGTTTTCCCGGCATATAGCCGGGAACGTCCGCAATGGTGAGGAGCGGAATGTTGAAGGCATCGCAGAACCGGATGAACCGCGTGGCCTTATCCGATGCATTGATGTCGAGCACGCCTGCCATGAACATGGGTTGGTTGGCCACGATCCCGATGGTCCGCCCACCAAGACGCCCGAATCCCACGATCATGTTCTTGGCATAGTGTTTGTGGGGCTCGAAGAACTCGCCGTTGTCCAACAGGCTCCGGATCACCTTCTTCATGTCATAGGTGCGCTTGGGATTGTCTGGAATGATACTGTCGAGTTCGGTCACCTCCCGATGGGGATCGTCGCCTGTCTCCACCAGGGGTGGATCCTCCAGGTTGTTGGAGGGCAGGTACGACAACAGAATCCGGATCTGTTCGATGGCATCCTCGTCGTTTTCGCAGGCAAACTGTGCCACGCCGCTCTTGCTGTTGTGGGTCATGGCGCCGCCCAGTTCCTCGAAACCCACCTCTTCGCCCGTAACGGCCTTGATGACCTCC
>CAZIJS010000108.1:0-13839 GCA_964539505.1 uncultured Myxococcales bacterium
TGGTTACGAGGAGGGTAATGTCTGGCCCGAAGCACCGAGGACATTGCCCGTTTCCGTGCCCGTGGCATCTCAGCTCCTCCACGCCGTGGGCCTGACCTATGCCGCGCGCCTGCAGGGAGAGGACCAGACCGCGGCTGTGGCCTTCGTGGGTGACGGCGGCACTTCCCAGGGCGACTTCCACGAGGCCCTCAATATGGCCTCGGTTTGGAATCTGCCCCTGGTGGTCGTGATCCAGAACAACCAGTGGGCCATCTCCACCCCCAGAGAAGCACAGGCCAGATCCCGGACTCTCGCCCAGAGGGCACTGGCCTACGACATCCATGGGATCCAGGTGGATGGCAACGACGTGCTGGCCACCTACAAGGCCGTGTCAGAGGCCCTGGCGCGGGGCAGGGCTGGTCACGGACCCACCCTGGTGGAGGCGGTGACCTATCGGTTGGTCATGCACACCACTGCCGACGATCCCAAGAAATACCGAGACGAGGAAGAGGTCGAGAAGGTCTGGTGGCCCAGAGAGCCGTTGCGCCGTTTCCGGCGGCATCTGGAAAAGAAGGGTTTGTGGGACGATGAGCGCGAGGAGCAACTCCTCGCAGAAATCCGTGAGGAGTTGGCCCGAGCCACGGAGCGTTTCGAGACGTGGGTTGCCCAGGACCGCGATCCCCTGGTGGCCTTCGAGCATGTCTACGAGTCCATGCCGCCGTCTCTGGCCAGACAGCGCGCCGAGTTCATCGCTCGGATGGAAGAGGAGAAGTCACATGCCTAGGATGAACATGGTTCAGGCCATCAACAAGGCCTTGGCAGATGAGATGGAGCGAGACGAGACGGTGCTCGTGCTGGGAGAGGACGTGGGCAGGGACGGGGGCGTGTTTCGAGTCACAGACGGACTGTTGGACAGGTTCGGCGCCCAGCGGGTCATGGACACGCCCCTGGCCGAATCCGGCATCATGGGCGCATCCATCGGGATGGCGATCGGCGGGCTGAAGCCGGTGGCCGAGATCCAGTTCTCTGGATTTTCCTACTACATATTGCACCAGCTCGAAGGGCATGCGGCGCGATTCCGGTCCCGGACCCAGGGCAACTACCATGTGCCGCTCGTGGTGCGCATGCCCTACGGCGGAGGCGTCAGGGCCCTGGAGCACCATTCGGAGAGCAAGGAGATTTTCTACGCTGCCATTCCCGGCATCAAGACTGTGATTCCGTCAGGGCCGAGGGTTGCGAGGGCTGCCATGGCTGCTGCGATTCGAGACCCCGATCCTGTGATCTTCATGGAGCCCAAGCGGTCCTACCGGGCATTCAAAGAAGAAGTTCCCGAAGAACCGGAGGTGCTCGAGCTCGGTAGGCCCATGGTGATCCAGGAGGGAGACGACCTCACATTGATTTCCTGGGGCGCCATGATGCGTCCCACATTGGAGGCTGCCAGGAGGTTGTCGGAACAGGGGCTGTCGGTGGGGGTCATTGATATGGTCACGATTTCTCCCTTCGACGATGAACCGATTCTCGAAGCGGTGCGACGCAGCGGACGCTGCGTGGTTGTCCAGGAGGCTGCCATGAGTTTCGGGCCTGCCTCTGAGATCATCGCAAGGATCAACGATGGGGCTCTCCTCTATCTGGAGGCGCCTGTGTCGAGGGTCACTGGATGCGATGTGACCATGCCCTACTTCGGGCGGGAAGAACTCTTTTTGCCCGATGCGGACAGGGTGGAGCGGGCCTGTCTGAAAACGTTGAAATTCTAGGGCCGGAAAGAGAGCGGAACTTTCGGCGGCCATTCGAGACGAATGTCGGAGGAGGCCGTCACGAGCGAGTCGAAAACCGGTACCGGAGAGCCAAGAAAAGGAGTGTGTCGTGTATGAATTCAAGCTGCCCGACTTGGGAGAAGGCATCGCCGAGGCCGAGATCCTCGAGTGGCACGTGGATGTCGGCGGCCTGGTGGGTGAAGACGAACCCTTGGTGGAGGTGGAGACGGACAAGGCCACGGTAACCATCCCATCGCCCGTTGCGGGCAGAGTGGTACAGCGATCCGGCGAGGTGGGAGACACGGTGAACGTGGGGCAGGTTCTGGTGATCCTGGAAGTGGCGGGTGAGGAGTCGGAAGCAGCGGGCAAGGCGGAATCTCCGCCCGTCGAGGCAAAATCGGATGAGAGAAATGCCCGGGAGTCTGGAACTCCGCAGCAACCTGCTGTGCGACCACGACAGGCCTTCGATGGAGACGCGGCGGATGTTTCCGGCCGAGGCAAGGGCCCGGTGCCGGCGGCTCCTGCGACCAGGCGTCTGGCCAGGGAACTGGGTGTGGACATTGCCTTGGTTCCGGGGACCGGGCCAGCGGGCAGGGTGACGCCGGCGGACGTGACCAGGTTTGCTTCGGAGGCCGGATCCGGCAAGATGCAGGAGGCTCCTTCGGCGCCACGGGGTGAAGAGTCGGCTTTTCGACCAGAACGAAGAAATGACAAGGAGCCGTCATCGCAGGTTGAGAAAGAGGCGGCGACAACTTCGACGGGACAGACCGGTGCTGCAGTCGGGCTGCCCTACGTTCAGCTCGAATCCATGCCGGACTTCGAGCGATGGGGGCCTGTGGAACGCATTGCCTTTCGCTCGATTCGTAGGAAAGTCGCCCGAAAAATGGCCACGGTCTCTGTCCTGGTGCCCCAGGTGACCCACACCGACGAGGCGGACATCACGGATATCGAGAGGGTTCGGCACCGGATCAACGAACGCCTCGTTGCCCAAGGGCGACCCAAGGTGACCGTGACCGCCATGGTGGTTCGTGCGCTGCCTGCTTTGCTGCGAAAATACCCCATGTTCAATGCGAGCCTGGATTGGGAGCACGACGAACTCATTTTGAAGCGGTACTACAACATCGGAGTCGCCGCGGATTCACCGAAGGGACTCGTGGTCCCCGTGGTTCAGGGCGCCGACGGGTTGTCGCTCACGGAAGTGGCCGCGGCGATTTTGGATCTTGGGAGTCGTGCCAGGGAGGACCGTCTCGATGCTGGGGATTTCCAGGGTGGAACCTTCACTGTGTCGAACATCGGGGCCCTGGGTGGTTTTTCGCCCAATCCCATCATCAATTATCCGGAAGTGGCCCTCCTGGGCATGGGACAGGCCAAGGACAGGCCGGTGGTTCGAGATGGCGAGATCCTGGTGCGCAGGATGATGCCCCTGGCCCTCACCTTCGACCATCGGGTGGCCGATGGTGCCGATGCGGCCAGGATGCTCGGGGAGTTGGTGTCGCGGCTCCAGGACCCCGACGAGTTCCTGGCGTCCATATGAGGCCGACTGGTGGGGCCGGCTGATGATGCTGGCCGAGCATCGGGTCCGAAGCCTGCACGCGGGCCGGACCGGACAAGAACGGGAGAACGATCATGGTCATGGGAACGATGCGGCGAGAGGCCGAGGTGGTGATTGTAGGCGGTGGTCCCGGAGGATACGTGGCAGCGATCCGTGCCGCGGACCTGGGTCGTGAGGTGGTGCTGGTCGAAGAGCGTGAGCGGCTGGGAGGAGTCTGCCTCATCGAGGGCTGTATCCCTTCCAAGGCCTTGATCCATGTCGTCGAGATCATCCACGAGGCCAAGACCGCCGCTGGCTTCGGTGTGCGGTTCCAGGACCCGGAGGTGGACCTGGGCAAGGTCAGGAGCCACGTGCAGTCCGTGGTGGATGGGCTGACCGGCGGTCTTGGCGGCCTGTTGGCTCGCAGGGGGGTGGAGGTGATCCAGGGACGCGCCCACCTGGACCGCAAGGGGGCTGTCTTCGTGGAAGGCGACCATTCCATGGTGCTCGACTACAGGGATTTGATCCTGGCGACGGGCTCGCGTCCCAATCCTCTGCCGGCTGGTCTCGACCTTCCCCTCTGGACCGCTGCAGACGCACTGGCGATCCGGGAGGTGCCCCGACGCCTCGTCGTGGTGGGCGGTGGTTTCGTGGGACTGGAGCTGGCCCTGGTCTACGCGGGGCTGGGTGCCGAGGTGACCCTCGTGGAGTTCTATCCGAGGCTCCTGCCCGGCGCAGACGACGACCTGGTAGACATCATGTATCGCAGCGTCCGCAAACGTCTCGGCGGCATCCTGGTCGGATCCAAGGTGACAGACATTTCTGCTTCCGGCTCAGACGGCTATGTCGTCACGGTGTCCCATGACGGCGAGAGCCGGACCATCGAGGCGGACCAGGTCCTGGTCTCGGTGGGAAGGACACCGAATTCGGCCGACATTGGACTGGAGAAATTGGGCATCCAGACCGACGACAGGGGCCATGTCCCCACCGATGAGCAGTGCCGCACCGACGCCCCACACGTCTATGCCATCGGCGACCTTGCGCCTGGGCCCATGTTGGCCCACAAGGCCAGCCGTGAAGGCAAGGTCGCTGCCGAGGCCATCGCGGGTCACAAGTCCGCATTCGACAACCGGGCCATCCCTGCGGCGGTGTTCACGGACCCGGAATTGGCCTGGACCGGGCTGACGGAAAAAGAGGCTCGGGCAGCGGGCATCGAACATGCGGTGGGCCGCTTTCCCCTCAAGGCTCTTGGGAGGGCCAGGGCCATGGGCCGTAAAGACGGACTGGCCAAGATCATCTACGATCCGAAAAGTAACCTCGTTCTGGGCCTTGGACTCGTGGGCCCCCAGGCTTCCGAACTCATTGCAGAGGGAACCTTGGCACTGGAGATGGGGGCCACTTTGGAAGATCTCATGGTCACCATCCACCCTCATCCTACCCTGTCGGAAGTGATCATGGAGGCGGCTGAAGTGGCGGCGGGAGCGCCCACCCATGTGGATCCCGCCAAGCCATCCGTCTCGAAGGAGTGAGGGAGATGAACCAGCGGCCTGCGACTCCCGGCCGGGAATGGACGGATTCCATGCTGGGCATTCGGCCCTTTCCCGAAGAACTGGGGCTCATCGAGTCTGTTCGTGCCGACGGGATCCCCAGACTCCGTGTCTATCGGGTGGATCGGCCCATGGTGGTGCTGGGCAGAGCAGGCAGGCCGGACCGAGATCTCCATCTCGACGCCGTCCTGGCTCATGGTCTGCCTCTGTTTCGGAGGAAGGGCGGCGGGGGAGCCGTGGTTCTCACGCCCGACACGGTGCAGGTGGAGACGGCGGGCTTCATTTCCGGGCCCATGCGTTTGACGACCTGGTTGGCTGAGTTTTCCCGGTGGCTGGCCCTTGGACTGGACGAAGTGGGACAGTCCGGGGTCAAACGGCGAGACGTCTGTGACCTGACCCTTGGGTCCAGGAAGATTGCCGGAGCCTGTCTCTACCGGAGTCGAAACCTGGTCCACTACAGCGTATCGATCTTGGCACAAGCGCCTGTGGAACTCATGGAGCGGTACTTGAAGCATCCTTCCCGTCAGCCTTCGTATCGAGACAGACGATCGCATGCAGATTTCGTGGTGTCTCTGGGCATCCCCGCCCAACGTTTGGCCCAAAGCCTGGCAGAGAACCTTTTGGTGCCCGAACTGTTTGATTCTATGGATGGCCGAAGAACTCGGGGTGATCGGCCTGGTAGTCATCGAAGGTGTCGATTGGCTGGAACCGCGCCTGCTGCTCCATGATGCGGCGCAAACGGCTCATTTGTATCGTCCCGCTCTGTGGGAAGATGGGTTGAGTCGGAGGGCTTGGAACCGAAGGATCCTTGTCGATGGTGAGCAGGGGATCTCCCAGGATGACCATGCCCAGGAACCACTCGTCGTCGTAGCGTCCATGGAGTTCGTACCATTGTTGGAAGGCCTCACCCCATGTCTTGCCGTTTGCCAGGTCGACGTGGAACGAGGTTCCCGAATACATTCCGCCCACTTTCGTGGTCCCCACGGTGGCCAGTCCGTAGTCGGTTTCCGTCAGGTAGGTGACCGCGAGGCAGTGCGTCACAAACCGCGAGGCGGAGCAGTCGTAGAGATTGTAGAAGCTGCCCTGGAGGTTGCTCGAAGAGACCGTCGAAGCAGGGATGGTGCCGCCTCCTGTTCCGCGGACATAGAGCGTGGTGGGGGTGGAGTGGATCCATTGGTAGACGAATTCTGCACCCTGGTTGGTCATCTCGTCGAGATACGCGGTTTTCGTGGTTTCGCTGGTGTCGGACAGGAGATCGATTGCGGCATAGAGGTTTCCCAGACCGTAGGTGCCTGCCCAGTTCACCCAGTCGTCGTCGATGAACACGAACGCCGCCTTCCTGGTCAACGGTCCGGTGGTTCGATAGGCGTGGTTCTTTGCGAAATAGGCATGATACTGGGCTTGTGACGAGGCGATGAGTCTGGAGACGAAGGTGTCGGCATGCAACTCGCCGTGTCTGTCGTAGCGGCCGTCATGGTCCTGGTCGATCCAGGTGGCGTCCCTGCTTTCCAGAAAAACATCGGTTGGGAACTCCTCGTGGGCATTGAACGCCGTCTGTTCGTACCAGGCCGCAGGCATATCCCCCACCAACCAGGCCCCAGCCAGGTCGTACTTGTCCACCCAGGCCCAGAGGATGCCCTTGAGTTGCGAGGCATCGCCCGAGGTCCAGGTTTGCAGGATGACCCTCTTTCCCTGGGTCTGTGCGTCTTGCTGGTACTGTGCAAGGTCTTGCGCCAGGGGAGTGGCCAGGTCTTGCTGAGTCACCACCACCAGGTCGTAGTCACAGTCCTGCGGGCAGGTCGCTGCGTCTTCATCTTCGGAGCATCTGCCGTCGGGGCAGGTCGTTTCGCTGCAGGTGAAACCGTCGCCCAGGTAGCCTTCGTTGCATTGGCAATGATTGTCCACACAGGTCGCTTCGGCGTCACAGGCTGGTTCGTGTCTGCATTGGCCCTCGGCATCACACATGTCCCGGGTGCAGCCGTCCTGGTCGTCACAGGCCAACGGCTGGTTGTTGCAGTGGCCGTCGAGACAGTCATCCACCGTGCAGGGATCCGAGTCGTCGCAATCCGTGGCAGAAGAGCAGACCTTGCCTGCATCCTGCTGTATCGTGCCATCCGCTATGCCTCCGCACATGGTGTCGGCGTCATCGGCCGTTGCATCTCTGACCGTTCGGCCCGCGTCTGCGTTGAAAGCCATGTCTCCGAAAGTGACCTTCCCTCCGTAGCAAGAGCCAGCCAGGGACAGGAGGAGGGCTGTCACGGCAAGTCCCGGCACCCATTTGTACCGGGCCGAATGGTCGCCGTTCCTATGTTCCCAACGTGATCATTCTGGTCTCCTTGGTCCTGAGGCTGCTGTATCCTCGCCTTCCCGGATCACCTCTTTGGAGTTGTGCGCCGATTGACTGTTGTCGTGATTCGGTGTGTCGAGGCCCTGTTTGGACCCGCCGATTTCGTGGTCGGGATCCTCGCCTGCGTGACCCGACGTTTCGTTGTCGTGATTCCTGTCGTCGCCTTCTCGACTTGGCTGGATGGCTTGGTGCGTTTGTTTTTTCGCCGTTCTCTCACTGGGATGATGGGAGATTCCAGCCGAGTGTCGAAACAGCAAGAAGACCAGGAAGCCTGTGCCGATGGCCAGGGGAATCCTGCCCGCCAATGCGGGCCAGTTGGTCCATGTGCCGGACAGGTCCTGGAGGACCCAGGCCAGGGCGACATCGAAAGCGTAGCAGGAGAATGTGATGCCCAGGGCAGCCACCCAGGGCCGCACCACCAGGAGTCGGGCCAGGAAGAATCCCAGCACGGCCAGGACGAGAACCTTGGACAGGTCCATGGCCAGGGTGGCAAAGATCAGCTTGCTCAGGGTGGAAAGGTGGGATGGGTCCCCGATGATCCGACCCAGCCAGATATTGATGGGAAGACCCATGAGCACGGACAGAAGGTAGGCAGTCATGCCGACCAGGCAGAGGATCACGGCTGTTCGAATGTGTGCCTTCCAGATGACGGCTCTTCCCGCCACACGGGCGCCCAGGCCTGCGTGCGGTCCTGACTGCAATCTGGACGGACTGGATGGAGGCATTGATGCTCCGTTTCTTCAGGTGATACGTCAATGGTAGAAGTGAAGAGAGTTTGCGTCAACAACGCCCTTTTTTCGGTTCTTTGTTTTCGACGGAGGTTGATTCGGAACGGAAAGAAACTATAGATGTGCCGATTGCATTCTTGTTGGTTGGTTCTGTCGGCTCATGTGCTGGCGTCAGACTGGTATCGTGGCAACTTGGATTGTGAGGATGGGAATGATGATGGAACGAGGAAGAACGATATTGTCTCCATGGATGACCCTGGTGTTGCTCATGGGGCTGGCCGGGGGCTGCGAGGACACTGCCCAGAAGGAGTATTCGCCTGATCCGGATATTTTTGTCCCCGACATCCCGGAAGACAAGGTCCTGACCGTAGACGTGACGTCGGAGGACGGCAGCAGGACCTGGACGGTCCGTTTCCCGGTCAATGAGATCATGATCGCGCTCAGCGAGGGCAGTGGTACGGCCAGGGCTCGACAGGTGGCCGAGACTCTCGATGGAACTCTGGTGGGTCAGATCCCATCGTTGGATATCTACGAGGTCGAGGTGGCGAGCCAGGACCTGGAGGAACTGGAGAGGATTGTGGACCGCGCAGGGAACATTCCCGATGTAGAAAGGGTGGGGCCGGACTTGTTCGGGCAGGCTTTTGGTGCAAGCAAGTTGGATGCGTGCCTGGGCAAGGGAGACAATCAGAAGCTCAAGGGCGAAATGCGTTGCACATTTGACAACACCGACACGTATTCGGGCATGCCAGTGATGGAAGCACTTCAGAAGGAAGGTGTGTTTCATGATGTGCGTTTGGCTGTGATCGACACGGGACTGAACGAAGGAGACCAGTTCGGCCAGGCACATTTTATCAACTTAGACGGTAAGACATACAATATCGACGTAGATCCGATTGAACACGGCACCATGGTTACGAGTGTCATTGCAGCCGATGAAGGAGATGGAAGCATCGCCGGTCTGGCATCATCCGTCCTGGGATCGAAGCTTTCCGTGTACGTGGGATCGGCTCCTCATTTCAGACTTATGCGCGTTCTTGCGCAGGCAGAGCAGGCAGTCACCAGGGGGAACGTACGTCTGATCAATTTGAGCCTGGGCTGGTGGGTCACGAAGAATTCACCTCGGTGGTCTGGAGCAAAAGTCGCCCAGATCGGACTGTATTGGAGACGCTTTCTCAGGAAACACCCGGATGTGGTGGTGGTCGCCGCTGCTCCGAACAGTGGTCTCGACCTCACGCAGTACCCGGAAGTCCCAGCGGGCTTGGACGAGCCGAATCTCATCACTGTGGCTGGTGTGGAGGCATGTGATCTGGACAAACCATACAAGGACACATCCTTTGGTCCGTCGGTGGACATCAGGGCGCCGGCATGGCGTGTGGCGGTGATGAATCCCGGGGACCCCAGTGGTGCTCCGATCTTGTCATCGGGGAATTCCTATGCCACTCCCAGGGTCACATCGGTGGTGGCCTTGTTGATGGCAATGCGTCCCGACATCACGGTGGACGATGTGAGACGCTACCTTTTGGATTGGTCTATTCCCTGCCACGGTGATCCTGCGGATCCCGACCTGGTCACATCTTGCTTGGACACGGCCCGACCGGTCATGGCATTGGCCTTCGAAGAAGGCAGGGGCGAGTCGTTTCTCGATGGTGACATGAACGGAGAAGTCGATCCCGTGGGCCTGGTGAGCCAGCGTTTCTGCAGTGAGACCACTGTGGATGTGGTTGGTGTGGCATCGTTTGGGTGCGGTGAGAGTGATTCGACTGAAATGGAGGGCTGCGGAGGGAGCATCAACGGCCAGCAGGTGGTCTTGGTCATCCGCAGTGAATCTGGGGGAGACAGTTACCAGTTGGATTTGACCGTGACCAGGCCATTCCAGCCCGGCGTCGAGTATCACCTGTCCGGTGACGGCAACGCGGTGTTTACCTGGGTTTCGGATACTGGACAGCAGGGGTTTTCAGGCACCAGTCCTGATGAGGGCGGCGGGACGATTCGTTTCACCAGGTGCGCGATTTTGGAGCGCCAGCACCTACCCGGCATGAGCTATCCGATGTTGATCGAACTGGAAGGGGTCTATGAAGGACTCTTGGAAGGAAGTATGTTTGGGGAGACGGAAGTCGTCACCAAGGTCGCGTCAGCCTATTTCAGGCTGCAGGTCCCCGTCATGCTCCCGCAGCCTGAAGATGCCGAGTTGATGGAAACACTGGAGACGAGGTGCTGGAATGGAGACCTGGAACTGGAATAGTGAGGGCCCGAAGATCCGAACCGAAAGGAGCTATTCGATGGCGTTGTTCACGTAGAGCGCGCCGGTTCCCTGGATCTTGAGATCAGAAGTGACGCTTGCTGCACGTTCGTAGGTCGAGAAGGTTCCATCGCAGTCCAGGTCTGCCTGTGCCCTGGCGGTGAACTTGGAGTCGGTCTTGGTGCCATTGGACACGAACTCGTACTGGAAATAATGGGGATCGTCGACGGCGAACTTCAAGATTTTCCAGGTTGGATCGCTCCAGTCCACGTCACGGCACTTTCCGCCGGTCTCATTACAGCAGGCAGCGTTGGGAGTCATTCCCACGCTGGCTGGGAATTGCCTGTCTACCGCAGTGCCGTCGCGCAGGGTGTGATCCTCCTCGAAATAGGTGGCTGCTGCGTCGTAGATTTTCTTCAGGTTCGGCGGTGCCTCGGCAGTCTTGGCCTGGCGCAGGTATTTGATGAAGGCCGGGATGGCCACGGCTGCCAGGATTCCGATGATCGCCACGACGATCATCAATTCGATCAGGGTGAAGCCGGCTTCTTTGCGTTTCATTGGGGAACCTCCTTGGTTGTGGTTCGTTCAGTTGTCGTTGTCTGTCGTTGTCGTTTTTCTGAGTTGTTGTTCGTCATGGGATGACTGCAATGATCGATCCATGTCTTTCGAGTTTGTGGACAGGCGGGGAAAATGTTGATTTTTGCAAGGTGGCGGCGAATGGGGCGTGGGATTCGGGACGGAGACTGGTTGTGGAAGGACGGAAATCGTCACATCGATTGACAAAAATTGTCAGTCAGTTGCCCTCATTTTCCACGTAGACCGTCTCACGATCAAAGGTTGTCTCGTAGAAGGAATTCGTGCCAGACTTGCCATCCAGGTCGCAGGTGGCGCGGATATAGTACCAAGGGGTCGTGGGGAGCTTGCCTCCAAACAGTGTCTGCCCCCTGGCGCCAGCCGAGCCCCAGGCTCCTGCAGGACCCGCGATCACCACGTATCCGCAATAGAGATTCTTACTCGGTGCAGAGACGTTGAGGTCCTTCCATCTCGAATCAGGGGCATTGTTCACGTCGAAGGGCTTGAGCGTGGGCTCGGTGCCCTTCGATCCCAGGACAGGGTAGAAGTCATTTTCCGTTGCCCCAGTGGACAGATACGATCCCGTTTCCGCTTTGTAGGACTCTTCGGCCTGCTTGATGGCTGCAATCATGGCATAGACTTCCGATGTCTTTGCCTTGCGGGCGTAGCGACGCCATGCCACCCAGCCCACCGCCGCCAGGATGCCCAGGACGGCCAGGACCAAGAGCAACTCCACGAGCGTGAAACCTTGCCTGGTTTCCAAACCCTCTCTGCCACGTCGGCTCATGGACTCACCTCCTTGGTTCTCTTCGATGATATGCTACCTGCAATATCCATGCAACCTCGCTGACTGGCAGTTTCTCGTGAGCGCGCCTCGATGAATGGCGAGAGTCGCTCTTGTGGGCAGACGAAGGCGGTGCCTCCAGCGTTCGTCTCGGCCGGTGCAGGACCGATGGTCCCCTTACTTTCTGCGGGCGATACGGACCACGCGTAGTTTCATGACGCCCAGGACCCGGGACAGGATGGTGGTGGCAGCCACTGGGAGGATGTCGTTTCCCGAGTCTACTGCCAGGAGGATGTGGGTGGGACCAACGCCAGGGTCTGGTCTGGTGGCGTCGAAGGGGATCCATCGACCCGACAGGTGCATCTCGGTCCACATGTGATACATGAAGCGAGGGTGGCCTCGTCGATCCATTCCTGCATAGACCAGCCCGGACAGGAGCCTGGCCGGGATGCCCTGGGCCCGGGCCAAGGCTGCCAGGAGCACCGCGTGTTCGCTGCAGTCCCCGCGTCGCAACCGGGCCACGTCCAGGGCCGTGGCAGCCGGCAGACTGTACCCCTTGTGGATGATGTATCGAAAGACGAACCAAGTGAGGTTTTTGGCCGTTTGGACGTTTGTCCTGGCCCCGGCCCGAGCCTGTCGTGCGAGTCGTTGGAGCAGGGGGGCGTGGAACGGGAGCATGCCCGAGGGCCGGAGGAATCGCTTCAGCTTCGTTGGGACCTGTCGCCCAGGTCGCTGCATGAGCTGCGACTTGGGCATGGTGGGTCTCGAACAGGTCACATCCAGGTGGCCTGGCCCTCGGCGCCGGACGATTTGGTAGGGCCTGTGGGGAGGTAGCGGCGCCCCTGGCGGGATCTGCATGTCGTAGGTGACGGATTTGGCGCTCTGCGTGGCATCTCCCAGGTCTCGGTCGACTGCCACGGATGCAAGGCTCAAGAAATCTCCAGAGGATTTGGACGCAGGAGAGGTTTGCGTCGGGCCTGGGCGGCTCTCGTGGGTGCCGACGGCTTGCTGCCTGGCGGAGCGGGGCAGGCGGGGGCCGGGTTTCATGCTGTTGGGTCCCGGCATGTTCGAGGTGACGTTTCGAGATCGCGATTGAGGCCTGGCCCGGCCAGGTGCGATTCTGCTGTTCTTTTCGCTTTGTTCCTTGCTGTCCTGGATCCCGTGCGGCGTGCTGGGGCTGCATGCGACAGCGAAAAGAGCCAAGAGAGCGACAGTCTGTGGTGCGAACGACAGACGCATGACCTTCCTCGATGCGAGCGGCCCTGTCATAGAGATGGCCTGTGGTCCTTGCCCAGATTGGAAGTCATGGCACCATGTGCCTTGGCTTGGTGGGTTTTGGACAAGAGCGTCAAGTGCAGGGCGATGGCCCCGAAGGACATGGTGCTCTCATAGGCCAGGTTCTCATTATCTACGCAGGCCGTCGTGGGACTCATGCCCGCAAGGGTCATGCGCAGCTCGTGACAGGTGACCTCTTTGCCGCTCCAATGGATCTGTTTGTCTCCCAGGATTTCCACCGTCACCTTTTTGCCGGTCATTCCCATGAGTGGGTCGAACTGGAAAAATTCCACCCGCCCCTTGGCAAAGCCTGTTGCCAGGATTCGTCGCTCGGCTGCAGCAGGAAAGAGCCACTTGGAGTCGTAGGGAACTTCCCGCTTTCCGGACTGGTCCTCGACCAGGAGTTTCCCCTTCTCGTAGCGGCCCTTGGACTGGATTTTCACCGAACCCTGATCCAAAAGCACAGAGAAGGAAATCGGGGTTCCATCCCGGCGTTCTTCGGTATGACTCTCGATGCTCATGTGGATGGAAGCAGATCCTCTCTGCATCGAGATAGTGGCCCGTTCCAAGGTCCGGATCCGGTCCGACGAGACGATTTCTTCCTGGACGAGCCGTCCCACCTCCTTGCCCATGAGGGTGAGTCGGTACTCAGCCCGGCGTTGGACCTGAGACCCCCGGGCAGTTGTCCGGCGCGCAGCAGGTCGGGCCGGCCTGTTTTCCGCAGTCCGAGCCTTCTGCTGAGCCTGCGCCTTTTGTGCGGATCCGGCAGGTGTCGTCGAGCCCGTCGCAGGAGTCCCAGGAAGGCTCCCTGTTTTCCGAGAGGCGTTTTGTTCTGGAGACGTTTTTCGGGAACAGGATCCCACGGCCGAGCTGCCCACCATCATGGCGAGGATGACGGACCAGGAGAGTGGTCGGCGTTTGGAGGCCCAATGGCCGATCATCGCTTTTCTCCGAGGTTGGGCCCGGTGAGCACTGCCTCGATGTGTCCGAGCGCCCAGTCGAGATCCTTTTTCTCGATGACCAGTGGGGGGGCGAATCGAATCACGTGCTCGTGGGTCTCCTTGCACAGCAAGCCTTCTTCT
>CAZIJS010000109.1:0-5481 GCA_964539505.1 uncultured Myxococcales bacterium
GTGCCACAATGGACCAAACGACTGGGCTGCACAGGTCCGCAAGGCCGGCGCCTCACATGAAAAGCCACCACCCACATCCACAAGGGACTGCTGTTGCCACGCAATCCCCGGCCTCAAAGGCGCTGCCCACAGAGGAATGGTCTTCCCGATCCACACCGGTTCCGTCCCACAACGCCAAGCGCTTCCTCCACTGCCTGCTATGAACCGCATCTCCCTCCACGGCCCGCCATGGACTACATCTCCCTCTACTGCCTACTACGAAGTACATCTCCCTCCACTGCTTGCCACAGGCCGCATGTCCATGCAGTACCGCCCCATGTCACCCGGGCCAAGCGCTCGACTCCCCAGGCCATCCGGATCGAACGCCTCCCTGGCCACAGCCGCCGCCCCACCACCACAACACTGTCCCAGGCCGTCCTGATCCAACTGCTGCCCTCTCCAGCAATGGTATTGTTGCCCGACTACGAAAGCACGGTCCCAGGCCGTCCTGCTCGACAGGTTGCAACAACTTCCCCCCGCTTGCGCCACCGACAACGAGCCACGGTGCCCAGCCACACAGTTCAACAGCATCTCTCCCCGACAACAGCATCGTCTCCGGTCCGCGACAAGATGGTCTCCCCCGTCGTTGCAGCGGGACCCAACGCCTATCCCAGAAATTTGCTGACAACCACCGCACAAGTCCGCAACACTATCCCGCCCAGAGAAATCGTATTCTTTTCGGTATGTACATCCCGCCTTGACAGACAGTTCTATAAGTCTATTATCTTCGTATAGTTTAACAAAACCAAGCCTGAAGGCAGGCACAGGAGACCACATCATGTCCATCCAAGAAATTCTCGAAAACCGATTTTCCACCAGGGCCATATCGCCTCAACCTCTTTCGGAGCAACAACTCGACCGGCTGGCCCAGGCGGCCCGCCTCACCCCTTCCTGTTACAACAAACAGCCCTGGCGTTTCTTGTTCCTCGTGAGTGAAGCCGCTCGAAGCAAGGGATCTGAGGCCCTCGCAGAAGGGAACCGGACCTGGGCATCCAGGGCTCCGTTGCTCGTGGTGGCCCATTCTTCCGAAGCAGACGACTGCCAGCTTCCGGACGGACGCAAGTATCACCAGTTCGACCTGGGCATGGCAGTCATGAACCTCATGCTGGCCGCCACAGAGATGGGCCTGGTGGCCAGACCCATGGCAGGTTTCGATCCCTCCAAAATCAGCGAGGCCTTCGACATCCCAGAACAGGCCCAGCCTCTGGTGATGGTGGCGGTGGGCCGTCCGTCAGACGACTCGTCACACCTGCCGGACTATGCCAAAGGGCTCGCAGACAAGCCGCGTGAAAGAAAGCCCCTCGAAGAAATCATCTCGCGGCTATGAGCTGAAGCAGCGCGGCACAGCATGCATCGCTGGACCGAGCTGTGGCAAACGGCATCGTTGACACCGGCGAAGACTGAGACGGAACCACGCGGCCTCAATCTATCCATTATCCATGCAGGCGCATCCAGAAAGCCTCCCAGATCACTGGCAATCCATCTCACCAAAACTTGACCGGCGGTCGGTTCCATTCAACATGAAGAAAAGAACTGTGGTAGAGGGAGTGAGACAGTTGTCCCGAAAGGACACGATGGTTGCAAGGCAAGGAGGCGGCCCGAGGGAGAGGCTGCCTCGGCCTGGTGCGAGAGCCCAGGGCGGACAGGATCGGCGCAGTTTGGGCGTGCCCAAGGCGGGCCGGACAGCTCGGAGCAGAGACGGCCGTCAATGGAACAGATGCCAGTTCGGGTCGAACAAAGCTTCTGGCGCATGTCGGGCAGGTCTGGGCCTGGCCAAGTGATTTCGGGACGACGGACTCGATGGAGCCAGGTTGCCGCTGCAGGGAAGATATCTGTCCCAAGAGCGTTGATCCCGAAGAGAGGCGACCTGGATCGGTGACAGGAGGTTGGTGCCATGCAAAAGCGTGCAACCATCCGGATTTTTCTTTTCTCGATGTTCGTCCTGACGGCAGGCTGCGGAAGGACCCAGTACGCCGGGGAATGGGATGCCAACCAACGAGACGGCGGACTGGATGTCGAAGTGACCGACTCGCGCCCAGACAGACCTGGGGACGCAACGCCGACCTGCATATCAGGACAGCTTCGTTGCCAGGGCGACAGGCTCCAGATTTGCCTCAACGGGTCCTTTGCGGACCAAAAGGACTGCTCGTACGGATGCACCCAGCAGCCAAGCCCTCATTGCGGCACCCCGGTCTGGTCCAACCAGGTGACCAACGACGACATGGAAGCCGGACTGGAAGACGCGGTGCTGTTTCCCGGAGAGGTGGTGCTCGACACCGACACCGGATTGTTCACCGGGCCTGGTGCGCCTTCGGCCGTGCCGTTCAGGGTGGTGGACCGCTCGTCCATGGGTCTGCCCGACCTGATCATCCTTCCTTTCCTGTCCCTCAGGGTGCGGTCTGGATGCATCGTCAGTTTCGTGGGATCGCGGATCCCAGTGATCGTGGCCAAAGGCGACATCTCCATCGAAGGGATCCTGGATTTGAGCGCCGGACACAACGGCAGGCCCGGCCCTGGTGGGTATCCAGGTGGAATCGACGGGGCGCCTGGCAGCGGCCCTGGCGCTGGAAGCGCCGGCCTGCTGGGTCCACTCAGGGTCCAGGAAGGCGGGGGTGGCGGCGCGGGATTTGGGGGTCTGGGCGGTGCCGGTGGAAACACGGCAACAGCGCCAGGCGGCGCTGCCGGCAGGGCCTACGGCAATCCGCAGCTCGACCCCATTGTTGGCGGCAGCGGGGGAGGCTCGGGCGCCAAGGGCGATTCGTCCAACCCAGGTGGAGGCGGTGCAGGCGGGGGAGCCATCGCACTCATGTCCCTCACCAGGGTCCAGGTACTCACCGACGGCATGATCCTGGCGGGCGGCGGCGGTGGTCTGGGTGGTGGATGGGACGATGCCGGTGGTGGTGGCGGAAGCGGCGGCGCGATTCTTCTGGCCGCTCCCGAAGTGCGCATCCTGGGCGTCCTGGCTGCCAACGGCGGGGCCGGAGGCGGCTCGGACACAACCCCACCCCAGGACGGTGCCACGGGTGACGGCAGTGACCAGCCTGCTCAGCCAGGATCTGGCGGGGGTGCCGGAGGCGCTGGAACCACGCCCGATGCGGTTTCAGCAGATGAAGCCTCCTTACACGGATCTGGGGGCGGCGGCGGCTGTGGACGAATCCGCATCGAATCACGCGACGAACCCATCCTGGGCGGACTGATCAGCCCATCGCCCCAAACACCGCTGACGACCTTGGTCCCTCTGCCCGTAGAGTGATCCCAGCCCATCCTCGATCAAGCCCTGATCACTGACTCCAGGGGAACTCAGCACGTGGATAGAGTCGTCGCCGTCGGTCTGAGGTTACGGAAATGTGTCGAGGAGGTCCTGGGCGAGCAATGTGCAGGAGACAGCGAGCTCGTCAGCATCCACCATCCCGCCAGCCGATCGGATAGCCATTTCGACTCCCTCTGCCGCACGCCGGCCGAAGAGCGACGCCAGGAGGTCCAGTGCCTCCCGGGCGACTGCAGCGCTCCGTTCGTCCGCAAGCAGACGTCGCATCCGCTCCGCGAGATCGGCGGTTTCCACGCCGCGCAGCAGGCGGGCGATGTCGAGGGCGTCCTTGTCGCTGTGGCGGGTCGTCTCCCGGCGGTCGCGAATCTTGAGCAGCTTGGCCACCAGCAACGCGGCTGGGCCGGCGACCTGAACGTCGAAGACGCGCTGGTCCGCATCGGCCAGGGAGCCGAGCTGCATCCGGTCCAAATCGACCAGCGCACCATCGAGGCCGACGACCTTGCGGGCCGCCCGCGGGTCGTGCCCCGCGAGCCGGGCGGCGCGACGCCCCTTGCCAGGGCTTACACTCTCAGGGACAAGGAGGTCGATGGCGACCTCGGTCTTCGCGCTCTGGGAGCTTTTCCGGTGCGTGATCCAGACGCCGACCGAGTCGGCCCTCTTCGGAAAGAAACCGGCGTCCAGAAGTGCCCGCTCGAGCGGCGGAATCTGGCCGAGCACGGCGGGGTCGAGGACCAGGTCGCCGTCGGTGGTGTATGGAGCGACCGCCAGATCTGCGTCGCCAACGTGAAGGTAGACGGCCTGGGCTCCCACGAGCACGATGGCGTCACGGTGGGCGCCGAGCGCTTCCAGCGCATCCAGGAGCACCTGGCGCGCGAGCACGTAAAGTTCATGCACGCCAGGCCTCCTCGTGGAAACTCATCCACTCCAGGAGCGCTTCCGCCTCTGCCGGGCTGCGGCCGGGGCCCGTCAAAAGATCGGCGACCACCTGCACCAGCGGCGCCCACCGTACACCCTGGGCGTCTGCCGTGGCAGCCGACAACAGACTCACATCCTTGGGCTCGATGAGCAGGACGTTGGCGCCGACGTCGGCCTCACGAAGACCGAGGACACGCTGGGCGGCCTCGGTCCTGTCGACGTAGATCGTCGCCAGCCGGGGCGGGGCCACGGGGGCGATCCGGACGGCTGCGAAGGAGCCTGTCACTGCATGCTGCAGCTCGGCCTCGCCGAGGCAACGCATCATGGTGGAGATCCCGCGCGGGGCGAGAAAGAGACGGGATCGGCCGCGCGCCTCGATCGGTGCCTCCTGGGCCCATCGACGCACGAGGCGCTGCCAATCCGCGCTGGTGACGCGGCCCTTGTCGTCGCGCTCCACCAGGGCCTCACGGTCGAGGAAGGCGAGCAGCCGGGAGACATAGCCGGGATTGGTGTGGGTGGCTGTCGCGAGTTCACGCACGCCCCAGGGCTCACGCCGCTCGCACAGCGCCCGGACGATGCGCCCGGCCTTGGCACCAGCGAGGCTGCGGGCAGGGCGGCGGCGCGGATTCGGGTTCTTGTCTGAGCCGGAGGCTTCGATGAACAGGCCGGGCTCCGCCAGCGAGACGCGCAGGTTGCCCGTCTCGTCCACGAAACCGATCCCTGCATCGCGCAGGCGCTGACGGACCTCCGGGCTCAGGTAAGAGGCAACCACCAGGTCGGGCAGCGCCTCGCCGCGCTGCTGCTTGCGAATCTGCATGGCCAGCACGGAACGCGGTTCGAGCCGGTCTCGGCGAAGCAGAACCAGCTCGGCGCGCCGCCCATCCGGGGCGACGACCAGGAGCAAACCGCTCGGCTTCCCGTTGGCCGGATCACGCTCTTCTGCCCGCCACCCAGCGGGGAGCCGTTCTTGCAGAATGTCGATAGCGGATGCCATGTCGTTGCCTCACAGTTCTGCGTTGCGCACCCTGGGCAACAGGGTGCTTTCAGGCAACAGAAATGTCAAGGATTCGTTGCCTTGCAACTATCTGTTGCCCGAGTCGGGCAACAGATATCACAAACGGAGCAAACCAACACCCGTCGGCACCAAGATCTCAGTGTCGAACGGAAACTTGCAGTGCTCTCGGCCAGCGCCATCGCGCCGGCGGTCTGCGAAGGGCGCGTCTGAACCGCGCTGCCCGAGTCTTCGAGGGCTCAAGCGG
>CAZIJS010000109.1:5581-13823 GCA_964539505.1 uncultured Myxococcales bacterium
GCTGAGACGGTTCTCGCGAAGCCGTCGCCAGGAGCAGCGCCCGGTGCGATGGCGCGGGCTCTGGGCGCTGGGCGCTCGGTGCGATGGCGCCCGGTGCGATGGCGCGGGGCGCAGCGTCACGGTCGCGGTGACGGTCGCGGTGACGGTTACGGTCACGGTTACGGGGACGGTCACGGGGATGCTGCGGACCGTGACGGCGCCTGCCTCCCACCCACGAGGGCCTGCACCGCATCTTCCAGCCCATCGAGCGTCAGGGGGAACATGGGAAACACCTCCCGGATCGCCGCGATGGTCCTGTGCCCCCACCAGGTCTGCGGCGTGGGATTGAGCCAGACCGACCGGCGGAAATAGTCGGCCAGGACATCCAGCGTCTCGATGCCCGCCCGCTCGTTCCAGTCCCAGTAACGGATCGCCCCGCCGGGCCGAAACAGTTCCACGGGATGCATCCTGCCGTCTCCCACGATCACCAGCTTGTAGTCGCGATCCAGACTCCGCATGAGTTCGGACAGTGCCACCGGCTCGTCGAACGAAGCCCTGGCATAGACCTGCTCGTAGACACAGTTATGGAAGTAGAAAGACTGGAGATCCTTAAAATGCGTGGATCGGTGTGCTGCACTAAACAGCCGCGAAACGAGCCCTGCATGAGGGCTCATCGATCCCCCCACATCCATGAGCAGCAGCACCTTGACGCTGTTTTTGCGCCTTGGGACGAACACCAGGTCCAGTTCTCCGGCGTTCTTGCAAGTCTTGTCGATGGTGGCCTCCAGGTCCAGTTCATCCCTGGCCCCCTCCCGGGTCAGTTCCCTGAGCTTTCTGAGCGCCACCTGGATCTGGCGCACGTCCAGGACCAGGTCGGTTCGGTAGCCTCGGTACCGCCTGGCCGCTGCCACCTGGAGCGCCGACTGGAGCATGCCCCGGCCAGCCACCCGCACCCCGCCCGGTCGCCTGCCACCCCAACCGAAGGGCGAGGTGCCCCTGGTCCCGATCCAGCGGTTGCCCCCGTCGTGGCGCTCGTCCTGCTCGGCCAGGCGCTCTTCGAACAGACGCCTCAACTCATCGAGATCCATGGTGCGGAGCTGTTCCACCGAATCCAGGCCCAGAAAGGCCGCCAACATTTCCTCTTCTTCGCGCAGCCAGTCCAGGAGTTCGTCGGTGAGTTGTGCCGACTCCATCTCCACCCCACGAAACACCAGGGAAAAGGCCTGGTCGAACAGGTCGAAATCAGCCTCTGATTTACAGAGCAGGGACCGCGCCACGTTGTAGAAACCGCTCAGGCTGGATCGGTGCAGGCCCAGGCCCAGGGCCTGCATCAAGGCGAGCCATTCGCCGGTGCCCACCTTCAGGCCGCGGCGCCGCAATTCATAGAGGAAGTTGAGGAACATGGCCGGTCATCTCCCCGGTCACAGGTGCAAGACGCCCGAGACCCGGTTCAGGTCCTGTTCCTGCTTGACCAGCGTTCCCAGAAACGGCACCTTGCGCGCCAGCTTGGCCTTGTCCATGCCCGACAGGCGCAGGGCCGCCACCCAGTCGATGAGTTCCGAGGTGGAAGGCGGCTTGCGCAGCCCTGGGACCTGACGGATCTGGTAGAAGACATCGAGACACTGGTCCATGAGCTTGCTGTCCAGGTCCGGATGATGCACCGACACGATGCGACGCATGAGGTCTTCATCGGGAAAATCGATGAAATGGAACACGCAGCGCCGCAGGAAGGCGTCGGGAAGCTCCTTCTCATTGTTGGATGTGATCACCACGAAGGGCCGCTGCCGCGCCTTGATCTCGTCGCCTGTCTCCGGGATGACAAACTCCATGGTGTCGAGTTCGTTGAGCAGGTCGTTCGGGAACTCGATGTCGGCCTTGTCCACTTCGTCAATGAGGAGCACCACCTGCCGTTCCGCCGAAAAGGCCCGGCCCAGGGGCCCGAGCTTGATGTATCGCCGGATGTCGGACACGTCGGCATCCCCGAACCGGCTGTCGTGGAGCCTCTGGACCGTGTCATAGACATAGAGCCCCTCGGCAGCCCTGGTGCTGGACTTGACGTGCCAGCGAATGATGGGCATCTCCAGGGCCTCGGCCACGGCATGGGCCAGCAGCGTCTTGCCCGTGCCAGGCTCGCCCTTGAGCAGCAAAGGCCGGCCCAAGGCCAGGGCCACGTTCACCGCGTCTTCGAGCGCCTTGGACGTGATGTAGGAATCCGTGCCCGTGAACCGGCGAAACGTCCCCCTGCTCTCCCTGCTCTCCTTGCTCTGCTTGCTCCACATGCTCCTTCGACCTCCACCTTTTTGTCGTCGTCACTGAAAATCCGGGACCAATCGGACTGGGTGGGCTGCTACTGGGTCCACATGCACAGGCCGCTTTGCTGGGCCTGGGTCTGGATGGCCTCGTAGTCTGCTTTGCGCGCGAAATCCGCGGGCTCGTATACCTCGGCCAGGCCGCTGGCCAGCAAAATGGCGCCCAGGTCCCCGCCGTCCCGCGTGCGAATGTAGGCAAGCAACCGGCCGTAGTACCCAGTACAGCCATCGGGAGGATTGGGATTCGCACAGCGTTCGTCGTCGAACTCCAGGCCCACGTAGGTGCTCGGCTTGGCATAGTAGGCGGTCATGTCCTTGGCCTCCACGGCGCAGGGCTGGGGCGTGGGGCTCATCTCCGGGGTATTGACCCCAAGGAACCGGATCCGCTGCTCCACCCCGTTGAAAAGCACCGTGATGGTGTCGCCGTCTGCCACGTGGATCACCTTGGCCGGATGATCGAACATGCTCACGTCAGCATCCACTTCCGGCTCGGCGTCTGCCACCGAGGCGTCGATGTCTGCGTCGAGACCCGCGTCGTCTCCGTCGCCCCCCTGGGGACCGCAGGCCCAGGCGTTCATCGCAAGCACTGCAGAAAAGAAGATGGCAACCAATCGGAACCGAGAAAAGAAATTCGATGCGACCCAAGCACTGTTCATTATGCAACACTCCAGGCAAAAGCAGAGACGGCCCAAGGCTTCTTTTGTGGCCTTGGACTGACAACAGGTGCAATCACAGATGAGTATACCACTGGAAGGTCTGCGGGGCAGCCGATTTCACCACGACCTATCGCTGCTGTTGCAGGCGCCGCAGCACCGCCTCCACGGCGCGTTCTACCAGGGCCCGTTCCTCGCGGCCGTCCATCGAGGAAGGCGCTGCGCCTGGGGTGGTGCTCGGGCCGGCGCTCGGTGTGGCATCGCGGGCTGCGGCTGACGCGGCGGCTGGACCGGCGCCTGGGGTGGTGCTCGGGCCGGCAGCCGACGGCGCACGGCAAGACAGGGCCCGAAGGTCCAATCCGTAGCGCTCCCTGGAATCCTCCAGCCGGTCCAGCTCGGCCCTGGGAAGAGACTTGGGCCCACCGAGCTGCCTGGCGTAGAGGGCCACCGTGGCCGTGGGCTCCAGGGTCTCCATCTTGAAATAGGCCGACTCGAGATCCGGGCCCATGGTGACGGCCCCGTGATGGGCCAAGAGCAAAACGTCTGTGTGGGGCACCAGGCCCCGGATCGAAAGGGCCACCTCGTCGGTGCCCGGGGTGGCATAGGGAGCCGTGGGCACGCCACCAAGAAAAATGGCCGTCTCCGACAGGAAGCAGTCGGACAGGTCCAGACCGCTGGCGGCAAAGGCCGTAGCTGCCGGGGGATGGGCATGCACCACGGCATGTATCTCGGGCCTGGCACGATAGATTTCAAGGTGCATGCCCAACTCGGACGTGGGCCTGGCGCGCCCCTCGATGAGCCGGCCTTCCAGGTCTGTGACCACCAGGTCCGCCTCGGACAAAAAGCCCTTGCTCACTCCGGTGGCCGTGCTCACGACCCGGTCACCAGGCAGACGGATCGAGATGTTGCCGTCGTTGGCCGCCACCAGGCCCCGAAGCCACATCCTGCGGCCCACCTCGACGATCCCTCGTCTGCCCGCCAGAACGTCGGCCACGGTCAAACTCCCGTTTCACTCATGAATCGACCCCACCCATCAGTAGGCGCCGGCGCCGGCGCTCTCGCCCTTGGCAATGGCCACCGAGGCAGATGCGCCGATCCGCGTGGCCCCGGCGTTGACCATAGCCTGGGCCGTCTCGAGATCCCGGATACCGCCCGAGGCCTTCACACCCATGGCGCTTCCCACGGTCTTGCGCATGAGGGCCACGTCTTCCACCTTGGCCCCGCCTGGTCCAAAGCCGGTGGAGGTTTTGACGAAATCGGCGCCTGCCATCTTGGCCAACAGACATGCTTTGACGATTTCTTCTTTTGACAGGAGCGCCGTCTCCAAAATGACCTTCACGAGGGCCTGTCCCTTGGCAGCGCCCACCACGGCCTCGATGTCGCGACGCACCAGGTCGTCGTTTCCCGACTTGAGGGCACCCACGTTGATCACCATGTCGATTTCGTTGGCGCCGTTGGCAATGGCGTCCCTGGTCTCGATGGCCTTGGTGGTGGGCGTGGTGGCCCCGAGGGGAAAGCCGATCACCGTGCAGACCTTGACCGGGCTGCCTTCGAGCTGCTTGGCCGCCAAGGGCACGTAGGAAGGATTGATGCAGACGGATGCGAAACTAAACTGCCTGGCCTCCCGGCAGAGCTTGACGATGTCCGCCTCGGTTGCGTCCGGCTTGAGCAGGGTGTGATCGATGAGCCGGGCGATGGACCGGTCCAGGACCTTGGTGCCCAGGCTCGCCCCGATCCGGTCGGCACCGCTGGAGGCCAGGGTCCGCACCGCCGGCTCGTTTTTCTCTGCGCATTGCCCGCAGCCCGTGCACTTGTCCGGATCCCCTTCGCAGGGCCCGGTGGATATGGGCGTGCGCAACACACCGGAAGCATCCACGAAAGACTGCGCGGATGTGCCGGCCGCGGCGTTGCCCGCCGGGACCTTCGCTGCCGCCGTTGGTGCCGTTCCGGCTGTCTGGACGGGGCTCGTCCCGGCTATCCCGGAAATCTGGATTTCTCCCAGGCGGTCTAAGGCCACGATCTGCACCCCGAGATCCTGGAGCGCGGAAAAAATCTCGTCTACCTTGGCCCTGAAACCGGCGGGCACGCCTGCGTAGTCGGTTCTGAGACCGAACACCGACTCGGTGCAGGCAAAGACGGGCTTTCCCCGCATGAGGGCAAAGATGGCCAACAGCGAGGCTGCACTGTCTCCGTCGAGATGCGCGATCTTCGAGGCGGTCGAAAGGGTCAGGTTGGGAAAGACCAGCGCAGAAGAGGCTTCCACCAGGTCACGCATCTGGAAGGTGAGTTCCTCGGCGAGAAGATCGGCCGAGGGACAGGCCCGGCGCAATGCGCCCAGGTCCAGGACCTTTCTGGCCGAAGGAGACAAAAAGATGCCGAGGTGCTCTCTCGAGGACAGAACGGCAAGCTGCCCATACACATCATCGAGTCTTCCGTCACCCGCGGTGAGCACGGCGAGCCATCCTCCGCCTGCCGCCGAACTGGTCCTGCGCCCGGAAAATTCCGAGGCCAGATAGGGTCGCACCAGGCCGGTGGGCGCGCCGTCACCCGCAGAGGGCGCCGTGACCGGGCCTGTGGGCAGGCGCCTCCTGCCCATGCCATCACCGCTGCCCCTGCCGTAGAGATGCTCGCGGCCATCGTCGAGCAGCCGCCCGGTGGCGGTGACTCCCGTCTCGATGGCCTGGCGTCTCAGGCCCCGCCCTTCTTCCGGCGGGCCCAGTCGATTGAGGACCTGCGCCACGATCTCGTCTACGAGCTTGTCCGAATCCATCCGTTGCCTCCTCGTCGGCCGGATCTGGGGCCGACCCTGCTCCGGATCAATGAGCCATGCCCAGGCGCCTCACGATCGCCTGGATCGAAGAAGGAAATTTCTTGCCGTCGCCCGTTGTGTCAGCGCGGCAGGATTCCTTCCACTTCTTCGTGGGGCCTGGGGATCACGTGAACGGAAAGCAGTTCACCCACCCGTCGGGCCGCCTCGGCTCCTGCTTCCACCGCAGCCTTCACCGCGCCCACGTCACCGCGCACCGCCACGGTCACATAACCACCGCCCACGAATTCCCGGCCCACCAAGGTCACCCTGGCCGCCTTGACCATGGCGTCGGCCGCCTCGATGGCCGGCACGAGCCCCTTGGTTTCGATGAGTCCCAACGCTTCACGAGCTTCCATGATTCTTCTATCCTTCCGGCCCCTGCCAGGGGCTTTCCGCCCAGACGCCTCCATGGGCGTCGATTTTCGAGGCACTGCGCGCTCACTTGGCAGTGCTTCTTTCACGTCGTCAGTTTTTCGATCCGCCGACCCGTGACCTCGTCGACGAATCCGACGATGCCCAGGTCCACCGGCACCATGCCTCCAAGGGGCATGGCCGCCTCCTTCTTGGCCGTGAGAAACACCAGGTCTCCCACGCCTGCGTCGCCCACCACGTCTGCGGCCACCTGGGGCCTGCCCCGCTCGCGCCCGTCCTCGCCGATGAGCTGCACGAGCATGAGCTTGACCCCTGCCAGGCTCTCCACCTTGACCGTGGAAACCACCCGGCCCACCACGCGGCCCAGCATCATGGCATCACCTCCCGGCCCGGTCCATGCCCGCGGGCGGCACTTCACCGGCCAGCTCGTGGATCTTGCGCACCCGCCTGAGGTGCCGGTCGCCCCCGAAGGGGACGGTGAGGAACAACTCCACGATGCGCTCTGCCAGGCTGGTTCCCAGGACCCGCCCACCCAAGGTAAGCAGGTTGGCGTCGTTGTGCTCCCTGGCCGATCGCACGGAAAACTCGTCCCAGCAGGGAGCAGACCGGATCCCGGGCACCCGGTTACAGACCATGGAAGAGGCCAGGCCCACGGCATCGATCATGATGCCCCTGGCCACCAGGCCCCGGACCTGTGCCTCGGCCGTGGCCTGGGCCACGAGCATGGCAAAATCCGGGTAGTCTACCGCGTCGGTCCCGTGGGTTCCCAGGTTTTTGACCAGGTAACCGGCCCGGCCAAGAAAGGCCGCCAGATGCTCTTTGAGCGCAAAACCACCATGATCCGATCCCAGAAACACCACGTCCACCCTGGGTTTGTCCGGCATCATCCACCTCCAACAGTCGCGCCGGCCACCCGGACCGCCAGGGCCTCGGCAATGGCTGCGAACCGCTCTGCATCCAGGCTGGCGCCGCCCACGAGCACACCGCCCACTTCACCGACCTGCATGATGGCTTCCACGTTCTTCTCGGTGACACTGCCGCCGTAGAGGATCCTCATGCGCCTGGCCCAGGCGGACCCGAGCTGTTCGGCAGCCAGGGTCCTGATGAAGGCACAGGCCTCCTCGATGTCGGCTGGCGTGGCGTTGTTGCCCGTGCCGATGGCCCAGACAGGCTCGTAGGCCAGGGCCAGGCGACCGGGAGGCACAGACTCGATGGCCAAACCGGACAGGGCCGCCATGACCTGTCGCCGCAGCACCTGGAAGGTGACCCTGCCGCGACGCTCCGCCTCGGTCTCGCCGACGCAAAGGACGGCGGACAGTCCGGAACGCAGTGCAGCCTTGAGCTTGGCCGCCACCAGGCCGTCGTCTTCGCCTGCGGCCCGCCGCTCCGAATGGCCCACCAGGGCCCAGGAGGCGCCTGCCATGCGAGCCAGCGCAGCCGAGGTCTCACCCGTGTGCGCCCCGGAGGGTGCGGGATGCAGGTCCTGGACCCCAAACTCGGCCTGCCAGCCCGCCTGCTGTGCCGCCCGCACCAGATCCGCCAGGAGCAGGGAAGGCGGGAAGAGCAGCATGCGCATTGCCGCTCCTGCTGCACCGGCGGCCATCCTGGCGACGTAGGTGGCGAGCAGCTCTGATGCAGATCGGCCCTCGCCCCTGGGAGGGTTCATCTTCCAGTTCCCCGCCACGATGAAGGGCGGATCCCAGGGATCGAAGCGCCTTGGCTCGGCTGCACCCAGCCTGGCCGCCACGAGACGGGCCACCTGGTCCACCAGTTCGCTCAGTTCCAGCTCAGCCATGGACCGCATCCTCGTCACCAGTGAGCGAGCGCTGCCTCCCACCGGACTCTACGTAATCCACCACGCCCACGGCAAGGGCATCCACCGACCCCTTGGGCAATCCCATGAGGCCGCGGATGGAGTTGCCCTCGCGCAACACCAACACCACGTCGCCTTCTCCGGCCTGGCACCAATCCACCACGAGCAGCGTTTCGCCCGCATCGCGGCCCTCTTCGTCGAGGGGCTGGACCACGAGAAGCTTGCAGTCGTCGTAGGAGGACTCCTTGATGGTGGAGACCACCTGGGCCTGGACCCTACCCAGAATCACGCATCACCCCTCAAGATC
>CAZIJS010000110.1:0-13764 GCA_964539505.1 uncultured Myxococcales bacterium
GGTCCGGGCCCTGGACAGTGAGCCTCATGCCAGAAACGAGGCGCTGGCCATGGAGTCGGAGAAAGATGCGGTCAAAGGCCTCGAAGCCCTGGGTTTGCTCGCCGGAAAGAACGCCCGGATCCGGGTGGTGGCACCCCAAGGTGCATCGAAGCTGGCTGCGCTCGACGGCAAGGCAGGTGTCCAGGTCGTGGAGGTGCCAAACCGCTATCCCGCCGGCAACCGGGGCTGGATGGACGGTATGGTGGCGGGCTGGGCCGGGCGGAGAGAGGGTCGGACCTGGGTCATCGATCTCCAGGAGGTGATGCGTCTTGGGGCCTTGAGGGCCAATGGCACCTATGACCCCAGGGAATTGGTGTCGGTTGCTGGCATGGTGAGCAAGCCCGCGCATGCCAAGGTCCTTCCGGGCATCGCCTTGAAGGAGCTGCTCTCTGGGGATTTCGCTCCCAGCAAAGAGGCGGGAAATGCCTATCGGGTAGTGCTAAACGGGCTGATGACGGGCAGGGCAGCACCCCTGGATGGAGCCCTGCCCCCCGGGGTGCGCAGCGTCACCGTCATTCGTGAACAGACCGAGCGGCGGTTTTTGAGTTTCTTCCGGCCCGGTTTCTCCGAAGATTCCTATTCATATGGGTATGCATCGTCCCTGGTTCGGGGCATGCCAAGGCCCATGCATGCCGGACTGAGGGGGCAGCAGCGCTATTGTATTTCCTGCGGATACTGCGACCAGGTCTGTCCCGTGGACCTCGAACCACAGCAGCTCTGGAAACTCGTGGACATCGGCGAGGTGGAAGAGGCCGCTTCTCTGGGCTTGATGCGGTGCGTGGAATGCGGCCTGTGCACCTATGTCTGTCCCGCGAAAATCGAAATCACCGAGGATCTGAAACGCGGTCGAGGCCAGTATATGGACTTGCTCGCAGAGGAGGCCAAGGCGGCCCAGGGCTGAGGCGCCGGGCTGTCATTCCAGAGAGCCCCTGGCGGGGCGGGAATGGATGAGACATGGCTTTTTTGCTCAACCTCATGAAAAAGTTCGAGCCCCTTTTCAAAGATGGGGCGCTCAAAAGGTTCTACTCGATTTACGAGGCCACCGAGACCTTCGTGTTCGAGCCGAATTTGCCCACGCGTGTCGGGCCCCATGTGCGCGATGCCATGAACACCAAGCGCTTCATGATCTTGGTGGTGCTCGGGTTGCTCCCAGCCACGGCTTGGGCGGTCTATGCGTTCGGGCTGAGGCCGTTGGCCGTGATCCTGGTGTCGTATGCCGCCGGCGGGGTGGTGGAGGTGGGATTCACCATGGCCCGCAAAGAGGAGATCTCCGAGGGCTTCCTGGTGACCGGCCTGCTCTTCGGACTGGTCATGCCTGCCACCGTGCCCCTTTGGGTGGTGGCGGCGGGATCGGCCTTCGGGGTCCTGTTTGGGAAGGAGATTTTCGGCGGGACCGGTCGCAACCTGTTCAACCCGGCACTGCTCGGGTTCGCTTTCGTTTATCTGAGCTGGCCGGTGCACCTGGCGCCGCCGGCCTATGTGGTTCCTTCCATGGATTGGCCGGGCAACGTCATGAAATATCTCGTCATGGATCATGGCAAGATCGTCGATGCGGTGACCGGGGCCACGCCTCTGTCCATCGCCCAGGCGCATGGCTATCACGCAGCCCTGGCGCAATACAGTTTGGACAAGATGTTTTTTGGATTCATTCCGGGCGCCACCGGTGAAGTCTCGGCCCTGTTGCTCTTGTTGGGCGGCCTGTTCATTCTCTTCACCAAGGTGGCCAACTGGCGTATTCCGTTAGCCATTTTCTTGGGGGTTACCCTGGTCAGTGGAGTCCTTTGGGGGCTCAATCCAGTCAAATACTATTCTCCCTGGTTCCATTGGTTCGCCGGCGGGCTGATGCTCGGGGCCTTCTTCATGGCCACCGACCCGGTCTCGGCACCCGACACCAACGGAGGAAAGTGGCTCTACGGGCTGTTGTGCGGTGCCAATATCGTGGTAATCCGCCAGTTTGCTCCTCTGCCCGAAGGCGTCATGTTTTCCATTTTGTTGATGAACCTCTTCGCTCCGCTGCTCGACGAGATCTTCCTGCGGCGTCGGGCCGGCAAGGAGAAGGCCTATGTCTAAGAGCGGTGAGACGTTCAAGACCCTGGCTTTTGCCACGGTCATCAGTGTGATCTCTGGAGCGGCGTTGCTTTGGGCCGGTACGGCACTCAAGCCGAGGATCGACCGCAACCAGAAGGTAAAGAAATACCGCCACATCTTGTCGAGCCTCGGGATCGAAGTACCCAAGGATGCCTCGGCGAAGGATGTCATCGAGATGTTCGAGACCAAGGTTGCCGGCGAGAGGCTCGGGCCGATCTATCGGTTTGTCTACAAGGACGACGGCCAGGTCAAGGCCTATGCCTACCCGGTTTCCGGCAAAGGGCTCTGGGGCATGATTTATGGATTTTTGGCAGTCAGTCCCGATCTGTGCCACGTCAAGCAAATCACTTTCTACAAACACCAGGAGACCCCGGGCCTGGGGGCGGAGATCGAGAAAAAGTGGTTTACAGACCAGTTCGTGAACAAGAGTATTACGAAGAACTGTGACGGCAACCCGGACCACATCATCCTGCGGGTTCGCAAGAAGGGCACGGCCAACAAAAAGTTCGAGGTCGACGGCATCAGCGGCGCGACCATGACCACGGTGGCCGTGGACAAGTTCCTGGTTTCAGACATGAAGAAGATGCTTGGTAGGGCCCACGACAAGCCGGTTTCCGTGCCGGCTGCCAGGCTGGCGGGAGGTGAGGCACAATGAAAAAGTACCTTGCCATCTTGAAAGATGGATTTTGGGGCGGCAACCCCATTTTCGTGCAGACGCTGGGGATCTGTTCAGCTCTCGCCGTGACCACCAAGGTGCCAAACGCTTTGGTCATGGGCCTGGCGCTCACCGCGGTGACAGCCGTCTCCAACGTGGTCATCTCCAGCATGCGGAATGCGATTCCCCACCGGATCCGGCTCATCGTGGAGATGATCGTCATCGCCGCCTTGGTGATTCTGGTAGACCAGCTTCTCCAGGCGTTCTATTTCGAGATGTCCGAGCAGCTCAGTGTCTACGTGGGCTTGATCATCACCAACTGCATCATCCTGGGGCGGGCCGAGGCCTATGCGTTGCAAAACGGGCCAGTGGCATCCTTTTTCGACGGGATCGGAAACGGCCTGGGATACTCTTCGGTCCTTGTGGCCGTGGCGGCTGCCAGAGAAATCCTGGGATCGGGAACTTTCTGGGGCATGAGGGTCATGCCGGCATCCTACCAGCCGATTCAGCTCATGGTTCTGGCACCTGGTGCGTTCATCATGCTGGGCTTGCTCTACTGGGCCTTCACATCGAGCCGCGGTGCGCAGGAGGACAACTGAGATGTCGAACCACGTCAATCCCCTACTCATCCTGGTCGCATCCATCCTGACGAACAATATCCTGCTCGTTTATTTTCTGGGGATGTGTTCGTTCATCGCCGTGTCGAAGCGTATCGACACGGCGGCGGGACTCGGCGCGGCGGTGATCTTCGTGCTCACCTTCACGGCGCCCCTCAACTGGCTCCTGGATCACTACTTCCTCCAGGATGGGGCCATGGCCTGGTTGCTCGGCAAGGACTTGGCCTCGAAGATTCATCTGGGAATCTTCAGGCTGGTCTTTTTCATCGCCGTGATTGCCGCCTTCGTCCAGCTCGTGGAGCTGGTGGTGGAGCGCTTTTCCCCGACCCTGTACTATGCGCTGGGGATCTTTTTGCCTCTCATCACGGTCAACTGTGCCATCCTGGGCGGTTCGTTGTTCATGGTGGAGTGGAAGCTTTCCTTCGTGCAGTCCGTGGCCTATGGATTTGGGGCCGGCGCAGGGTGGGCCCTGGCCATCTTACTCATGGCCGGCTTGAGAAAACGAATGCGGATCGCCCTGGTTCCCAGAGGCCTGGAAGGCATGGGGATTACGATGATCGTCACGGGCGTGATGGCCATGGCTTTCATGGCATTCAACGGCATCATTCCAGTCTAGGGGAGGCGCATCGATGACTCTGACCATCTATCTCGTGGGAGTGGGGGTCTTCGTGGGCCTCATCCTGCTTCTGTCTGCCGCCATCTTGGTGGCCACCCGCTACCTGGCGAACTACGGCACCTGCAAGGTCATCATCAATGATTCGGAGGAGCCGTTGGAAGTGGAAGGCGGTGACACGCTCTTGGCCACGCTGTATGGTCAAAAGATCTTCATCCCTTCGGCATGCGGGGGTCAGGGAACCTGTGGTGAGTGCAGGGTCCGTGTCCTGGACGGGGGCGGACAGATCCTGCCCACCGAGCTTCAGCACATCGCCAAGCCCGAGGCCAGGGCCGGCGTGCGGCTCGCCTGCCAGGTGAAGGTACGACAGGACATCCGGATCGAGATACCCGAAGAATACCTTTCGGTCCAGGAGTTCGAAGCGGAGGTGATCAGCGCAAAGAAGCTGACCTATGACATGGCAGAGGTCCGCTTCCGGCTCATCGAGCCCGATCGCATCGATTTCCGTGCCGGGCAGTACATTCAAATCAAGGTGCCCGACCCAGACTCTCCGGATGGTTTCGTGTTCCGAGCCTATTCGATTTCCTCCAAGCCATCGGAGCATGACCAGGTAGAGATCGTGGTGCGCCAGATCCCAGGAGGAAAAGGGTCGACCTATGTGCATCATCTCAAGGTGGGCGACAAGGTCCATCTGACCGGGCCTTACGGAAAGTTCCGGCTCAACGAGGACGAGGATTGTCACCTGCTGCTCGTGGGTGGTGGCGCCGGCATGGCGCCCATGAAGTGTCTCATCACCCATTGCCTGGAGACCACTCCGAACCGGCCCATCGAACTGTATTTCGGCGCCAGGGGGCCAAAGGACCTCTTCTACGTCGAGGAGTTCGAGAAGCTCTCCAAGGAACATCCCAACTTCAAGGTGCTCTGGGCCCTGTCGGACATCCAGGAAGGAGAAAAATGGGACGGGCCTACGGGATTTATTCACATTCACGTAGGCAAGCATTACAATCCCCCGGAAAAACGCCAGGTGTTTCTCTGTGGTCCCCCGCCCATGATCAACGCTGTCATGGGAGTGCTCGAGGAAAAGGGACTCAGGGAGGACGAAATTTTCTACGACAAGTTCTAAGAAGCAAACGACGACATGAGAGGTCACGCGGAACGGCTCGCAGACAGGGTCCCACCCGGACGAGGCATGGTGGGGCGGCCCGGTCCGTTCCTGTCCGGCTTGTTTCAACTTCTCTTCGATCCCCACCATTTCGACGAACTGGCGGACAAGATCCGGGATGCGGCATCCCAGGGGACTCTGGTCTACGTCTTGTCTCATGAGCGTCTGCTCGACGTCTTGTTCCTCAATGCAGCCCTCCTGCATCATCGTTTGCCCCTGGCCGCGTTCGTCCATGTGGTTTCGCTCTGGTTTCTCCAGCCCTTCCGTACCCTTTGGGCCCTCGTGCGGCGCAGGCCCAGGTCCGAGGCGGACATGTTCGAGGCCGCGCTGCGTTCCGGGCATTCTGCTCTCATCTTTCTTCGAAAAAAGGCCGCGGGGCCCACGGTGAACTCGGTGGGCGTGGGCCACGAACTCTTCGAGCGTATCCTGGAGATTCGGGAAGAACTCCCCAGACCGGTGATTTTCGTACCGCTCTACATCATGTGGGGCCACCATTCGGTGCGTCCGGGCCTGCGCGGCTCGGCGGTGGGAAAGGTTTTCGGGTCGCCCGAAGCCCCGGGACGGGTCCGCTCCACTTTCCAGTTTCTCGTGTACCTGCGTCGTCGCGTGGCAGTGCTCGCCGATCCCTTGTTCCTGGATGAGTTCGTGACCGAGCACCGCGGGGAGCGCATGCAGGTGCAGTCCTGGCGGCTTCGCTGGACCCTGGGTTCACGCCTGGAGCGCCGGCGCATCGTGTTGTTGGGGCCCAGGAGGAAAGGTCCTCGGGTGATCCGTTCAGAGATTCTTGGCAGTGAGCGCGTCCGGGATGCCCTGGCGCGGTTCGCGGAGGAGGAGGGGGTTTCGCAAGCCGCGGTTCGGGCCAGGGCTGAGTCCTACCTCAAGGAAATGGAGACGGTGATCGAGCCTTGGGGCCTGCGATTCCTCCGGGAATTGATGAGCACTGTCTTTCGACGGATGTTTACTACCGTGGAGGTGTCCGACGAGGTCCTGGAGATGATCCGGGCCGCCACGCAGAAGGGCCCGGTCCTCTACATGCCGAGCCACAAGAGCCACGTGGACTATCTCATGGTTTCCTGGATCGTGGGGCACAACGGGATCTCGGTGCCCCTCATTGCAGCGGGCATCAATCTTTCTTTCTGGCCGCTCGGTCCCATCTTTCGGCATTCCGGCGCGTTTTTCCTCAGGCGCAGTTTCCGTTCCAACAGGCTCTATGCTTTCATTTTCGCCGAGTACCTGGCCAAGATGCTCAGCGAGGGTTATTCGATGGAGTTTTTCATCGAAGGAGGGCGGAGCCGGACCGGGAAGGTGCTGCCCCCCAAGCTGGGGATTCTGCGATGGATCGCCAGGGCCGCGGTGGAGAACAGGATTCCCGAATGCTTCCTCCTTCCCATTGATTTGAGCTACGATCGCATCGTAGAGACACGCTCCTATGCCAAGGAACTCGCCGGGGCCAAGAAGCGCAAGGAGGACATGGGGGACGTGTTGCGTGCCGGCAAGGTGCTGGGAAGCACCTTTGGGCGGGTGGTCATGTACGCGGGCAAGCCGTATGGGCTCAAGGAAGCCTTGGCCGAGGCAGGAGCGGTGCCGGGCTGCAGCGAAGACGTGTTCAATGCCGCGGTGGTTCGGATTGCCCACAGGGTAGTCTATGACATTTCACGCCTCGTTCGGGTCAGTCCGACGGCCCTTGCCAGCGCTGCCCTCCTTGCGTCCGGGCGGCGGGCGGTGCCCCGAGGGTTCGTCATGGCTGCGTCGCGTTTCTACGCCCAGCGTATCGTCTCGTTGGGAGGACAACTCGCTCCCGGTGTCCTGGAAGCCGCGGTGGACGAAGAAGACTGGGCAAGACTCATCGATTCCGCCTTGGACCTGCTCGTGCGGGAGGGCAGCGTGTCGTACCGACCCGGCCTGGAAGACATCCACTATCGCATCGAGGACGACAATCGCCCCATTTTGGCTTACTACCGAAACAACTTCATCAATCTGCTCGTGGCCGAGGCATTGGTATCGCGGGCGCTCTTGTCCTTGGGAGGGAGCGACCGGCCAGTGTCTTTCAAGGACCTCAGACGTGCAACGCTGGAGTTGAGCCGTTTGCTCAAGCGCGAGTTCGTCTACCAGGTGGGCGCCACCTTCGATGTGATTTTCTCCGATACCCTGGCCGCCATGGAAGGGTGGGCCATCGAGATTCTTCCCCCGGAGGAAGGGGAATTGCGGCATGTGCGCATGGTGGAGAAGGGAAAGCGGCACGTGGAACTCCTTTCGAGCCTGGTGGCGGATTTCTGCGAGGGATACTGGAGTGCTTACAAGGGGCTCGAAGTCCTGCTCGATGGTCCCATGGGGAGAAAGCTCCTGGAACGCCGGCTGCACGACCGGGCTCTCCGGGATTTCCAGATGGGTTTGGTCACCAGGCGAGAAGCCTGCATCCGGACCATGTTCCGGTCCGCCATGGACCTCTGGTTGGACCAGGGGGTCTGTGTGACCGCGCCGGGAAAGAGCCGGCACGGCGTTCCCCTGGCCCTGGCCGAGGACAAGGCCGATCCCGAACTGCTCTCCCGCATGGCCCGGGCCATCGAGCCCTTTGCCCTGGGTCGGCCCTTGGAGTCGGACCGGGAGGGTGCTGGCCGGGACTCCTCCGAAACAGCCTCTGCGTGACCTCTGTGCTCACTGTCACGGTTGTGGAAAACATGGCGTAAAGAGGGGTTCAACCGGTTTCTTCAGCGCCGGACTTATGCCTATTCCTTCTTGCATGTGGGGCTTTTGCTTGTCCCGGGAAACCAGGGGCCGTGACATGATGTCCCCGAGAGCGGAGTGATTCGATTCGGCTGTCATCCGTCTTTTGTTCTGGAAGTGACGTCGGAGGTGGGCTGGATTTTGCGGAGCCAGGCCGGTGATGGTATGGATGGACGAGGGTTCGTTGCATCGGGAGTGGAGATGGAAAAGTCACGGGTTCAGCGTGTCGTGCCAATGGGTTGGAGTGGCCTGTGGGCTGTTTTGGGCCTATTTTCGTTGGCCTTGGGTTTCTTTCTGGGCCGCATGGCGCTGTCGGGACAGGGGGGGGCACCTCCACTCGTTTTGGGAGGAGGGGATACTGGAGGACGAAAAGAGACGCAGGTTGCAGGCGGTGTGCTTGGTGGAACGGGGCGGTCGAGTCCTGCGCAGCAAGCAGGTTCGGCAGTGGGGGCGGGGAAGGAGACCGACCTGCGCAGCGCCGTCTTGCTGCGCCGCTACGAGGATGCCCTGGGGCTGCTTGCAGGCCGCCCTCTCGATGACAGACATCTGTTTCTCAAGGGATACCTCCTCTATCGAATGAAACGCTGGGCCGCCTCGGCCGTGCTTTTGGCCGGCCTGGCATCCAGGCCGATACCGTCGGCACCTTGGGCCAACCTGTATCTGGCCCAGGATCGGCTCAGGCTCGGTGATTTCGATGGGGCTGTCGAGGCTTGCAGGGCGGCAGGGCGCAGCGGCCCCTGGGCGGAGCCTTGTTCCTTGATTGTTGCTGCGGCATTCCGCAAAAAGGGAGACTGGGCCGGGGCTTTGAAGGCCTACCAGTCGTTTCTTTCCGGAAAGCCGCGGACAGGACGGGCCGAGGCAAGGTATCGCCTCATGGAAGCCCAGGCGAAGGTGGGACGGAGTCCTGGGGCCATGGCTGTCCAGCTTCGCTTCCTGGAAGCGGGCTTCCCATCGAGTCGTTGGACGGACAAGGCGAAACGGCTGGCCAGGCGATTGAGATTACCTCGGGTCGAGCTGAGTTGTTCCATGGCAACGCTGCGGGCCAGGGGGCTCATGCGGGCCAGGAGGTATCGACAGGCTCACAGGGAACTCGCCGCCTTGGCCCGGCGCTGTCACAGGGCAGCCAGATGCAAGGCCGCCTACTACGACGCCAGGGCGCTCGTCCGGATGCGGCGAAGACGCAGCGCCCTGTCTGCATTTCAGCGGGCCGTCTCCTTCTGTGACAGGCGTCCCACTGTGGACTTGAAGGCCAAGGCACTCTACCAGGCCGGCAAGACCGCACGCAGACTGGGACGTTATGGTCTGGCGAGAGCGTATTTCCGACGCATCGAGCGCGAGCATCCGCATCATAGTTATGCAGACGATGCGGCCTACAAGATTGCCGAAACCTGGGCGATGGAAGGCCGTCTTCGCAAGGCGCAGCATGCCTATGAGCGCCTGTTGCAGCGCTATCCCGGTGGCGACATGGCCCAGGAGGCGCTCTGGCGGCTGGTCCGGGCTGCCTGGGCTCGTGGCGACGATGCCGCCATCCAGAACTTGGCTGGTCGATACCAGGCCGTCGTTTCTTCGGAGAAGGGCTACCACGCAGCCTGCCGCATTGCCTATTGGGTGGGCAGGAGCCTGGACCGTGCCGGTCATCGTCTCCAGGCGGTGGCAGCCATGGACCAGGTGGTGCATCGTTGTCCCTTGACTTACTATGCGTTCCTTGCCTGGTCGAGACTGTCGGGCTGGGACCGCGCCAAGGCACAGGAGGCCACCAGGAAGATGCTGGGCGGCGGATCGGTGTCCGTGACAGCAGGCTTTGGAGATCGAGGCTTCGTATCCAGGCCTGGTTTCAAGCGGGCTCGATTCCTGGCATCCATCTGGCTGGGGCATCAAGCCCTTCGGGAACTCGAGGCGCTGGGTTTGAAAATTCCCAGGGGCAAGCCGAGCAAGAAGCTGATGGCGTCCCTGGATACCCGGATGCGAGGCAGACTCTGGGCGGCGGCGGACCTGTTGGATCGAGCCGGTCTCTATCATTTGTCCCATTGGCTTCCAAGACATCTGCTGCGAGACTACGAACGTCACATGCCGGTGGGTTACTGGCGGCGCAAGTGGGAGATTGCCTACCCGAAGGCCTTCGTAAGCCTGGTGACTTCACGGAAAGATGTGCCGCATGCATTGCTGTTCGGACTCATGCGGGAAGAGAGCGCCTTCAATCCCAGCCAGGTTTCCCATGCCCGAGCGGTCGGACTGACGCAGGTCCTCGTCTCCACGGCACGTCGGTTCGCCGGCAAGCGGCGCGTCACCACATCGAGCCTGCGTGATCCGGTGCTGAATCTGGAGGTGGGTAGCAGGTATCTGGCATATCTCCTCCGCTATTTTCACGACCGCAGCGCCCTGGCCGTGGCCGCGTACAATGCAGGAGAGCGCCGGGTTCGGATCTGGGTTCGGAAGAATCGTCGAATGGACCTGGACGAGTTCGTGGAAAACATTCCCTTCTGGGAGACGAGGCTCTACACCAAGCGTGTCCTGGGATCGGCTTTTGTGTATTCGGTCTTGTGGGATGCAAAACCAAGAGGAGTGCTGCATTGGACCCTGCCTGCAGCAATGGGCCGAAGGCGCACGAAGAACCGGTAGGCGGAAAAGGGCCGGTGGGCGTTTCGGTTTCAGGATCCCGCGTCGGGTTCCCCCTGGGACCCCGCATCCAGCTCGTCCTGGGACCCCGCATCGGGCTCATCCTCGGATGTGCAGGTCGCAGAGCAGCCATCGCCATCCTGGGTGTTGCCGTCGTCGCAGTCCTCCCCGGGTTCCTTGACACCGTTTCCGCAGACGGCCTGTTCCACTTCACAGGCCGCAGAGCAGCCATCGCCATCCTGGGTGTTGCCGTCGTCGCAATCCTCACAGGCTTCCCTGGTTCCGTTCCCACAGGTGGGCATGTTGCCGGGATCGAACTGGGCCTGCAGGGTTTCGAGAACCACGCGACCTGGATGGGGTACCGTCAGCGAGTCACCGTTCCGGAAGGTCCATGTCGCTTTCCTCAGGGTTCCAAGACAGGAGGGCCCGCCGTCGGACCGGAGCATCCTGACGCCCAATTCCCGGTAGGTTCCGGATGGAAAGCTCACGCGCGCCGTGCCCTTGCCGTTTGCGGATACCTGGCAACCTGCTTTGCGCCGGATGGGATCACCGGTTTCCGGGTAGAGGGTAAACTCGATACTGCCCACCTGGGCCTGTTCACAATTCATGGGTTCGTCTGTGATGCGGTTCCAGAGCTGATAGGTCAAGACGATGTCGCCTTGCTCCGATGCCGGGCTGCAGCTCGCTCTGACCAGGATGACAGACAGTCCTCCAAGGAGCATGATCGATATGATTTGTGTGGCTTTTTGTGTCATTGCGCGTTCTCCACGACGAGTTGCCAGACGCCCAGGTCCATGACCTGACTTTCGATGATTCTGCGTTCGACCGGCGCAGGCAGGGCGATACGGCTGGGACCGAGAGGCCGTCCATTGGTGTCTATGGCCTCGAGTCCGAAATAGTAGTGGCCCGGTGGGATGCGGAAGGGAGTCGTGCCGTGGCCGTCCTTGCAGTCGAACACGCATCGACCGATGCGGCCTGTGTCGCACAGGTCCGTGGCGTCCTGTCCTTCGCCCTCCAGAACGACGAATCGGACCTTTGCGATGCCTGCTTCACTGCAGGTGACAGCCTTTTCGTCTGTATTTCTGAGCACCCAGGACACTTCCGCTGATCCGCCTTCGACTTTCAGACAGGCTCCCAGGAACAAGGCCGAAAGGAGGCCCACGCCCACGACTGTCCTGCGAACCCGTCCGAGCAGGGACGATGTTTTCGAGTCTTGCGCCATGTGTCTTTCCCGGCCGAGACCCACTTTGGGGCCGTAGAACCGAAACCAGGCTTTCATAGTAGGGGAGGGTGGCGGATCTGGTCAAGGAGTCGGTTGTCGATGCATGTCGCAGGAAAATGTCTCTGGGATGCTGTTTGCACTGGTTGTCATAGGTCTCGCTGCCTACCTGGAAATCCGTGACCATGCAGACTGCATCGCAGCCGTCGTAGCCACCTTCGGGCGTTCCATCGTCACATTCCTCTCCCTCGTCGAGGACCTTGTCTCCGCAGGAGGGAATGGTGCAGTCGGTGCGGCAGACGTCCGACTCGCTGTCCGAGGTGGCCGCGTCCCATGACGGAAAGCTGGACTTCGATGCAGATCGTCTGTGGCAGTCCATGGCGAAACGTCATCTGTCGACGTAGACTGTTAATGTAACGGAAAACTGTAAGGAGGACTATAGTTTCGTGAAAGTGGGCTGGAAAGAATATTGGAACATGAAGGAGATTTTTCACAAATTCTCTGGGAAAATTGAGTTTTTGCGTTCCGTTCGAAAAGAGATCCTTGACGAAGTATGTCAACTTGTAGATAATATCCTGTATCGCGTGATACGGAGAAAACGTCCATATGAAGTCGAAAGAGGACACGGGGATCGATCAGGCTGTTCATCGAGTGGATACGCATGGCCATGGTCTGTCCTTTTTCGATCACGTCCGGTCTGTGTCGCAGGAGGCGCGTCGTCTCGCCGGGGATTTGGGGCTGGGGTATCGTGCTGAATTCCTGGGCATGCTCCATGACCTGGGGGGTGGCCCAGACGATGGCCTGGTTCCCGGGGTCTGCCGGGAAGGGATGAAAGTGGTGTGGGGCAGGTATGCCGATGCGTTGGCTGCTTTTGCCATCGAGGCTGTCCATCGCGGGATCGGCCCTTTGGACCAGAGTCGGCTGTTGGCTCTCATGGCGGGCCGCGAGTCTGTTCCCGCCACCTCGGCTGGAGATGCCGACGGGGTGTCACGGCTCATGGCGGGTCTGCCGCCTGTGGCCAGCCCGCCGCGCTGTTCCCTGCGGGGGACCATGGAAGAGTTGCTGGATGTCCGTATCTTGGCATCCCTGGTTTTGGAGGCGGAAGCTCAGGACGTGGCGGCGTTGTGCTGGGGGGCGAAGACTCGTCTGGATGGGGGATCGGGGCGGGGACATGCCGCTGTGCAGAATCCTGCTGGTTTTTCCGGGCTGGGGAGAGACTGGTTGGCCAGGGTGAGGCCACCTGCGCAATGGGCGGGTTTGTGGAACAAGGTCAGTAAACTGGACTTCCATCAGGCGGGCCTCTACTGGTTGCGCCTGGGACCGGACCTGGATGCCGGCCTGACATTGTTTCTGGCGGGCTTGCGACACGCCATCGCGCGGAAGGCCAGACGGATCGTGTTCGTCGCTCCTAGCGCAGCGGCTGCCGCGAGCCTTCAGCGTCACATCGACGAGGCCTCGTTCCATCCGGACCTGCAGTTGACCTCCCTCCTGGATTGGGGGGGGCGATCGGGAGAGGAACCTGGTTCGGACAAGATGCGTCTGGCGATGGTCTTGTCGTCCGCTCGGTGGGACGTCGATGTGGTTTTCCTGGATCGGCAGCGTTTCCAGAGCATGTTGTTCTCCAGACACCCCCAGGACTTTGCTCCGTTTCATCGGCTTGGCAGGGCTGTCCTGGTGCTTTGGGGGGATGGATTTGCGTCCCATGTGACCATTCCGGTCCTGGCTGCCCTGTCGGGCTTCGTGCGCCGGTTGATGACTTCTGTCCTCGTGGGCACATACTCCCATGGGAATTTCGATTTCTTGCAGGACGTCCTGGCATTGTGGGAACTCGAGGGATGGAATGCCGCTTCGGGAAGTTCCAGTGGCCATGAACTCTGGACAGCCCATGGTTGGCGACCGCGACACTTGCATCTGGGCAACGGAGGCAGACCTACTGGACGAGACATTCCTTGCCATGTGCGATGGCCGCAGTCCGGGCAGGAGCTGTCCGATGAAGACCTTTTGCGAAAAATCGAAGAACCCAGGCAGGTT
>CAZIJS010000111.1:0-13659 GCA_964539505.1 uncultured Myxococcales bacterium
CCAGGACATCGGAGAGTGCGGCGATCACCGCGTTGCGCCGGATGAAGTTTGCGCGGACAGCCTCGCTGTCTGGAGAAAAGATCGAGAGGAGTGCGCCTGTTTCGGCGATTTTCGCGAAAAGCCGGAAGTGACGCTGGGGATAGGGCCGGTCTAGGGAGCTGCCCAGGACGCATACGGTGAGACCTCCTGCATCGAGACAGCCTCTGTGTGCCGCAGCGTCGATTCCATAGGCTCCACCAGAGATCACTGCGGCTCTTTCCGTCGCCAGGGCAGCCGCCATTGTCTTGGCCTTTTCCTGGCCTGTTCCCGTGGCTGCCCTGCGACCCACGATGCCAACCGTCCGTTCGGGTAGTCGGGTGGTTCCCGCGACGAAGAGCAGCGCCGGAGGTCTGGCCATCCGCCTGAGCCGGGCTGGGTATTCGGGCTCTCCCCAGACGATGACGCGGCCGCCAGTGTCTTGGGTGAGACGTTCTTGTCTCACTGCCAGTCTGAAAAGGCGGGAGGGCTCTTGGAGCCCGGTGGCCGCGGTGCCTACCAGGGCATGAAGTTCCAAGGGCGATGCGCGAAACACGGCTCGCGCGGTCTGGAAAGTCTCCAGGAGACGGAAGAATTTGCCCGAGCCGATGCCGTGACTCGATGCCAGGGCAATCCTGGCGATGCGTTCCTCTTGGTCCAGGGAATGTGGATGAATCGGTGGTGACGCGGACATGGCGGTTCCTCGTGGGTTGTCGGGTTTGCAGACAGAGGAGTTATCGGGCAAGACCGCCACGTGATTCCTGGATCCTGGGGAACTGGATGCTGTAGTGGACGCAGAATCCGTCACTGTCGATGGGGCTGGGGCTGGAGAAGAGAGCGGCGATGGGAGGCTGCTTATGGATTTTCCTCCAGTCATGGATCTCCCTCCAGTCAGGGGAGTTCTCTGCATCCGGGACTATTCGGGATGATACGTCAGGTGTTGTTTGAATCGGCGCATCTTCCAGAGCGCCGGCACGGGAGGCGAAGGGGGGGTGACGGTGATGCGGCGAACGATGAGGCCTCGGCCCTCGAAGATCGCTGCTCCCAGCCGGTCGAATCCGAGTCGATGGGGCGGAGGGTAGTTGTTGGAAATGACGATGGTCTTTCGGACGGGCGGAAAGCCGCCCGATCGCACCACAGCCTGGTAGATGAGGCCCCTGGGCGAGCGGCCCAGGCGTATCAACGAGTACCGAACCCGAACCGGTCCCCAGCGTGTGGACAGGGTCGCTTTCTTGAACCGGGAGGAAATCGCGAGTTGGGAGGCGGGAAACCAGGCCAACTGCATGTCCGGGGTCAGGCCGGAAATCCATTCCAGGCAGCGTTTGCCCCCCGGGTGCACTTGCGGGGTCATGTCTTTCGGGCCTGGGCCGAAATGAGGTTTGGGGCCCCCCACCACCTTGGGCGTTTTTTGGCATACCTCCCTGCGGCCCCAGACCAGGAGCCGATCCCATGCCAGGAACCGGGCGATAGACTGTTCTTTGGGGGGCACATAGGGTCTGGGCTCTGCGTACCCGAATCCTCTCGCGACCAGGGCCTCTGCCAGCATGGGATGGTCTGGTCCGGCAAGCTTTTGCATTTCCTTCACCGCATGTGGAGTCCCGGCTCTTGGCGTTGTTTTCCCGTTCGTGCCACTCTGGTCCAATGCGGCTTTCCTGGGTGCGGACAGGGTATGATTGCCCTGGTCCGGTCCTTTCGCTGCCGCCTCGGGGTTGGACAGGATCGACTGGCAGACCGTTGCCAGTTTCGCGGTGAAACGGATCGGCGCCGAGAGAAACAGGCCGGAGACGACCAGGGGGACGGCCCCGAGGGCCCAACCCTTGTCGAGCCAGGGCTGCATGCTCTGGAATCGGTACGAGGCGATCACTGCAGCCGGGAGCGAGTCGAAGGGCCCCACGAGCACATCGAAGGTTTTTTGCGCATCAGCCGACTTGCCAGCAGAAGTGGACAGCGAAGACTGGTGGACCATGACGCGCAACAGGCGCCCACCCCTGGTCCAATCTTTCTGGATCAGGGACGCCTTGGCGGCCGCCTGTTTCCATGTGGGCGTTCGAGCCAGGCGCAGCCAATACGTGACGGCATGGGCCGACCCCTCCCAGCCCAGGAGGACGAGGAGAACCATCACGGTTCCTGCGAGACGATTCACCGACCGTCTGGTCGAGAACCAACCTGCGGGATCATGGAGGCCTCGGGCCGGTTGGCCGGGGTCCGGATCTGGCTGGCGTCTTGTCCTCACTGGTGTCGCTGCGCCAGGAGTCACGGGGTGATGGGGCCTTCATCCGATCCGGATGTCGGCCGGCTGGGCGACTTGTCTCCCGTTGTCTCGCCCGATGTGCCCGACGCAGCGGAGTCGCCGGCAGGTGCAGCCGAACCCTCCGAAGCGTTGCCTGTCTGCTGGCCCGTGGCCGTCGGGATCACCGGGGCAGGCTTTTGCTTGGCAGTCACCTCGGTCTTGGGGAGCCTGGCCATGAGCTGGCGCAGTTTTCGGTTCAGTTTTTGGTGGGCTGCATGCCGTTTCTTGTAGACGTCCGAAAGTTTCCACATCTTGTCGGAAACAGCCTCCTGGATGAGTTCCTGTCCGTAGTCGAGGCAGAGGTTGCCGATTTTTCGAGACATGCGCCAAAGCTTCTTGACTGTCTTGGGCCGCAGGACCGCGGTGGGGTATTCTTTGAGCACCCGCCTGCCCTCGGCAAGCAGGATGTCGGAGGCCTTGTCCAGGTGCCCCTGGCGGCGTTCCTTTCTGGCTTTCTGAATGGCCGTCAGGATCGCATCTTTGACTGTGGGAATCGTATACACCTTTTTTGTGGGGTGGCAGGCAGCCGTGGTCGAAACCACTGCGAATGCTGCGAGCAAAAGGGTTCGTGTGACCTGCATGGACATGATGTCTCCTTGTGCCGACAAATCGATATCGTGCGTTTCAACCAATGCTTTCGTTTCTCCAATGGTCTTTTTTGCCACTGTCGCGCTGTTCGGTCAATTGCTCAAGTGATCGAGTGTTTGGCTGTCGTTCTTTGTACCTTGTCTGCCGGATTGGGAGTGCTATCACCCCACCCGTGGAACGAAGCAGCGACAAGAGCCAAAAGACTGCCGCCTTTCGCTGGGGTCAGGTCCTGACCCTGGCCGGGGCGCATTTTGCCCACGATCTCTACACCGCCTTGCTGGCGCCCTGGCTTCCCCTGCTCATTCGCAAGCTTTCCTTGAGCATGCTGCAGGCCGGGTCCTTGACCATGTTTCTGCAGATGCCGTCCCTGTTCAATCCCTGGCTGGGACTGTTCGTGGACCGCCGCAACCTGGCCCGGACATTCGTGATCCTGGGGCCTGCGGTCACGGGCCTGGCCATGTCCCTGCTCGGCGTGGCACCATCGTATGGTCTGGCTGCCCTGCTTCTCCTGGTCACTGGTGTGAGCGTGGCGGCACTCCATGTCTCCGCTCCGGTGGTCATTGCCGAGGCGGCCGGCGACAGGGTGGGACTCGGCATGAGTCTGCACATGGTGGGGGGCCAGATCGCCAGGACCTTGGGGCCGCTCCTGGCTGCTGCGGCCCTGTCCTGGTTCGGACTGCATGGGTCCTGGCGCCTGTTCCCCATAGGTTTGGCTGCTTCGGCCCTGGTCTGGTGGCGGGTGGATCCTGCAGTCGATGGAAAAACTGGTCGAAGCCGCGCCGGTGGGCTCAGACGATTGTGGAAACGCATGGGCCGAGACATCCTGGGCATGTCGGGTGTCGTGGTGGCCAGGCTTTTTTTATCTGGTGCTGTGACGTCGTTTTTGCCCACGTTTTTGATTCGGCAGGGTGAAGGCCTCTGGATGTCCAATGTCGGGCTGTCTGTGTTCGCTGCGTCTGGGGCGGTGGGGGTGTCGGTTTCCGGTCCCCTGTCCGACAGATTGGGGCGCCGGATCGTACTCCTGGGGGCCGTCACATTGTCTCCCCTCTTGATGATGGCGTTTTTGGCATGGTCGGGTTTGGCGAGACTCTTGCTCTTGGCCTTGCTCGGATTCGTGGCCCTGTCCACGTCAGCACCCTTGATGGCTTTGATGCTGGAACGAGCGGGAGAGGACCGGGCTGCTGCGAACGGTATCTATATGATGGTCGGCTTTGCGTCCAGCTCTGTGATCGTTCCCCTGATCGGGCTCATGGCAGACCTGTTCGGCCTCTACCATGCCTATTGGATCTGTGCAGTGGTCTCTCTTGCCGCCTTGCCCTTTGCCTTGATGCTTTCGAAGGATACTGGCAGGCTTACCCCTTGATCACTGCCAGTGGGCGAAGACGGGTCGTGGTCTACTCGGCGATTTCTCCGAAAATGGCCACCCGGTTGCGGCCTGCCTCCTTGGCTTCGTAGAGGGCCTGGTCTGCGGCGGCCACCAGGTCTTTGGGTTCGCGGATCCTGGAATCGGGCAGGCCCGCTACGCCGATACTGATGGTCACGGCCAGGGCTTTGCTTTCCCATCGAAACGGTGTGTTTGCCACCACCGTGCGCAGGCGTTCGGCCAGGATCGCCCCGTGGGTCAGGGGGATGCCCCGGCAGATGACGATGAATTCTTCCCCTCCGTACCTGGCGAAGACATCTTCGGTTCGGATGGACGATTCAATGCGTTGGGCCAGGGCCTGGAGGATGTGATCTCCTGCCAGGTGCCCATAGGTGTCGTTGAACTTTTTGAAAAAGTCGATGTCCATCATGATGAGGCTGAGCGGGGTGTGGTGCCGTTCAGAGTACGCGAATTCGGACAGGAGGCGATCCTGGAAGTATTTCTTGTTGAAAGCCTTGGTCAGACCATCTCGGAGCGCAGCCTCGTACATCTGGCGCTGGAAGGTTTCTTCGAGGTCATCATTATAAGTGAACTTGAGGATCGTGGTGGAGCCCATTCGGATTTTGTCGCCGTCTTCCAGGATGTGACTGCGAATCTTCTTGTTGTTCACGAAGGTGCCGTTGCGAGAGTTGAGATCCTGGATAAGGATGTCTCCGGTGGGTAGTGCCGACACTTTGCAATGGTGTCGGCTCACTCCTTCGTCGATGATTCGGATCTCGGTGTCCGATGCGCGCCCCAGCACCAGCTCGGTGCCTTCCAGTTTGTACATCTCTCCCACGGCGGACCCCGCCAGGACGATGAAATAGGCCTGGTTGCGTTCGTCGCTCATGTCGTCGACTTCGAGCGTTACGATACTTGTGGCTTCGTCGTCGAATTCTTCAGTCACTGTACGTCCGTCCTTCGGTCAACTGGAACCATCGGGTTTTGAAAAAGTTGTGTCTTGTCTTGCGATAACAAGAAAAATTAAGAGATTTTTGTTGAAAACTCAAGAGTCCTTTGTCAATGCAGTCCATAATTTATTTTTTCACGTATCTTTCTTTCACGTTTCACGATGTGCGTGAGGCGTCCAAGGTATCAATGGAGCGCGGCTTGGAGGTGAAGGTGAGCGGTCATGCAGGTTTTGTCGAACGATGGGTGGGCAAGTGGCGAGAGCGCAATCCCTCCCTCGTGCAGTTTATCTTGTTCGGGCTGGTTGGGGCCACTGGTGTGGTCGTGGACTACGCGGTGCTGGTGCCCCTCACCGAACTGGCCGGCTGGGACCCCCGGGCAGCAGCGGTGGTGTCCTTCACCGTGGCGGTGACGTGGAACTATTGGCTCAATCGGAAAATCACCTTTGCCGTGGGCCGGGAAGTTGAGGTTATGGGCTCCTACGTGATTTTCGTCCTGGTTTGCTTGGTGGGACTGGGCGTGCGGATTTTGGTGATGCACGTATCCATGACCTATCTGGGGATGGGAACCGGGCGCTGGTATCTCATGGCGAGTTTGCTCGGCATCGGGGCTGCCACCATGGTCAATTTTCTCGGGAGCAAGTTTTGGGCTTTCAAGGCCCGGTGACCCAGTTCGCCCGTTCGCTTCGGCTGCGCTTGACATCCAGACTCGGCGTTGCTAAACGCGATCCCGCGTGACGGTTGCACGAAAAAACTGTTCAAACCATAGACGGAGCTCTGCCGGGAATCATGTTGGACGGCACCGGCGCTTGGAGCTTGGAAAGGAGAGGCGACCGTGAAAATCTTGGTGACAGCGAAGAGGGTTCCGGATCCGGAACAGAAGGTCAAAGTGAAAGATGGCATGGTTGACCTGAGTGGGGTCAGTTATGTGATCAATCCCTTTGACGAGTATGCAGTAGAGGCCGCCCTTCGGTTGAACGAGAAGGGTGCGGCAGGCGGCAAGGCCGAGCGGTTCGGCGAAGTCGTCATCCTGAGCATCGGCCCCGAAAAGGCGGCGGTGAAAGAGATGCGCGCAGCATTGGCCATGGGCGCGGATCGGGCCGTACACGTCGTGGCCAACGACGATGACCTCGACTCTGAAATCGTGGCCCGGATCGTGGCCAAGGTCTACGAGCAGGAACAGCCCGACCTGTTGCTCATGGGCAAGCAGGCGGTGGACGGCGACTCCAACCAGGCGGCCCAGCTCGTGGCCGGCTACCTTGGAATGCCCCAGGCCTGTTTTGCCTCCCAGATCGAGACGGAAGCCGACGCCAAGTGGCTGCGGACCTATCGCGAAGTGGACGGCGGCATCGAGGTCAAGAAGGTCCCGTTGCCCGCAGTGGTGACCGTGGACCTGCGGATCGTGTCTCCTGATGCCGTGCGCAACGGACAGACCGATCCCGGTCATAAATATGAAGACGGCCCCAGGTTTGCGTCCCTCAAGGGCATCATGAAGGCCAAGAAAAAGCCTGTGGACAAAAAGACCCCCGCGGACCTGGGCGTGGAACTCAACAAGCGCGTGGTCTATCATGGCTACGAGGCTCCTGCGGAACGGGCGGGCGGCATCAAGGTCAAAGACGTCGCAGAGCTGCTCGACAAGCTGCACAACGAGGCCAAGGTCATCTGACGAAAGGAGGCGCGTCATGGGAAACGTGCTGGTTCTGTGTGAGACGAAGGATGGTGCGCTCAAGACCTCCTCGCTGCCCGCCATCACCGCCGCGAGGCAGATGGCCGAAAAGGCGGGGGGAGCGGTCCTGGGTGTGATGATTGGTTCTGGCATCGAGGCCGCCTCCCAGGAGGCTGCCAAGTATGTCACCAAGCTCTACAAGTTCGACAACGCCGATCTCGGAAACTACATGGCCGAGACTTGGGCTCCCCTGGTGGCCAAGGCCGCCGGTGAGGGCGGAGCCTCCCACGTGGTGGCCACGGCCACGAACCTGGGCAAGGATCTCATGCCCCGGGTCACCGCGTTGCTCGACTGCGGCATGGCCTCCGAGGTCATCGAAGTCCTGGATGCCAAGAAGTTCAAGCGCCCTGCCTACGCGGGCAATGCCATCGCCACCGTGGAAGTGACCACGGACAAAGTCGTGGCCACCGTCCGCCAGACCGAGTTTGAGCCAGCCGCCGAAGCCGGTGCAGGCGAGGTGGTTTCACTCGACGCAGGCGCCCTCGACGCCCTGGGCGCGGTGTTCGAGAAGCTGGAATTGACCCAGTCCTCCCGGCCCGATCTCGGCGAGGCCAAGGTGGTGGTGTCGGGTGGGCGCGGCATGAAGGCCGGCGAGAACTTCAAGGTTCTCGAAGAACTCACCGACATGTTGGGCGGTGCCCTGGGCGCCACCCGTGCTGCGGTGGACGCCGGTTTCGTGCCCAACGACCTCCAGGTGGGACAGACCGGTCGCGTGGTGGCCCCCGAACTCTACATTGCGGTGGGCATCTCCGGTGCCATCCAGCACCTGGCTGGCATGAAGGGCTCGAAGATCATCGTGGCCATCAACAAGGACGAAGAGGCCCCAATTTTCCAGGTCGCCGACTATGGTCTGGTTTCCACCTGGGAAGCGGCGATGCCCGAATTCATTGAGGGCGTCAAGCAGATCAAGGGCTGATGGACTAATGGGCTGATCTTCGGCTTTTCGTGGTCTGATCGGTTCCATTGATTGGTGCCCGGGGCCAGGCCCCGGGCACTGCCCGACTCGCTTTCCTGCCTCTGTTTGTTTCGTCCCTGTTTCCACCCCTTTCCCTCTGTGGTTTTCCCGTTCTCGTGCCGGGTTTTTCCCCTTTCTCGTCTCTGTTCTTTCCCTTCTCGTCTCTGTTTTCCTCCTCTTCCCCTCTTCTGCTTCCCGCCGCTGTTTTTCCCGTTTTCCTCTCTGTTTCCCTGCCCTGCTCGTCTCTCGTTTTCCCGTTCTCGTCTCTGGTTGTTCTCCGGCGGTTTGCCTTTTCCTCAACTTGGTGTAGCTTGGGGGCCAGCAAAGAGAAAGAGACGGGAAGATGGCAAAGGCACCAGTCCATGGCGTGATTCTCTGTTACCGGGACCGGGATCGAGCAGGTGACCCTGCGAGACTCCCGGTGGTCCTGGTGCACGGAGCCGCCGGCGGCACCCACGTCTGGTTCCACCAGATTGGCGCGCTGGGGCGCAGGCGTCGCGTCCTGGCCCCGGACCTGCCGGCCCATGGCTGCAGCAAGCAGCGTCCCGACGAGCCGGTGACGATCCAGCTCTACGCAGCCATGGTCACCGAACTCGCAGGGCAGCTCGGCATATCGAGAGCCTTGTTCGTGGGCCATTCCATGGGCGGGGCCGTGGTGCTCCAGGCCGCGTTGGATCGGCCCGACATGGTGGCCGGCCTGGTGGTGGGAGCCTGCGGTGCGCGCCTGCCCGTTTCCCAGGCGGTCTTCGACGTGGTAGAAAACAACTACCAGCAGTTCGGCGACCTGGTGTCCCAGTTTGCCTTCGGGCCCACTGCCGATCCGGACCTGGTCAAACTCTACACAGAGCCGCCCCTGGTGGCCTCCCAGCAGACCGTGGCAGACGACTTTCGGGCCTGTGCGGCCTTCGACATCACCGATCGCCTGGCATCGATCCCACAGCCCACGGTCGTGCTCCACGGGACGAAGGACCGCATGGTGTCACGCAGGCTCGTCGAGGAGCTGGTGTCGGGCCTGGGCCATGCCAGACTGGTCGAGTTCGAAGGAGTGGGGCACATGCTGTTTCAGGAGGCTCCCGAGGCCACCACCGAGACCATCGAGAGTTTTGCCGCAGAGTTGGAAAGTGGCAACACAAGGGAGCGGGCATGAGGAACTGGGGATAAAGGAAAGGAATGGACGTGAGGAACTGGGCATGACAGAGCTTTCGGAGAGAGGCCGAGCCGAATGTCGCGTTTTCTTCGAGATCGCCGGCAAGATGCTCGACGTCCGGCTCCGCGGCCTGTCCGAGCCGCCGGCGAGCGACAAGTGGAACAAGCTCCAGGCTTTTTCCTTGGACGAGGCCCAGGTTGCGGGCCGCGAGCCGGACGTGATCGTGGATCTGGAAATTGCAGACCAGGTCCCCGTCACCGTGGACGAGTCCATGCATTGGAATGTCAATGTCTACGAAGGGGGCGATCCCGAGGCCCGTCGGTTCGTCAGACCAGGGATGCTGGAGTGGGTTTGCTACAGAGAGCCGGTGCGCCGCGTCGTAGGGCGCTGTGTCCTGGCCTGGGACATGTGGCTGTCGGCCTGTCGGGTGGGCCTTCTCAGTGCCCTGGAGGACGATACCGATTCGCTCATCGTGCATTCCTCGGCAGTGGCAGGGCCCGCCGGGGCGGTGATGTTCGTGGGCCCCAGCGGCGTGGGCAAGACCACGGCGGCCAGGCTGCGGCCGGAGGGGACATGGATCATTGCAGACGAACTGGTGGTGGTGTCTCTCGATTCGTCCAGTGGGCCCATGGTGTCGGCGTTTCCCTTTGCAGGAATCGAGTCGGCCAGGGCCGGTCTCTTCGAACTCCGTCACCTGGTGTTTTTGGAAAGCGGCGAGGAAGACAGGCTGCTGCCCATATCCCTTGCCGACGCGGTGGGCAGGTTGTCCCGGGAGCTTCGCGTGATCAAGCCGGACCTCGTTTCGCTGTCCCAGCGGTTGATGGAACAGACGCCGGTTCACGTGCTCGAGCGCCGGTCCGGACGGAGCTTTTGGTCGCTCGTAGAACAGGATTGTCTCGGGTCACCGAGTCAGGGTGCGCCCGTGCGACAGGAGGTGGAGCATGGTTGAACAGGGTCGGACCGTCGTGCGAAGAACGGATCTCGTGGCCCGGGCAGTGGGTGGAGAAACCTTTATCCTGGATGTCCAGGGGACCAGGTTGCATCGGGTCTCCGGGGTGGGCGTCCGAATTTGGGAGTTGATCGAACGCCCTGTCACCCCGGCAGAGATCGTCGAAACCCTGGTTGCCGAGTTCGAAGTGGACAAAGAGACCGCCGGCAAGGACTGCATGGCCTTTTTGGAGCAGCTCGAAGGGCTCGGCTTGCTCCAGGACGGGTGAGACAGGACCATGTCTCTTTTGAACGACTATTTTCAGGCCATCAGCGACAACAGCGGGCTCGCGTCCATTTACGTCAACCTGACCACCAAGTGCAACCTGGACTGCAAGCATTGCTACCGCGCACCGGAACGACGAACCGGCAGCCACCAGGAACTTCCCCGCGACCTTCTGGAGGCAGCCCTGGGCGATGCCAAGGCCTTGGGAGCACTCTGGGTCACGTTTTCCGGCGGTGAGCCGCTCTTGCACCCCGAATGGAAACGGATCCTCGAGATGGCCAGGGACCTGGGATTCGCTGTTTCCCTCTCCACCAACGCCTCGCTCATCGACGGGCAGACAGCCGCATTTCTTGCGGATCTGCCAATCTACAATATCAAGACCACCATGCTGGGCATGACCGAAGAGGTCCACGACTCCCTGGCACAAAGGCCGGGCTCGTTTCGAAAGACCGTCTCGGCCATCCAGGCCCTCCGGGAACGCGATGTGAACGTCACCGTGTCCATGACCGCCATGGCGGACAACGTCCGGCAGATCCCGGACTTCGTGCTCTGGGCCAAGGGCCTGGGCGCAGTGCCCATGGTGGATCCGCATCTAAGTGGCATGCTCGACGGCAGGCTTGCCTCTCCGGCCCTGCGGGCCAGCGACGAGGATCTGCGGTGGCTGTTGCTCCATCCTGTCATGGAGGAGTTCCTGGAGGGCTCAGAGGCTGTGGAACTGCGCCCTGAAGATGCCATGGCCAAACAGGACGGCAACGACACCCTCTGCACCGCTGGGCATCTGTCCATTTCCCTGAACGCAGACGGCAGCCTTTGGCCCTGCGTGACCTGGCCCCTCGATCTGGGCAACCTGCGTGACGTGAGCCTGAAAGATGTGTGGCGCGGCAGCGAAAAACTGGCTTGGGTGCGTTCCTTGCGACGTTCCATGGCCGGCGGCTGTGTGGGCTGCAAGGTGCGCCATGCCTGTGTTCGTTGCCCCGGCATGGCTGCCGCAGTCCATGGCGATCCCCTGGCCGTCCTGGACGAGTCCTGTCGCATTGCGCGGATCAAGAGCGATGTTCTGGCTGAGAGAACCCCAATTTCTCTGTCCGTGCCGGGGCTGACCACGTCTCCATCAGATGTTACCGGTCCTTCCGGCGACGAGACGGATGGCTGATTTTCGTCGAAGCCGGGCAGAATGTCTGCTACAGTCTGCTCAGTATTTCGGCCGAAGCTCGGTCGAAGCATTGAGTCGCAGCATTGAGTAAACTGGATTTGGAAGTTGACGAACGTCCAGATTTTGATCGTATAATAGAAGCATTGTTGGTGACGGTCGCGGTTTCGATGAAAGATCGAGGCCGATGATTGGTGATTGTCATAGCCCACGGGGTTTCGATACGGACGGCACGGAGAATCGGCGTTGGTGGGGAGAGAACCCCGGAGAAGCTTCCACAAGCAAGGAAGGTGTCACATGAGGAGATTGGGAATTATCCTGGGACTGATTGTCGGTTTTTCGTATGTATCTGCTTGCAGCGACGACGACAAAGGGTCCTGCAAGCTCGGTTTTGCTTTCATCAACGACCAATCCGCCGACCAGGTGGACATTCTGGATTCCTCCGATGACCGCTCCCAGTTGGTGGGATTCCAGATCGACGTGGTCATCTCTGCAGATGGCCTGAAAGATGGCGACGAGGTCACCTTGTCTGGCGGTGACCAGGACGCCACCGCCATCGTGGCCGATGGCCAGGCATCCTTTGCCGCCTACACCGTGCCCACCGATCGCATCGTGGAACTCCAGGCCTCTGCAGGGGGCTGTTCCGCGGACACCCACACCATCCGGGTGGTCACTGCGACCCACCACTGCGAATTTCAGGGCCTGACCGACAACCAGAGCCTGTCTTGTTCCAATTCCGGAGACGACGTCTCCACCGACCCGGGCCTGCAGACCAACGTCACCGTCACCTGCAGCGACGTGGACGACGGTACCGATGTGGTGTTGATGCGCGACGGCCAGGAGGTCGCCAGGGGCCATCTGGCCAACGGGTCGGTGTCTTTCGACTCGGTCTTCCTCGTGGGCGGCGGCCAGGATTGCCAGAAGAACGTGGTCCTCGAAGCCGTGGTCGCAGGCGACCATTTCACCGTGACCCTGGATGCCGAATGTTGCTCGGCCACCGGCTGCTCCATCTTCGGGTATTCTCCCGCCGGTCCCTCCGAGGACTTCATCAATCCACACACGTTCAACATGAGCATGGACGCCGACACCTTCTCTCCTGGCTTCCAGACCCAGGTGGGCATCCAGACCGATTCCAGCGAAGTCTGGAAAGTGGGCATCCGCGTGACCAACCTGGACACCCAGGAAGTCACGGAATACAGTGTGGAGAACATCACCTCCGACCAGGTCTACGTGGGCACAGACCCCATCACCTTGCCCGAGGGCTCGGTGCGCATCGAGCCTTTGTGCTATCTCAACAACAGCCAGGAGCCCTTCACGTACGCAGACCAGGCCCAGGAAGTCTACGTAGACTCCCGGCCCCCCGAATGCCCCGCTGATCTGACCTGCAGCGTGGCCGATCCGCGAATCGCCACCGTCGAATGCCAATGGACCACGCCCGACGATCCCGGCGCGGACCACGACGGCTCTGCCTGGGACGTGCGCATGAGCACCAGCATCGACCAGGCCGACTCCTGCAGTGCCACCGAACTCGCCTCTGCCTGGGACAACCTCGAAACCGTTCCCGGCTCCGAGTCCATCCCCCCGTCTGAGTACGGACACGGCAACGTGGCCCAGTTCAATCCCCTCCAACCGGGCCTGACCTACTGTTTCGGCATGCGCGTTATCGACGCCGCGGGCAACGAATCTCAATGCACTGCCGCCTCCTGGCTGGGGCCCATCGACCTGCGCCAGGCCTGGTTCTCTCCCTGCACAGAAGATGACGGCCGCTGTGCGTTCGGCAGGACCGTCACCTCGGCGGACCTCAACTGCGACGGACTCAAGGACCTCATCGTTTCTGCACCCTTCAGGCCTAACGAAGGAAGCGGCACCGCAGACGGTGCGGTTTTTGTGTACTTCGGATCCCAGCAAGGCTTTGCCAGCAACGGAGAGCCGGACCTGGTGTTCTCTGGGGTGGCCGGTTCTGGAGCTGATTTCGGCAGTTGGGTAGCCGGTGTGGGCAACTTGACGAATCACAGCGGCGCGGATGCCCAGTGCGAGGATTTGGTCGTCGGGTCTTACAGGGAGGATTATTTGCCTGGTGGTGCAGGCAAGACTGGGTCTGCGCGACTTTTCCGAGGCCGACCCACCTGGGATGCCACGCTCCTGTCCGCCACGGATGCAGACGCTGTGTTTGGTTACGAGGTGCCGGGAAAGGGAGGGTATGAGGCGGTTGGCTCGCGAGTCGCAGATGTGGGTGATCTCAATGGTGACGGCCTGCCGGATCTC
>CAZIJS010000112.1:0-13628 GCA_964539505.1 uncultured Myxococcales bacterium
CGAGCGGACGGATCTCAAGCGCGGCGGCCACTCATCAGCTCCCGCAGTTCCTCGGTGGGCGCCGGCGGCTTGTCCAGCATCCGGACGACCCGGTCGAAGCCATCGTCAGCCAGCACGATGCGCACGGGCACCAGGGCCTCGTCGGGCAGCTCACGCCGGGCCTCCATGAAGAACAGCAGCGCCTGCTCGACGACGAAGTTCTTCTTGAGCCCCTGGCTCTCGGTGAACCGGTCCAGCTTGTCCTTTGTTGCCGCCGAGATGGTGGCCGAAATCTGCGACTGGTTGCTCATGGCGTTGCTCCCGTTCCATGGAAAAACATGGCCTACCATGGAAAAAATAACACATGGCCATGCCGAAGGCAAACCCCCTTTTCAGCGGGGCGCGGTTCCAGAATTCGGGATCTGGGACCAAGCAGCCAGAGCCATCCAGGTTCGATTTTCCCAGATGTCGTTGAATATGTCAGCGCGGAGTCGAGGCATTTGGGGCGCCCCGATCTGGTATGCGAAGGTGATTGAAAAGGGCGGTGGCCCCATTGTTTAGAGCACGAAGAAAGCTCAGGGTCAGGGGCGGAGCAGCGTTTGGGAACGGCGATCGAGTTGGAATGGGGAATCAGAGGAGGGCGTCGAGGGCCTTGGTGAAGTCGGCCTCGAGGTCGTCGAGGTCTTCGCAGCCCACCGAGAGGCGGACGAGGCCGTCTGTGATGCCGGCCTCGATGCGTTCTTCTCGGGGCATGGCGGCATGGGTCATGCTCGCCGGGTGCTGAATCAGGGATTCGACGCCACCCAGGGAAACCGCCAAGACAGGAATCGTCACGGTTTCGAGCAGCTTGGCACCGGCTGCGGTGCCGCCTTTCAACTCGAAGGAAATGAGGGATCCTGGACCATCCATCTGCTTTCTTGCCAGGGCGTATTGGGGATGGCTCTCCAGGCCTGGGTAGCGGACCCATTCCACGGCTGGGTGGTTCTCCAGGAGACGGGCAAGTTTCAATGCGTTTTCCTGCCCTTTGAGTACGCGCATCTGGAGGGTCTTGACGCCCCTGAGTACGAGCCAGGCCTGGTGGGGATCCATGGTGCCGCCCAGGAGTTTGAGCATTCCGGCGATCTTTTTGAGGAGTTCTTCGGTCTTGGGCACGACCATGCCGGCCACCACGTCACTGTGGCCGTTGAGAAATTTCGTCATGCTGTGGATCACGATGTCTGCGCCCAGTTCCAGGGGCCTTTGAAGGATGGGGCTGGCAAAGGTGTTGTCCACGATGAGGAGCATGTCGTGGTCATGGGCCAGTTTTGCGCAGGCTTCGATATCTGTCAGCTTGATGGTGGGGTTGGCCGGGGTCTCCACATACAGAACCTTGGTGTTGGGCTTGATGTGCTTTTCGATGAGTCCCAGATCGGCGGTGTCCAGAAAGTCGGACTCGATGCCGAACCTGGCGAACTCACGTTCCACCACCACGCGTGACGGACCGTACACGGCGTCTGTGCCGATCATGTGGTCGCCCTTGCTCAGCAGGGCCAGCAGGGTGGTGCTCACCGCCGCCATGCCGCTGGCCGTGGCCAGGCCACCGGCGCCGCCTTCCAGAATCGCCACGTTTTCTTCCAAGGTGGCCGTGGTGGGATTTCCGATGCGCGTGTAGATGTAGCCTGGTTCTGTGCCGGCAAAGCGCGCGGCACCCTGGGCCGCAGACTCGAAGGCAAAGGTGGACGTTTGATAGATGGGGGGCGCCACTGCGCCTGTCTGGGGATCTGGATGCTGGGCTGCGTGGATCACCTTGGTGGCCATTTTGTGACTGTCATGGCTGTGGGTCGTCATCGTGGAAACCTCCTCCAGGCTGGTTGTGGTCGGAAACCGAGAAAGGCTGCCGGCCTGCGCTGTGTTTTTCTGCGCCGTGATAGCGCCGCCGGGTTGCCTTGTCCAGTGTCTTCTTAGGTTTGCCTACTTGGCCATGTGAACCAGTCGAAAGTCGGACAGAGGCAGGCTGCGTCCGTTGTCCAGATTGCGGCTGTAGAATTGGAGAAAGGACCGGCCTCGGTGTTCGTAGTACTCGATGCGCAGGGGATAGAGGCCCGGGTCGAGGTGGACCACGACGTGGTCCCACGCTTCTCCGTGGTCCGACCAGGAGTCCAGGAGCAGATGGTTGGACAGAAACAGGCGGACTCCGTCGTCTGAGCCCACTCCGAGGAGATAGTGGCCGCTGCGGAGGATGCGCAGCCAGGTCTTCATGCGCAGTGAGAAGTCATCGCGTTTTCCGCAGAGAGCACCCGGGGCGTGAATCCAGTGGGCCACCGTTTGACGGCAAGGCGTTCCAGACAGGGTCCGGTTCGCATAGTCCCAGCGCTGGATGCCCCGGCGACTCGGGGTTGAGAGGGGCAAGTGGTCGAAACGAATGTGCCGTTCCAGGATGCGGATGATATCGCTTTTTGAGGCATGGAAGATGAAATGCGAATGCCCGATGACGCCGATTGGGTGGAGGGGGCGCAGCCATCGGTACCTGGCCGGGTCACGCAGGCCAGCGAGCGCAGAACCCGGCACCACCCAGGTTCCCGGCATGGGATGGAGTGGGGAGAGGGTTCTGGGCGGAAGGCCTCGTTTTTTCATGACCTGGCGGACCAGCCAGTCATTTTGGCCCCATTCCAGGTTCGAATCAGCCAGGATTCTGTAGGTCGTGGCACGGTCCGGGGCCAGCACGTTGAAGAAAGAGAGAAAGTCTGGATAGTAAGACAGGGTCGAGACCAGGACGGCAGCCAGTGCCAGGCGCTTGGCCCATTTCTTGGGCGTCTGGAGAGGGGGCTTTCGTGGGTCAGATTCGGGCATTTCGACCCAGAGCCTGCCCATGAATATATGCCCCAGGACGATCAGGGGTAGGAGGTAGCGCACACCAATCTGGGCACCGCAAAAGAAGAGGAAATAGATGGCGAGGATGGCGGCCGGGACTCCCAGAACCAGTTCGTTTCCAGGAATCTGGGATTTCCGCCGGGCCAGTGACACCAATGCTGCCCCCAGTAGGCCCAGTGCTCCGAGGGGGACCTTGAACAAGAGGGCATAGAGAAAGTAGCCCGCAAAAGGGTGGCGCGATGTCTGGCCGAGAAGCACGAGATATCCCCGGCCGGAATCAGTGGCGTTGATGAGGAACGTGATGTCGAAAGCTTTCAAATAGGATCGGGGCAGGAACGTGGGCAGCGATCCCAGGACGTTTCCGACTCTTTGCATGGGGGCGCTTTGCAGGTGGAGCGAGTTCCATGAGTCGAAGGTCCCTGAGAACCAGTAGCTGCCGTTGAGAACGAGCCAGGCAATGACGACGAAGAGGAGCAGGCGTCCCAGGGACCCGGCAGACCAGAACTTTTTCCATTGGGCGAGGCTTTGCAGCCCTGCCAGGTGAATCAGAAGCAGGGATGGAGCCAGGAGGGTGGCCGTGAACTTACTTGCCTGGGCAAGCCCGAAGAACAAGGCCGACAGGGCGAGGTGCTCGATTCGTCCCGATTTTTTGTAGCGGAGAAAGGCATACAAAGTGGCCAGGAAGAAAAGCGTGAGGGCGATGTCGTTGGTCACCCATCTCGTATGCGCCAGCGCCGTGGGTGACAGTGCGTAGAGGATCAGGGAGGCCAGGCCTGCGTTTGGACCATAGAGCCGGCGGGAGAAGGCGAAGACCAGGCCGCCGAGCAGGATTCCGAGAAAGATGGTGGGGATGCGTGCCACCAGGAGCCATGGACCATGATGGGGAAGTGTGTCTGGACAATGGGCCAGGCCACAGACCGCTGCGTTGAGTTGGCTCACGGCCATTCGAGACAGGCTGGCCGGGACATGGCCTTTATGATGGATCAGGGAGCGGCCATAGGCGAAGTGGGCCGCTTCATCCCATGTGACTGACTTTTGCTGGACCGACCAAATCGCCAGGAGGCCGAAAACCGTCAAGATGCCTGCGGCGGCGAGTTCGTGAGCAGTGGGTCTGAAGATGCGTCCGCCGATGCGTCTGCCGGGACGTTTGTCGGTGCGTCTCGCAGTGGGTTTGCGGGCGAGTCTGTCGGTGCGTCTCGCGGTGGGTTCGCCGGCGAGTTTTTTCCTGCGGCTCGCGGTGGAGCCTGCGGTGACGGTCCCGGTGGGGTTCGTAGAATGCATGGAAAATGACTTTTCTGCTTGTTTGCGCAAGTTCTATCGAATATTGTAAAGGACCAAAGCGTTCCATATTGTACGCAGGGAAAATAAGTACCGGGGAAATCCCGGACCTGCAACCACCAACGAAGGAGAGTGCCCCATGAAAAAGCTTGTTGCCGTGCTCGGATTCTTTGCGATTCTCGGAGGCGGGGTCTACTACGCCTATGCAGACGGCTGCTATATGTGTGAAGGGGGCGGCTATGTGCGCTACCGCGGTTCGGATACCTTTGCCAAGCGCAAGGAAGCCCTCAAAAAATGCAAGTGCAAGGTGAGTGGAACCACGTCTTCTTGCTCCAATCCCAAATGCACCGTGAGTGTGTTCGGGATGGACGCCAGGCCCCTGCTCGATCGCCTCAACGATCGATTCGCTCTCGGCCTGGACGTTTGTGACCAGTAGCCGCGGTTTTCCGATTTCTCGACCATTCCATCCAGGGGGCTTTCCGCTTGTCGATCGCCGTCTGCGGCGTTTTTTGCTCCGATCCGCAGGGCTTTTTGCTCCCATCGACAGGACAAAGAGTCTCTCTCGCGCAGAAAAAGATCTTCCTTCGTGACAGAATCGTGACATTCGCCGGCTAACCTGGGTCCTGTTCCGACGGTTTTTCCAGGCTCTGTGCCTGGGTTCCGCAGAAGGCCCGAAGCAGGCGGCGCAATGCCGTTTGCCTGGAAGACCAGGGCTGCGGAAACGCATGACAGCACCGTCGGAGGGAGGATGACATGGCAGAGATCGCAATCGTCAAGGTGCGCACGGCGCAGGACTTGGAGTGGAACCCCTCACCGTTGCTCAAAAGGTTCCTTTCGTCTCTTGGATTGGGGGCATTCGTCCAGAGGCTGGAACATGCGGAAGGCCAGCCGTTCATGCCCCAACTCGCCTTGCCGCTCCTGTCGGGGTTCGGGCATCGTTACAATGACTTGCGGGGAACGCGGCATCGTTTCCATCTCGTCGATGACCGGGAAGACCGGTTGGAACTCGACGGCTTCGACATGGTCTGGTTCACCACGGGAACCAATGGGGCACCGGCCACCTATCGGGTTTCCGACAGGCTGCGCCGCAAGGGGATCCCCACGGTAATCGGCGGGATCCATGCCACCATGATGTCTGAAGAGGCCGCGGCCCATGCCACGGCAGTGGCCCACGGGGAGGCAGAGGGACTCGTCTTCGAAATCCTGGAAGACTTCGATGCCCAGGACCTCAAACCTTCGTATCACGGGGTCCGGGCCAGGAACTTGGGCCACCAGCCCTTGCCCCGTTGGGAGGATGCCCAGGGAGACTATCCGGCATGGATCGTGCCGGTGGAGACGAGCCGGGGCTGTATGAATGCTTGCCGGTTTTGTTCCACCACGCGGTTCCAGGGGGCGCATCGCAGGCACCGGCCGGTGGCGGACGTGGTGGCCGAGATTCGGCATCTTCAGGAAACCGGGGTCCTCACCAGGGAAAAAGTCGTCTTTTTCACCGACAACAACATCGTCTGGGACGCGGACTATCGTCACGGCATCACGGACACCACCTATTCGAGGGCACTCTTCGAGGCGCTGATTCCTTTAGAGATCAATTGGGTGGGGCAGGGAGAAGTCGGGGTGGGGGCGGATCCCGAACTGGTAGCCCTCATGTCCGCGTCGGGATGTCATGCGTTGCTGGTGGGCCTCGAGACCCTGGAGCAGGAAGCCCTGACCGGGCTTGGCAAGCCATGCAATGACGTGAGCTTCTACGAAGATGCCATCTCGGTGCTCCACGATCACGGGATCGCCAACATCGGCTGTTTCGTCCTGGGATTGGATCAGGACGGTCCCGAGGTGTTCGACCAGGTGCGCAGGTTCGTGGAAAAATGGGTGGACATCCCACAAATTTCCATTTTGACCCCGTTTCCAGGGACGGCTCTCTTTCGTCAGTACGAGCGGGAGGGCCGGTTGCTCCACAGGGACTGGACCAAGTATGACATCACGAACGTGGTCTACCGTCCTGCCAGGATGACGCCGGAGGAACTGGATCGCGGATACCTCGCGTTGACCAGCGAGGTTGCAGGATACAAAGACATCGTGGGTCGGGCATTGCGGTATGCGCTCAGAGCCACGACCAACGGCATGCCCAGGTTTGGCACCATGGACCGGTTTACGTCGATTCTTGCCCCCAACATCGTCTACAGGTGGCTCAGTCGTGCCAGCAGAGCGGAATCCACGAATCCTTCCCTGGTCGAACGGCTCAAGGACGGGCTGTGGAACTCGGATCTGTGGGGAAAATCCGGCAGGCGCCAGTTGTCGTTTCGTTGACCCTGTTTTCGCGGATTGGAAATGCGGGATGGAGACAGGGAGAGACCGAGACTATTTTTCCTGAAGTTTGGCGAGCACTTTTCCAATCTGTTTCTTGTGAAACTCGATGATGTCGTCAGGGGTGCCCCAGGACTTTGCCCTGCGGGCCAGGACGCTCACGACCTTGGCAAGGTCCGAGGGAGTCGGGTTTTCGAAATCACCGTCCACTTCCCGGAAAGCCGTCCGCACCGCGGCCTTGACCTGTCCGGCCAGTTTTGCGTCCGTGGGCAGGATACCCAGCTTCCGGGCGGTCCTGGCCAGGGTTTCCTTGTGGGATTCGAGGAAGCACATGACGATGAGATCCCGGGCCTTCTCTGGTGTGAGATTCCTCAGGTCTTCTTCTGTGAGACACCACCGTGAAGCGTTTCTTTTCATGAGACCGGGCCTCGCGATGCCATGGCTTCGATCCTCTTCCATTGCGCGGCTTTGTTGGATGCCGCACCAGGGAAATACAATGCAAATCGACAGGGTATATTTACAATAGGATATTTCTGTAATTTGTCAGCGTTTTTTTCAGGGACCGTTGCGGTGACTTTGTCGGGCCCCAAGGCTCGTCCTGGGCATCGAGACTTCCGTCGAGATCTCTGTTGGTGGAGACGGGCCGTGCCCGGGGATCGACAGCTTTCATTGGGGCCGCAACGTCTGCGCTGACCATCGAAAGCATTTGGGGCAGACAGATCTCTTTCCCGGGGAGCGAACGTTGGTGCGCATTGGAATGGTTGACAGCGCTGGCCTGGTCACATAAACGCTTAGGGTGTATGAAGCTAATCTGTCATGCGGGCTGGTTTGCCGCATGGACACAGGATTGGGTGAAGCAAAGACGAGGAACAGGCCATGACCTACGAAAATGTTCGGACCGACAAGCAGGGCCCAGTGGGCATCGTCACCATCGATCGCCCCAAGGCGCTCAATGCGCTCAACAGCCAGACGCTCATGGAGTTGATGGGAGCGGTGGGAGAGGTTTGTGCCGACGATGCCGTGCGCGTGCTCGTTTTGACGGGCGGAGGTGACAAGGCCTTCGTGGCGGGTGCAGACATCAAGGAAATGTCGGAACTCACGGTGCAGCAAGGGCTTGCCTTCGCCGGTTTGGGACATCGATTTTGTACCATGCTCGAAGAGTTGGCCCAGCCGGTGATCGCCGCGGTCAACGGTTTTGCTCTCGGTGGGGGCACGGAACTGGCTCTTGCATGTGATCTGATCTATGCCAGCACCAAGGCCAAGTTCGGCCAACCGGAGGTCAATCTCGGGATCATGCCCGGGTTTGGCGGCACACAGCGCCTGTGCCGCCGGGTGGGATTGGCCAAGGGGCGAGAACTCATTTACACCGGGGAGATGATCGACGCCGCTGAGGCCAAGCGGATTGGGCTGGTCAACGAAGTTTACGAAGCGGACGGATTCATGGACAAAGTCATGGCGCGGGCCAATCTCATTGCATCCAAGGGTCCTGTGGCCGTGGCCATGTCCAAGCGAGCCATCTACCGGGGTTATGATCTGTCACTGGAAGCCGCCCTGGAGCTGGAGAAACAGATTTTTGCCGGTCTGTTCGGGACCAGGGATCAAAAAGAGGGGATGAAGGCATTCGTGGAGAAGCGAAAGCCTGAATTCAAGGGGATCTGACAGAGGAGGGGGACGTCATGAAACGGACCGGAATGCTCGCCGCTTTGGCCTTGGTGATGGTTTTTGCCTGGCAACCTGCCTGCCACAAAAAGGGGAGCACCACGCCTCCTCCTCCTGGAGACGACCTGGAGGAAGCGGCGGCACAGCAGGGAGGGGAGGATGCGGAAGACCAGGACAATGGCCCCACGCCCTCTCCCGAGAACATCGACGAGGTGCAACGGGTCTTTCGACTCGGCCGGATGGAACTCGAGCAGTGCTTCAACGAGTACGTCAATCGGAAGAAAAATCCCAATCTCAAGGGCTTTGTCATCATCGCGGTGAAGGTGGGAAAAACTCCCCGCGCCACAGAGGTGAAGATCTTCAAGTCCAGTCCCAGTCTCAAAGATCCCACGTTTGTTCGTTGTGTCATCGACCGTGTCAAGGGTTGGGATTTTCCGACCTGGGGAGGCCTGTTGGAGTTGACGTCGCCCAAGTACACGTTCCTGGGAAGCTGAGATCCGCCCCTCAGTTTCCCCGAGTCGCCATGGAGGTCGTTCCGTGATCCTGCGAATTTTTTCTGTCGTTCTCGTCACTTTCCTCATGTTTTCCTGTTCATCGAGTTCCGGGGCGAAAAAGTCCCGGGCCACGATGCCTGGGGTGGAAGGCGGCGATGGATCGGGCGAGGTGGAGCAAGGTCCCACCTATCGGCCCAGGCTCGTGACGTCTCATTCCGAGGAGACGGGATCTTCGGACTCGCAAAGTGGTGAGGGGACCAGTCCAGGTTCTGGAGACGACATGGAAGTCTCGGGGCTTGGCGGGACCATCGACGAGGCGGCTGTGGCCAAGGCCTTCGACCGGAAGAAATACGAGATCGAACAATGTGTTCTTGGCAAGGCCAGGGCCATGACCTATCTGGAAGGCACGCTCAACTTCCGTTTCACGGTGTTTCCAAACGGCCGGATCGAACTCGATGTCCTCGACGACGACCTGGGGAACTTCCAGGTGGAGGCCTGCCTGGAACGAGTGGTCCGAAGCATCAGGTTGGGGCGGCCCAAGGGCGGCAAGGTCCAGATTTCCTATCCCTTGCGGATTCCCAATAGAGGAACCGACCATGTGTCCTGGAGTGCCTCCAGGCTGCGGCGGGTCCTGCGGCCCCTGCGAAGGAAGCTGCGCGCCTGTCGGCGGGGGGGGCGACGCAAGGTGACCCTCCACATGTATATTTTGCCCGGTGGCCGACTCATTTCTCTTGGGGCCTTTTCGGACCGGGGCCTAGAGATCGATGTGGCCCGCTGCGCCTTCGATGTCCTCGGGGAGGTCCAATTTCCCGATCCTTTGGGAAAGGTGGTCAAGGCCAGGTATTCTTTCTGAGCCCGGGGTCCCGGGTGTGGAGGTATCCAGGATGCGATTCGAACTCACCGAAGACCAGATGCTCATCCAGAAGACTGCCAGGGACTATGCCCGGAAAGTCTTGGAACCAGCGGCCGAGACCCGGGATCGCGAAGACATCTTTCCGGAGAAGGAACTTGCGGAGCTGGCGGAGCTGGGCCTGATGGGGGTGAACGTACCCGACGAGTACGGCGGAGCCGAGGCCGGCGTGGTGGCCTACAGCCTTGCGATCACCGAATTGGCCAGAGCCTGTGCGGCCACGGCGGTGACGGTTTCCGTTTCGAACATGGTGGCCGAACTCATCACGAAGTTCGGGACCGAGGAGCAAAAGCGGACCCACGTGGAAGGCATCACCTCTGGCCGCTACGTGGCGGGTTCCTTCGCATTGAGTGAGCCCCAGGCAGGGTCGGACGTGTCCGCCCTGCGGACCAGGGCCGAAAAGGTGAATGGCGGCTGGCTGCTCAACGGGGCCAAGCAATGGATCACTTCCGGCGATCGGGCGGGCGTCTACGTGGTCTGGGCCAAGACAGATCCCAATGCCGGCCACAGGGGGATCACCGCCTTCGTGGTTCCGGCTGGAACCAAGGGCCTGGAAGTGGGCCGGCACGAAGACAAGCTCGGACTGCGCGGATCTTCCACCGTGGCCTTGACGTTCGAGGACTGCCTGCTGCCAGAGGATGCCGTGCTGGGCGAGGTGGGTCATGGTTTCAAGCTGGCCATGATCGCCCTGGACGGCGGGCGCATCGGGATTGCTTCCCAGGCCCTGGGAATCGGCTTGTCCGCCCTGGAACTGGGAGGCGCCTATGCATTGGAGCGCCAGGCCTTCGGTCAAAAAATTGCGGATTTCCAGGCTATCCAATGGATGGTGGCGGATTCTGCCACCGAGCTGGAAGCTGCCAGGCTCCTCGTCTTGCAGGCCGCATACCTCAAGGAGAACGACCGGCCTTTCACCAAGGAAGCCTCCATGGCCAAGCTCTATGCCACCGAGGCTGCCTGGAGAGCCTGCGATCGCATGCTTCAGGTTCATGGTGGATACGGCTATGTCAAGGACTATGCCATCGAGCGCCATCTTCGCGATGTGCGGGCCACGCGTATCTACGAGGGAACCAGCGAAGTGCAGCGCCTGGTCATTGCCAGAAAAGTCCTCGACGAGGTGGCGAGGAAGGCCTGAGGAAATGGGCTCCATGGAGGTGTGGCCGTGACAGAGGCCGGCAGAGAGGAACGACGCGGACTGTTGCATGTCTACACCGGGGACGGCAAGGGCAAGACCACGGCCGCACTCGGATTGGCTCTGCGCGCCCTGGGGCATGGGTGGAAGGTTTTCGTTCTTCAGTTCATGAAGGGCAATATCAATTACGGCGAGTTGCAGGCCGCCGAGCGACTTGGGCCGGATTTGCTCATCGAGCAGGGCGGCCGGGAGACGTTCGTGGACCCGAAGAACCCCGACCCGATAGACAGAGAGTTGGCCCGCAAAGCCATGGCCAGGGCCCGGGAGGTGCTCTCGTCGGGAGAATACGACCTGGTGGTGCTCGACGAAGTCTGTGTGGCCCAGCGTTTCGGACTGGTGTCTGTGGATGACGTCCTCGACGCGGTTCAGGCCAGGGCCGGTCATGTGGAGGTGGTGCTCACGGGGCGCTGGGCCCATGAGCGGTTCGTGGAATCAGCGGATCTTGTGACCGAGATGCACCTCGTCAAACACTACTACGACGATCAGGGCATCGAGGCACGCGAGGGCGTGGAATTTTAGGAGAACTGGAGGGAGTCATGTCGGACGAAACCAAGAGGAAGTTGCGCATCCTGGTGGCAAAACCGGGACTCGACGGCCACGACCGCGGGGCCAAGGTGGTGGCCAGGGCGCTCAGCGACGCCGGCTACGAAGTCATCTACACGGGTCTGCATCAAACCCCCGAGATGATCGCAGCAGCAGCGGTCCAGGAGGCCGTGGACGTGGTGGGTCTGTCCATCATGTCGGGCGCGCACATGACCCTGTTTCCCGCGGTCATGGATGCGCTCAAGGAACGCGGTGGCGAGGATATCATTGTTTTTGGTGGGGGCATCATCCCCGACGAGGACATTGCCAAGTTGGAGGAAGCGGGTGTGGCCAAGCTGTTCACGCCTGGAACCTCCACCGAAGAGATCGTGGCCTGGATCGAAGAGAACGTACGGCCGCGCCTGGAAGGACGGTCCTGATCGCAATGACGGATCATATTCGACAAAGGGCTCAGCGGGTCCTGGACGGTGACGTGCTCGCCGCGGCCAGGCTCATTCGTGACCTGGACGACCAGTTGCCCGATGCCGTCGAAACCCTCAAAATCCTCTATCCCCACACCGGCCATGCCCATGTGGTGGGGTTGACGGGCAATCCCGGTGCAGGCAAAAGCACCGTGGCGGATGGTCTCATCACCTGGGAGCGGGCTTTGGGCCGCACCGTGGGAGTCGTGGCCATCGATCCCACGAGTCCGTTTTCCGGCGGCGCCATTCTGGGTGATAGGATCCGGATGCAACGCCATGCCACCGATCCCGGCGTGTTCATCAGGTCCATGGCCACCAGGGGGCACCTGGGGGGGCTGAGCCGCAGTGCAGCCGACGCCATCATGGTCATGGATGCCATGGGCATGGACGTGGTGCTCGTGGAGACCGTGGGCGTGGGCCAGGACGAAGTGGACGTGGTGAGCACGGCCCACACGTCGGTGGTGGTGGTGGTTCCAGGACTGGGCGACGAGATCCAGGCCATCAAGGCCGGCATTTTGGAGATTGCCGACATCCTCGTGGTCAACAAGGCGGACCGCGAGGGTGTGGAACGCACCCTGGCCGACCTGAATCTCATGTTGGATCTCCGTTCGGATCACGACCGCACCGTGGAGATTCTCAAGACGGTGGCCACGCGCAACGTGGGCATCGCAGAACTCGGTGAGGCAGTGGACGCGCATCGAAAACGGCTGGAGTCGCATCCAGAGGGCTGGCGGCGGGCGCTTGGCAGAGCTGAAGTCCGTCTGGCGGAACTTCTGCGTGTCCGCATGATGAACGAGGTGTTTGCCCGGTTGGGACCGCAGGGTGGCCTGTCATCCTATTCGGAGTCGATTGCACGCCGGGAAAAGGATCCCTACACTGCGGCCGAAGAAGTCGTTTCTCAGGTGTTCGGTGGGACCTCGGATTGAAGGACAAATGATTCCAAGGGGGCAGAAGGCTGTCTCACCGGTCTGGCTGCTGGCCGGCCCCTTGGCCGCAGCAGCGTCGGTTGGGGTGGATCTGGCCTTTGGGCACCGAGGGGCTGCGCCCTTGGCGGCTGCCTCGCTATCGATCTTTGGATTGGGATTGGCTGCAGGGCTCCTGGTGGGCGGCCTGGTGCAAGTCTTCGTACTTTCGTTGTCTGGGAAGACGCTGTTTTCAGGAGAGCGGATTCGGCTGTCGACGGTCCTGGTCTGGTGGCAGCTCCTCTCCCTGCCCTGGTTGCCACTTTCCTGGATCCTGGCCGAGGGGACCTTGTCCGGCCACAGGGTGCGGACGATGGCAGACCCTGTCTGGTCCGTGCCCCTGGCAGCCTTGGTGGGCGCATGGACCACGGGCTTGGCGATCCTGGTTTCTGTCTGGATGCTGGACCGTCGACAATCCGAGAGAGCCTCGGTGCCCTGGAGAATGGTGGGAATCCTGGCTTTGCTCGGACTGGCCGGCTCTCTGTCAGGGCTCAATGCGCGCCTCTACGTCCGGCTTTATCCCGAAATCCACGCTGCCATGACCCTGGTTGCTTTTTTTGCGTTCTTTCTGGCATTCGGATTCGCGTTGCCTCCCCTCCGGACTCGGCGCGCAGTGGCTGTCTGGCTCACCTTGGCTGCTTTTCTGGTGGGGGCAATCCTGGGACGACCAGCCCTGGGTCCCCTGCGTCGAAGCCAGACTGTGCGGCGTTTGGTCTTTGCGTTGCCCACGACCGGGCTGATCCTGTCCCTGGTGGCGCGTCATGGGCCGAAGGCGACGGGCAGCGGCTCCTTGGGCGGGACCCTTCGGGGCAGTGAGCCCGTTGACAGTGGCATTCCCGGGAGTGGCCCCATCCATCTCGCGGGCGCCAGCGTCCTCCTGGTGACCGTGGATGCATTGCGCGCCGACCGGGTCGGTTGTTTCGGACTCCGTCACGGCCCGAGTCTGACGCCGCATCTGGATCGCCTCTGCCGGGATGCCGTGCGGTTCGAGCGAACGTATTG
>CAZIJS010000113.1:0-5950 GCA_964539505.1 uncultured Myxococcales bacterium
TCGGATTGGGGATTCGAAACGGGTTCAGGACCTGGTGCGAATGCTTCGGTCTCGGGGCGTGGGCTCCCTGCTTTCTGCCAGTTTCAGACACAGGTTGGTGGATCGTGTGACGGCCCTGGATCGGGCCAGGAGATTGGTTGACCTCAAGGCGCCTTGCCGATTACTCGTAGACGATTCAGTCCTGGGAGCTGCTGTTTCGTTCCCAAGGGTGATCATCGAGATGGCCTCTCTCGATGTGTTGTTGTGGGGGGCGACATGCTGCGGGTTCGGGTTCCATGGGGCTGGTGGCATGGAAGTCCTGGGGCGATCCAACCAGCAGCCCGAAGATGCCTTGGCCGTGGATGTCCTCTTGGACCTGTTGTCCATTGGTGGTTGGGACGGTGATGCGCTGTGGGACGAGGAACTCCACCGGGAGTATTATCGAAGGCTCTACGATGCAGGTGCCCTCCGCCATGCGCCTGGTCCGGCTTCGGCATTGGCCGATGCCATCGGGCGTGGAGACAGCAGGATGATTCACAGTCTAGGGGCCGGGGCGGGCCATATCTGGGTGGTCGTGGCCGACGACGAGGCCGATTTCGAGGATTTGAAGCAGGCGGCGGGAGAGGGCGTGGACAGGTCCTGGTTCGATGCGCACAAAAACAAGGCGGTCCAATGGGTGACGCCACAGGATGGATCGGTCATGTGGACCGGCTTGGAACCCATTGCTGTCCGCGGGATCGTCTCGGAGGAAGATCCCCACTGCGGGCAGTGGTACTTGCTCACCAGGCAGGATTGGTACGATCCCCTCGTGGGTTTCACCCCTCCCGAAGATTGATGCTACTTGCAGGAGAAGGGGGATTTGAACAACACCCGGACAGTGCCCAGGCTGACCCGGTTGGCGCTGTCTTTCGGGCCCGACAGGACCGTCATCCTCGTGTCGCCGTGATAGAGGCCCATCCAGACGTGATAGATGCCGCTGGGCGTGGCGATCCGGCTGGTTTCGGAGCTGGGCACCAGGTGGGGATCCACGATGTAGGTGCCGCTGGTCCAGTACCGGGTGGGGTATTTACCCTCCAGGGGCTTGTGGTCTCCGAAGAATCGCAGGCCCGGTCCGTCGAAATGGATGAAGACCTTCCAATCGCCGTTGAGGTCGTGGTTCACCTTGAAATAGAGCCGCACCACGAACTTGTGTCCCTTGTCGATGACTCGAGGCATGTCGACTCCCAGGAGCACCAGATCTCCGTCGGCATTGCTCGAAGACGGGTTTTTGAACACTGCGCGGATGCGTCGCCCCATGGACTTGGGCGGGGTGTTCCTGACGAGCCTGCGCAGGGGATTGTTGTCTTTTTCTCCTGGACCGAGTTTGTTCGAGACGAGCAGGAACCACTGACTCTTGGCGTCGAGGACATAGTAAGGGATGCCGGCTCTTCTCGCCTTGTTTTCCAATGTTCCCAGGTAGGCGGAACCCACCAGGGCAAAGACTCGTTCGGGTTGGGCCAGGTAGGCGAGGAGTGGTTCGGTGTGGGCGGATCGCCAGGGAAATTTTGCCGCAAGTTCTCGTTCCGTGATGACTTTGCCTGCATTGTAGAAGGATGCACTGCGACTCTTGACCCGGAAGAGTGCCATGGTCGTTTTGCCTCCGCCGGCCCGGGCCTTGTGGTACGTCTCCAGGACTGCCTTGGGGGAGAAGTGTCGTGACAACTCGGGGAGGAGACCATGGGACACGTAGGCCCCCCAGGATAGTGCCACCATGCCCACTGCCGCCATGAGCCAGGTCCTCTGCATGCTCGTTGTGCTGGATGTGGGCACCAAGCTGGTCATGGCCCAGGAGAGCAACGTGCCCAATGCGCCGAGCGGTGCCAGGAGAAGGTACCAAAACAGGCGAACCGGAAGGAAGGACAGCCAAACGGGGAGCACCAGCGCCATGATCGCGCCCCAGAAGCTGCGTTTGACCAGGGTTCCTTTGGCCAGGTGCTTCCAGAGTTCGGTGAGGATGAGTCGTTCCTTGCCTGGGAACAAGGCCTTGGGGCCCACCAGTCCCTTCGTTTCGATCCGTTCCGCCAGCCAGAGGGGATAGAAGAGGAAAGAGCCCAGAAATTGGAGGATGATGGCTTCCACCCACCCCATCGCCAAGTCTACCAAGGCCATGCCCACGGCAAGAGGCCAGCCCACCAGGCCCTTCCAACCCGACAGCCAGGACCAGGAGGCAAGTCGGGTCATGGCAGCAGCCGGTCGTTTGCCCCCCAGCCAATCCATGAGATTTTCCGGCCACCGAACGGTCTCACCGTCTGGACGGACCAGGGTGAGGAGCAGATAGAGGACCACTGCAATCGTCGCAAAGAGGGCGACGAAGTGTTTCAGCGGAACTTCGTTGGGCCATTGCACCCGGTAGTCCAAGACACTTTGGACCAGTGCCTGGGGAACATCGATGAAGTCGTGGAGCATGACGAGGGTGATGAGGACAGCCACCACTGCGCCAGCCAGCATTCTTGGTGATCGCGACGAAGCCAGCCTGGCCAACCCGAAACCTGCGGCCAGGGCCAGCGCCGGCAGGGCAAGATAGGGCTGGTCTGCATAGCGTAGATTCCAGTACGTGCCCAGGACCAGGGCGGCGGTCATCCAAACCAGGAGCCAGACCCCGAGGTATCGTTCGGCCCTGGTGGCATCGATTGCCTGGAGAGGGCCCAGAGAATCCTTCCGATCATCTGCCTGTTTGATCGCGTCAGAGGAGTCGGAAACTTTTCTGAAATTCGGCCAGAAGGAAACCAGGCTCAAGGCCAGCCCGATGGGCACCAGCCCGAACCAGGGAAAGGAGCCGTGGATGATGCGACGGAAGAGAATGTCGAACACGGCAATCTGGGATGGAGGGGTTTTGTTCCCGGCGAAGTTGAGCACCTTGGTCGCAGCCACCGGCCGAATCACGGTGAGCCATCCCCCCCCACGGGACAGGTCCCAGGCCATCCAGCCGGACAGAATCACGAGAATCGTGGCCAGGACCCCTGTTGTCATCCAGTACTTCTTTCGGTCCTCCTCTCCATTGGAGATGCCCACGGGCACCAGGTAGGCAATCGACAGCAGCAGCCCCACGGTCAGGGGCATGATCAGGCCCAGGAGCGGACCTGCCGCGCTGCGCCCGAAAGACAGGCCGAGGAAGGCCAGCAAGCCCCCTGTCCAGGTTCTGGCTGTCGTCCTTCCTGGTGACAGGAGCAAGCCGATTCCCACAACGGCCATGGTGGTCACCAACACCGCTGGGACATGGGACGAAGCAAGCCTGCTTTGAAGAAGGAAGGATGGCCAGGAGAGCAGGATGAAGGCGGACAGGAGCCCGATTTTCCAGTCCACGAGCCAGGCCCCGGCCAGGAATGTCAGGGCCACGAGCAGGATCCCGCAGATTGCCATGGGGAGTCTGGCCGCCCAGTCGTAGACTCCAAAGATCTTCATGCTCCAGGTGGATGCGTCGAGTCCGAGGGGCGGGACGTGGAGTCGTTGTGGTGCATCGGCACCCTTCCGGTCCTTGGGCCGTTGTATCCGGGCCCTGGCGTCTTCGGCCACAGCGATCTCCGAGAAGGTTTCCGGGACCTGGACCTTCTTGGTCTTTGGGCCGGCCTTCCAGTCACGTTCCACGGTAACGTTCCAGTCTGGTGGAGGGTCCCAGAGACCATACGAGCCCAGCCCAGGGAGCAGGATGGCCGCTGCGCAAAGGGTGGTGACGAGTGATCCGATGAGAAGTTTTTTCGCAGAGGCTCCAGCGGGCACGACATCCTCCTGTCAGACGCATCGATTCCAGGGAGGGCCGGAATCGAGCAATTGAGGCGGTTTTATCCCATGCGCCGGTCTGGTGCAACCATCCCACGTCATTGCTTCGACTTGGTCTGGATGGACCGTGGGCTCAGGATGATGCAGCGGGTGCTGCGCGACGGGACGAAGTTCGCTGGTGCAATGTTGGACTGCCCATCATGGGCGTCGGCGCAGTTTGATGCCTGTCCAGGCAAGGCCCAGCCAGGCCAGCCAGTACCAGGAGGCTTGCGCGGGTGCAGTGGAGCACATCGTGGCTGTGTCCGTGCCGCAGTACATCGTCTCTCCATAGTCATAGTCCGGGTAGGCTCCCCTGGACTGGAGGTTGGCGATGAACTGATCGACCAGGGCGAGGTCGTCTGCCATGTCTGCATCCTCGGCGGTATATTGCCATTCTTCTGCCTGGGAACGAAGGGTCATGAGCAGTCCCAGGGCCTTGTCGTAGGACCACTGTGCCTCTTCGCAGGCCCGGTGCAGCCCCTTGTAGAGGAGGAAGACGGCCGTGGCCTTTTCCATGCCAGTCCATTCATAGTAAGGATCGGTCGTTTCCGTGCCGTTGGGATCGGAGAGACGGACTACCTGCTCGTGGATTTCTCTGTCCGCGGCGCCTCGATAGGAGAGGTGCACCTCCACCATGTCGCTGTTTTTGCCGGTCTGACCCGTGGGTTCCAGTTCCAGGTAGAACTTGGACCCACCGCCTCTTCGGCCCTCTTCATGTGGGGTGGAGGTGGTCCTCGTAGCCAGGAAAACCGAGGGCAGCCAAAGGCTTCCGCCGTAGTTTTGTGCTTCCCAGAAGGTGGCTCCCGTCACCGAGGCGATGCGGTATCCCGAGGCGGTTCTCACCTCGATGGTCAAATTCTGGGCGATGGGGACCATGAACGTGTCGAGTTCCTCGGTGAAGACTTCGTCGATGGCCGAGGGGTCGTCGAGGAAGTAGAAGTTGCCCGAACCACGTTCGGCCAGCGATCGCATGAGGTTGACGTCGAAGTCCAGGCCCACGCCGATGGTGGTCAGTCCCACTCCATCGGCCACGAAGGCATCGCTCATTTGCAGAATTTGGTCCGCATCGACGATTCCTGCGGTGGGCAACCCGTCCGACATGAGGATGACACGGCTCTGGCGCTGCGGGTCATGGGCATTGGCAGCCATTTCCAGGCCTGTCTGGAGCCCTTCGTAGAGATTGGTGGAGCCGGCGGGATACATGCGGTCGATGGCCTGGTCGAGTGTCGTGGCGTCGGCGTTGCTGTCCAGGTCCACGAGCACCTCCACGTTGCTGGAGTAGCTCACCAGTCCCATGCGGTCACCCGGCTGAAGCTCGTCCACCAGGCTGTGGAGGCCTTCGAGGACGTAGGTCATCTTGCCCTGGGAACCCATGGAACCGGACCGGTCCACCACCACCACCAGGTCCATGGGCGGCCGTTCCATGCCGCTTGGGTCGATGGGGCTGTTGAGGGCGATTTGCACAATCCTTTGGTAGCTTCCATCCACCCAGTCGTTGGCCATGGCCAGGGAAGTCTGGAGGCAGATGTCCTGCCCACAATCAGGGGGCGGCAGGTCGATGACATGCTCTGCAAAAAATCCGTTGGCGTCCAGGGTGTCTGGACCTGGGATCTGTCCGGCCTCGAGTATGCTGCGGAAGACCCCGATATCTTGAGCGCCGCTACTGCCCACGTTGCTGCCTTGCGCTCCGGCGTCGCTCATGCCGCTGGCACCGCAGGCCGATTGGAGCATCAATCCAAAGAAACCGGCCAGGATCCATGCACCATGCATCCAGCGCAGGTTTTCGCTGGTGACCGTTTGCTGTCGTTGTCGGTTGTGGCGATTCATGGCAGCCTCCATTGCGTCTTTGCTCTTTTCCTGAACGTTCATGTCTCGGTTTTTCCATTCGGTCTTTTTGTGTTGCAGGGGCGATGCCAGGTTGGGTTGGCTGGCTGCGAGTTCGGAAACTGTCTGGAATGACTGGTGATTTACTAATCCGTCCTGAATGGGCTGTCCTCTCGTTCCGGGAACCATGACAGAAATGTCATGAGAGGGAAGCCATTGAAAAAACTGACATGCGGCGTCGGTCTGTCCGGAACCATTCTTGCCAGTCTCCCTTGTTGTCGGTCTCCTCGACTCCCGACGATATGGGGAGCCATGATCCTGTGGGCTCTACGAGTCGCGACGACATGGGGGG
>CAZIJS010000113.1:6050-13540 GCA_964539505.1 uncultured Myxococcales bacterium
CCTGTTGGCTCCACGAATCGGGATGACAGGGGATTTCGTGGCATGGGCGGATCCGGCCACTGTTGGTCCCCTATCAGTTTTTTGATGCTGTCTAAGGACCGATTCGAAAAACTTTCCATGATCGAGCAGTCCGTTTTTCCTGCAGGCTGTCACTAAAGAATACGAGAGAACGCGCAAGACCGCCAGCAAAGAGGCCATGACGCGTGTTTGCCACCTGCGTGGACCGTATTTGTTTGTCTGCGCGGAACTGTCTGGAGCGCGGTGGGAGAGGTGTTCGATTTTGGCAAGATGATTGCAATTGTCCAGCGTAGCGCATCGATCGTGGTGCCGGGAGGATCAGAACATGCCAGTACTCATGCCAGTAATTGCGCGAAACTCGGATGTTGGTTCCAAACATGCTCAACCTGAAGACCTGCCGACATTGGATGCTTTTTTCGGCGACGTGATCGAGTTTGGTCCCCAGGTGATCCGTGCCAGGGGCGAGACCATGAAAGATGCGGTCCTGGCTGCCGTGGACATGATTTGGGGTGTGGGCGAAGATCCATCCCGGCTCTCCAGACAACTATCCGGGGAGATCGACGTGGCCCCGGTGGAGACCGTGGCTGAGCCGCCGCCCGATCCAATGGTTGGAGTGCATGTGGCTCAGGAGGCTTCCCAGGAGAAGGCTGGATGCGTGGCTGGTTCGGACCGTCGACAAGATGGCTTTTCGCAAAGCGAAGAGGCGTTCTTCGATGGGTACGAGCCGGAAGAAGCCCTGGGTCGAGAAGAACTCCTCTCCATGTTCGACCCGGCCAAGGCCTGGGCCGAACGCCAGGCAGGGAGGCATCGGGCGACAGGTGCCAAGGGGCGGCGGACGACGAGGTCCAGGTTCTTGTCTCTCATCTGGTGATGCACCTCGGTCCCAGGCCCTGCTGGATCCGGCGGGGCCTGGGACCGGGAACCTGGTGATGGGAAATCGATGTTCGAAAGACAGCAGGAGAGGGAGACCCTTGGGGGGCAGGGGAGGGCTTTTCTATCGCTTCCCTGGTGTCTGCGTTTTTCTTTCAGGACTTGGATTCCCGGGCCGCCCCCAACAGGAAGCGGTTTCTCCGTGAGCGGGACTCACCAGTGCTCTGTACCTGGATGGCGGCGCGGCCAGAGATGGGACAGTGGTTTTCGCACATGCCGCAGCCGATGCATCGCTCGGGGACCACTTGTGGCATGAGGATGGTCTTGCCGTCCCTGGTGCGGCCCTGGACCGTCACGATGGCCTTGGGCGAGACAGGACAGACCTCTTCGCAGACCAGGCAGGGCTTGTCCATGCCCCAGGGCAGGCAGCGGCCCCTGTCGATGAAAGCAGTGCCGATTTTGACGGGAGGCTTGCCGTCGGCTCCTGTGCGCCGTTCCATGGTCAGGGACTCGATGGCCCCGGTAGGGCAGGCCTCGCCGCAGGCAGTGCAGTTGGCCTCGCAGTAGCCGATGCGGGGGACGAGCAGGGGAGTCCAGAGGGCTTCCAGTCCACCGCCGCCCACCGCCGGCTGGAGCCCACCGGTGGGACAGACTTCCACGCAGACAGCGCACTTGACGCAACGGGAGAGAAACTCGCGTTCAGGCAGCGCCCCTGGCGGCCGGATGAGTCCTGGATCGGGCAGGTTCACTGAACCGGCGCCGGAACGAAGCAAGGGATAGGCCAGGAGTCCTGCACCCATGGCAGTGATCAGGCTTCGCCGTGAGACATCCGGGGATTGTTTGGACTGGAGTTGGTGCCGGTTGGGCAGACCATAGGCCAGGGCGTCTTCCGGGCAAGCCGCGATACAGTTGAAGCAGACCAGGCATTCGCTGGGCCGCAGTTCTCCCTGTGGATCGGCAGCCCCGTTGCAGACAGCAGTGCACCTGCCACAATCCGTGCACTTGTTCGGATCGCGCCGAATCTGGAAAGGGGCCCAGCGACCCGCCACGCCCAACAGGGCACCCAGGGGACAGGCCGTCCGACACCATGCGCGCGGAATCCATCGCGTGGCCGTCAGGATGGCCAGGAGCATGGCCCCGGAGAGAAGCGCACCGGCTCCGATGCGGGAGGCCTGGCCAAGCGGGAGCCCCGTGGTTTGGGCCATGGGAATGACGAAGCCCACCATGGATCGGAGAAACAGGGCCAGGGGGTCGAGGAGTCCGGCCTGCAGCGGACCGAATGCTGCCAGGGTCACGAGCGCGACCAGGAGACCGTACTTGAGGCCGTAGACCCGCTGGTATGTGTTTCGTCGGCGTAGTTGCGATAGCTTCCTGGTTTTGGGCAGGATTCCGGATGCGTCTTGCAATGTTCCCAGCGGACAGACCCACGAACAAAAGAGCCTCCCAAAGAGCATGGTGGTGATCAAGACGACGAGGGACAGCCAGAGACCAGCATAGAGCAGACCCGTGGCCAAAGCGGTGGTCACAGCCACCAGCGGGTCGAGGTCCATGAGCAGGTCCGGGGCGATGGGCTGTGGCCAGCGGCCGGCCGAGGCCAGCGACAGGGTGATGAACGCCAGCAGGAACAGGCCGGAGACGACCTTGCGGATGGTCTTGAGATGCCTCGACATGGAATGTTCCGTTTTTCTCCAAACGAGAGGACCGAACGGTTTTCTACCCAAGGCCCGTTACTCTTCCGGTCGGTCGGACCATCCACCGTTCATGTCCGGGGCGGTCTACTCTCCGATGATCTTGACCAGCACGCGTTTTCTTCGCCGCCCGTCGAATTCTCCGTAGAAGATTTGTTCCCATGGACCGAAATCCAATCGTCCCTTGGTCACCGCCACCACCACTTCGCGCCCCATGACCTGTCGTTTGAGGTGGGTGTCTGCGTTGTCTTCGCCTGTCCTGTTGTGGCGGTACTTGCTCACGGGTTCATGGGGAGCGAGTTGTTCGAGCCAGTCCTCGTAGTCGGCGTGCAAGCCGCTTTCGTCGTCGTTGATGAAGACACTCGCCGTGATGTGCATGGCGTTGACCAGGCAGAGTCCCTCCTGGATGGTACTTTCCGTCAGGGCCTGTTGGACCTGGTCGGTGATGTTTACAAACGCTCTTCTCGTGGCAATGTCGAACCAGAGTTCTTTGCGATACGATTTCATGGTGACGCAGCCTCCTCGATATCCTCATTTCCCGCGCGAGATCCTTGTCGATGTCTTCGCCAAAGGCATTTAATGGCAGAACACGATGCAAACGTCCAGGAGTACGGCTCCTGCGGCATGCAGGAAAACGATGGGCCAGACCGATCGGGCCTCGATGGCGAACAGGCCTGAGAGCAATCCTGAGGCAATGGTGAAGTAGACTTCCGAGGGCGGCTTGTGGGAGACCACATGCATGAGCACGAAGGGCACCATCTGGACGCCGATGGCCAGGGTGCCCATGCGCCGCCAAAGGGCGAAGAGCAGGTAGCCGCGAAAGAGGAATTCCCAGGAGGCCATGTAGACCAGTCGGCTCGCTTCCCAGAGCCAGAAGACCGAACCGCCCCGCCTGGCCGCATCCAGGCTGGGATAACGAGCCAGATAGGCGGGATCCCTGGAGAGAAAGCCCACCACCACCACGATCTGGATCAGGAACACGAGTGCCGCGATGGGGACCCAGAAACGCCAGTCGCCCAAGCCGAGGCCGTATTCGGAGAGAGGTTTTCTGTGGATGAGGACAATGGCCAGGCCGGGCAAGAGAACCTGAATCGTGATTGCCAGGATTTGAGTCCGAACCACCGGGACGCCCAGAAGAGGCTGCCAGGCTGCCAGGCTGTGCCAGAGATTGGCCAGCAGCTTCGTCCCTTGCGGCGAGGAAAGCTGGGTTCTGGTGGCCAGCACCAGCGTGACCAGGAGCAGGGCGAACCCTGCCTCTTTGCTGCAGTCCACGAGCAGGTCCGCCGTGGCATTCCAGATGCGTTTCCAGATTTTCCTTATCCAAGAGATGAGAAGGGATGCGGCGGACATGACGAATGGCGGTGGCCTTTTCTCCGATCCAGTGGTCTTTGTCGGTTTCCTGGACATTCAAAGATTATCGTTCGCAGGCACCCATGTCGTAGGTCTTTGGTGTTCGTCTGGAAGGGTATGTTTTGCGCGGCTTGTGGACAACTTCTTTTTTGACTATGGTCTCTTTGTGCGAAAAAGACGAGGAGGTGACCCATGCACAGGTCGAGGCTCGCAGTTGGGGTGCTGTCTGCTCTCGTTGGGTGTGTTTCGATGTTTTCGCACCATGCTTTGGCTGGTCCTCGGGCTGCAAGGGCCCGCGCAGGGGCGAAAACAGGTCCTGTGGGGCCTGATACCGTCCCGGCCGGGGCTGCTCTGTCGCCTGCATCCAGTCCGGGGACGGAGCAAACTGCATCGGGTCACCAGGATTTCTCCTTGGTGATCCATGGCAAGACACTTCGATTCGAGTCGGTGGGCGCTTCGGGGAAGTTGCTTGGGAGTATCGAACTGCCCGTGGCGCCAGTGCAAGTGGTCGAGAAAAATGGATATGTCTACGCGGCCTGTCGGACGGCGGGCCTGTATGTGGTCGACGCAACGGATCCCGCGTCTCCAAAGGTGTCGTTGGTGAAAGACAAGGGCAGGGACGTGGTGGGGATTCGGATTTCCGGTGACCTGCTGCTCGTATCGCTTGCCAAGTACGCATTGGGCGTCTTTCGTCTGACAGATCCGGCTCACCCACGAGCATTGCAGGGCGGCGAACTTGCCGGTGGAGCTCCTCCTCTGAAATGGAGCAATGGGAGAGGTGAGCGACGACCCAGGGTTCGCCGGGTTCGTGCCGGACGGTCGTCGGGTGCGGTAGTTGGCCGAAAAAGGCGGGCGGCCAGGAGGGCAAAGCCCAGGGTGGTGGTCTCTGGCAAGGTGGTCAAGGTGGCCCGGGGGAAGGTGTATTTCGATAGGGGGACCGACGCAGGGCTGTCTGTGGGTGACCGCGTGGCCATCATACGAAGTAAGAAGGTCCAGGAGGTGAACCCGCTGACCAAGGCCAAGGTGACGGTCCAGTCTCGGCGCACCATGGCGGTGGTGCGGATCGAACATGCCGAGCGTCAGTGGTCCAGGGCGGTTCTGGGCAGAGGCGACAGCGCCTTGGTGGGGGACCGTTTCGAGACCACGGTTCGGCGCCTGACTGCCAACAAGTACTTTCCACGTCGGCTTGGAGGGCTCTGGCGGATTCGATTCGGGCTCTGGCCGGTGATTGGTGTCAACACCAGGGCGTTTTCATTGATGTCGTTTTCCTCGGTTGCCTACGAGTTCAAGTTTCCGCTCAAGATTTCCGTGGAACTGGCGCCGTTGATTGCCGTGCTGGGAAAGCCGCATTCAGGCGTGGCAGGCAACGTTCTTTTTACCGCGGCGTATAGTTCTCGGTTCTTCGAACTCGGTTTCGGCGTGGGCTACCAGGGGGTGGCGTATGGGCGCAGCGGCGGGGTCATCGGCCAGACGATTCGTCTGGGGGCCATCGATGGATTGAATCTCACGTTCATGAACCAACTCGTCTGGAGCGATGACAACAGTGACGGGGAGCAACGCTTCATGGTGGGATCGCTGTCGGGTCAGATCAACATTCCTCTGGTTTCCCGGGTGAGCATGTTTTTCTCCGGTGGCGGGGGAAGCCAGAGATACGGGTACGGGGATGCAGGGGTGCGCATCTACGTTCATGGGACAGGGGGACCGGGCACCATCATCATATCGAGTTCCTTGGGGATGGCATACATTGTTTCCGAGCGACGCGTCACGAAGCCGAATACGAATTATACGGAAACAGAGAAGACCGGGGGCTATGGGGTGACCGCTTCTTTGGGGCTGGATTTTCGATTGTAGCGACGTGGTGTGGTCAGACCTGTGCCATTCAGGAATCGGGTTTCCAGAAAACTTTGTGACTGCTGTTTTCCGTCTCTGGCCGTCGACATCTATTTTGGCTGGCCAGCAGAGGGAAAAATGGTGTATAACCCGAGCGCAAATAAGGTTCTACGGGAGGAGTCGAACCATGAAAAGAGCCATTTTTCTCGCAACGGTCGGATTCGGTTTCGTGGCGTCCCTGGCCATGCTGTCTTCTTGTAAGAAGAAGGTGGGCGAGGGCAAAAAGTGCAAGTCGCACTCAGATTGTAAAAAGCCTCTCAAGTGCGTCAACCACTTGTGTCTGGACATCACCGGGAATTCCCCGGCATGCAAGTGGTCGCTCAATTGTCTTCGCAAGTTGAGCGAGACGAGCAATCCTGATGCCGACAAGGATCGGGCTGTCAAGTGGTACAAGAAGTTGAGTGAGACCCCGATGCGGACGGACTGTGAGGCCATCGCGGAGAAAGGCATCGCCCAGACCCAGCAACCTTGGGTGTGGAAGCCACTGTGCGGTCCGCCTCCCATCAAGGGGCTCGTCAAGTCGGGTGGGGGCAATCCGTTCAAGATTCTCGACTACAAGATTTCTGGATCGATGATTCCTCCGGATGACAAACTCCACCAGAAAATGGTCGGGCCTGGTCACTATTCGGACGTGTGCAAGGCCTGGGTGAAGTTCGAATTGACCAGGCGGTTCCAGGGCCGGGTGGTGGCCCAATTCTATCGGGAATACGACTGCCAGAAGGTCGAGGTGAAGGAAGACGGCAAGAAGGTCAAAAAAGACCAATGCAAAGTGAGACCGTACGAGCGGACGGACTCTGTTTATTACCTGTATCTCGAAGAGCCGGGGACTGTCCACGAACTCAATTTCTACGTGGAGACGCCGCCTGAAATTTGCAAAGACAGGGTGCAGAAGACCTACCCCAAGGGCTGTTTGTGCCTGGGGCTTAGCGATAGCAAAATCGAACTGAAACCACAAGAGGATCCATTCCTGCACCCGGTAGACTTCGAGGTGGCCAAGGAACTGCACGCCAAGCGCAGACGGTAGGTTTCCTTGCTGCCCATCGTGAGTTCTTTCGAGGAGCCGTCTTTCCCAGAACATCGATGCGTCCTCGTGCGTTTGCGAGAGAGACCATGACCGAACCAGTCAAGGATTTAGGTGACCTGCTCGATCCAGGGACCATCCTCGCCGGAGGGCTTCGGATCGAGCGGGTGCTCGGGGTTGGTGGTCTGGGTGCCCTGTATCGTGCCTATGACGGACAGTCCGATCAGCCTGTGGCCCTTCGTATCCTGAAACCCGAGATAGCAGCCGACGATCAGGCGGTGGAGGCGCTTCGGGCCGCGGTGGAAGCCCTGGCTCCCCTGGAGCACAAGAATCTGGTCAAGCCCATTGGCTTTGGACGGGATGGGGACAGGGTCTATTTGGTGCAGGAACTGTTGGACGGCCAAGGACTGCGCGTCTTGCTGGATCGCAAGAAGCAGGCGGGAAACGTTTTTACGGTCAAGGGGGCCTTCAACATCGTGGCTCATGTTTGCCATGCCTTGGATTTTCTTCGTGAGAAGGGCGAGATCCATGGGGCGTTGCATCCAAACAACGTCCTGGTGACCAAGGGCGGACGAATCCGCGTGTCGGACGCAGGGCTGGTGAGGCGGCTTGGGGCGGTGCCCGATGCACTGGATTGGTTGGCACCTACCGGA
>CAZIJS010000114.1:0-13445 GCA_964539505.1 uncultured Myxococcales bacterium
CTCCCGGCGTCTTGCCCCTCAGGACCATCCTTGCGCTGCTGGGACGTGCCTGGCTGCCCATCGCCGGACCGGTTGCACCCTTGCTGTCCAAAGCGCTCTGGACCATGCAGTTTACCCGTTTCCCGCCGGAGTTCATCGACTACCTGCGATACCCGGTGGTTGCGGATACGAGCAAGGCAGCCGACAAACTCGGCTGGACCGCCAGGCACGACCTGCTTGCCTTGTTGGAACGATTCGTCACGTCGCAAGAAGGGGCAGGCAGAGGAATCACCGCCGGAGGACCGGCGGATCTTTCCGGGAGGTGATGCCGTGAAACCATCTTGGTCGTCGACAAATCCTGGTTCCGTAGGAAACCGGTCTCCGAGAACGGATGATGTCGTCGAATACGGGCCACCGGTTCGGGGGACGACTGCCGGCGACGCCGAAACAGGCACCCTCTCCGCGCTCAGGAGGCTTTGGCTGGATGTGGGAAGAGAGCGTCGTCGTGCAGGATGGCCTGCTGCTCTGTCCCTGGGGCTGCGTGGTGGGGCGGGTCTGGTCCCCTGGCGCATCTGGCGATTTCAGGCGGAACTGGTCCTGGCGACGCGGTCGCTGGACCTGGACGATTTCGGTTTCGATCGCAGGTTCTCAGGGCTCTTCGATCCGGTCCTGGAGTTCCTCTACAGTCGCTACTGGAGGGTGGAGAGCCTGGGACTGTCGAATGTTCCCGTGCATGGGCGTGCCTTGCTGGTGGCGAACCATGCAGGTACCTTGCCCTTCGATGCCGCCATGGTGGCCTATGCCATCCGGAGGGACCATGCATCCCACCGGCTGGTTCGGCCGCTTCTGGAGGATTTTGCGTTCCATTTTCCTTATGTCGGGCCCACCATCAACCGCCTTGGAGCGGTTCGGGCCTGCCAGGATAATGCCAGGAGAGTGTTGGAGGCCGGTCAGATCGCGCTGGTCTTTCCCGAGGGAATCCAGGGGATGGGCAAGCTCTATTCCAAGCGATACCGGCTGGGGCGATTTGGACGAGGCGGCTTCGTCAAGCTGGCGCTCAGGACCCGCACACCCATCCTGCCGGTGGCGGTGGTGGGGTCTGAGGAGATTTATCCCATGCTCACCAAGGTGGTGGGGCCCGCCAGGACCGTGGGCCTTCCTTTCTTGCCGGTGACCCCCTTGTTTCCCTGGCTGGGCCCTTTGGGCCTACTCCCCCTTCCCTCGAAATGGGTCATCCGTTTTGGCAGCCCCATTCGTCTTCACGAGACCCATGGTCCCGAGGCAGCCGAGGACCGGCTCCTGGTCAACGAACTCACCGACCGGATCAGAAGCCTGGTGCAGCAACTCCTGGAACAGGCGCGCGGGGAACGAGCCGGTCTCTTTCGGTCCTCGTGATGCTTCTGACATCGTGAAACGTTGTGGCAGAAAGCAGGCTGGGCTTGGTATCGTGGTCTGTTCGAGACGTTTACGGAGGATCGCCAACCACCTTGTTGCGGCCCGAATCTTTGGCTTCGTAGAGATGTTCGTCGGCATGCTTGATGAAGTCGTCTGAACTTTCCAGTCCTTTCCAGGCAGTGGCGACTCCGATGCTGATGGTCACTTTGATCCGGACGCCTTCGAAGGTAAAGTCGTGTCGTTCCACCAGACGCCGAATTTTCTCTGCAAAGACCACTGCATTGTAGTGGTCGATTTCCGGCAGGACGATGACGAACTCTTCGCCGCCATACCGGCCCATGATGTCTTCACGCCTGATTCTGGCATGGATGGTCGAGGCCATCTCTTTGAGGACGTAGTCGCCGGCAAGGTGTCCGTATTCGTCGTTGATGAGCTTGAAGTGGTCGATATCGAACATGATGATCGACAAGGGCCTGCCGTACCTGTGGGAGCGGCTGATCTCACGTTCCAAGGTTTCCATGAGATAGCGCTTGTTGTAAACCTGGGTCAATCCGTCGATTGTGGTGAGTCGATAAATTTCCTCGTGGTAAGCGTGCTCGATGTTGTCGCCGCTCAGAAACTTGAAGATGGTGCGGCCGATCTTGATAAAATCTCCGTCTCGCAGGACCCTCTCGTCGATGAGTTCGTCGTTCACATAGGTGCCGTTGGTGGAGCCCAGGTCTCTCAAGATGACGGACTTGCCTCCGTTGATGACCTTTGCGTGGTTTCGGCTCACTGATTCCTGGTCGATTTGGATGTCACACTTCGAGGACCGTCCGATGATATAGGACGGTCCTTCCAGGTTGAACTTCTTTCCAAGATCTTTGCCGTAGATGACCACCAGGCAAGCCTCTTTGCGCTGAGTGATCTTGCTCGGGAGTTGGTGGATGACGGTGACGACGGTCTTGCCTCTCATCGGGCCCTCACGCTGCGTCAGAGAACTCTAGCCGCTTTTGCAATACGAACGAACACGCGCATTTCTTGCTGTTACCTTTGGTACTATAGTCAATTACGAAGCTCCTTTCTAGGCTCTTTTCGGATTGATCATTTTCTGAGTGGCTCATTGGAGGGATTTTCGGTCGCCGCTTCCCGGGGCGGCCTGGACCAGAACAGTCCGAGGGATGCCAGGACGAGGAGGAGTCCTGCGCCAAGAAAGGGCCAGGCCGGCAGGGCGTGGCATCTCAGGGAGACAGTCCATCGTCCTGCAGGTTTCTGGGCCGCACATGTTCCCCCTGAAGGCCTCAGGATACAGTCTCCGTCACGGATGGTCAGTCCTGGTTCGTCTGGGACGCCCGAGAGCATCCGCTCCATGGAGACTCCGGCCACCACATATCCTTCCAGGCCGTCACCCAGGATGGGCGCAGAGGCTTCGAGTCGATGGACCCGCCCCGCCGCCACCCGATAGCTCTCCATGGGTGTCTTGTCTTCGATGAGTTTGTGGCGTCGCCAGTCCTCCTGGTCCATGACGCCTTGTGCCGTCCTGGTGCCAGGAGGTCGCGTTGTGGAGAAACGTTGGATTTCCATTCCGTTGGGATCAAATATCGCGATGTCGTCGATTTCAATTCTCTGGCGCAGGCTGGCGCGGAGTTCGGCCTGCATCGCCGCTGCGGGACGGATTTCCCATTGCCCGAATTTGCGGGCCAGGCGCGCTGCCTCGGCAGACAGGTCGCGGCGTCGTTCCTCCAGCAGGAGAGCAGTGGCCCGGCTCGTCTGGAGGCAATGCTTTCGGACCGAGGTTCTCTGGGCCAGGAGCACCGTGCCTGCACCGAGAACGCTGGTTGCCAAGACCAGGAGCCACCATGCGAGCGCATGGCGCGGGATGTTCTTCCGGCTCGTCTTTCCGGCTCGGTGCTGCTGGGACATGGCGACTCCACAAATCCTGGTTTGGTCGTTTATCAATCATTGGGGCGGTTTTTGTCCAGGTCATACCGTTTGACATAGTGGCTCAAGGCTCTTTGGCTCAGTCCAAGCCGGGTCGCTGCTTGTTTTTTCTTCCAGCCGGTGGAACGCAGGGTTTCCAAGAGAAGCTCTTTTTTGTAGGCTTCCACCCGGCCCTGGAACGTGTCTTCATTTTCTTGGCCCAGGCCGCAGAGTTCTTCGGGAAGATGCAAGGGGGTGATGGGTTCTCGTCCGGCCAGGACCAGAGCCCGCTCGATGACATTGCGCAGCTCCCGGACATTGCCCGGCCATCGGTACCGGCGCAGCGCATCCATGGCCTCAGCGGTCACGCCGGGATTCTTCATCCCGAATTCTCGTTGGAGATGATCCAGAAGGTGTTCCACCAGGTCATCGATGTCTTCCCTGCGTTCCCTGAGAGGTGGGATGTGGATGGGAAACACGTTGAGTCGGTAGTAGAGGTCGTCTCGAAATTTTCCTTCCTGGACGAGTTTTTTGAGATTGCGGTTCGTGGCGGCCACGATCCGCGCCTGCATCGGGACCTCGGTGGTTCCTCCCACGGGTGTAAAACAGCGGGCCTCGATGACCTGGAGCAGTTTCGCCTGGAGGTCGAGGGGGATCTCGCTGACTTCGTCCAGGAAGAGGGTTCCTTCGCCTGCCAGTTCGAACTTGCCCTTCCGGGATTCGAAGGCCCCGGTAAAAGCGCCCTTGATGTGGCCGAAGAGTTCCGATTCGAACAGTTGCGTGGGGATGGCGGGGCAATTGACTCGAATCAAGGGCTGCAGTCTGCGTGAGGATGCCTGATGGATGGCCAGGGCCACCAGTTCTTTTCCGGTGCCGCTTTCTCCGGACACGAGGACATTGGACCTGGTCTGCGCCACCTTGCTCGTGAGTTGTCGGACCGCAGCCATGGCCTGTGAGTGCCCCACGATGAGGACTCCTCCGGTTTCGCCCTCCATGAGCCGGTCCAGGAGATAGTCTCGTTCCGCCCGGATTTTGACCTGAGCGAGCGCCTTGTCCACCAGGACGGTCATGGCCTCGAGTTCGAAGGGTTTTTGCATGTATTCCATGGCGCCCAGGCGCATGGCACGCACTGCATCGGTGACGTTCCCGTAGGCGGTCACCACGATCACCGGCAGGTCCGGCTGATCTTCGTGCGCTGATTCGATTAAATCGATACCACTGCCGTCCGGCAGTCGGACATCGGTGATCATCAGGTCGAACAGTTCCGTTGCGAGTAGAGTCTTGGCCCTGTGGACGGTGGTGGCCTGGGACACTGAATGACCCTTGTCTTCCAAGACCATGGAGAGCAACCGGATGCTCTTGGGTTCGTCTTCTACGACCAGGATTCGACTCATGACGGTTCCTCTTCTGTGCCGGGCTTTTGCGCCCCATCGCTGTCATGGTGTTGTCGGGGCCTGCCCTGAGATGGCACCGGCCAGGAGCCCGACGAACCTTTTGGTGGCTGTGGGATGCAGAGCAGGGCCTCGGTTCCCGACTCCCATTCACGAAGTGTCGCCTCCCCGCCATGGAGGTCGGCGACTCTCTTGACGATGGCGAGCCCCAGGCCGATCCCCTCGGATTTCATGGTGAAAAACGGCTCGAAGGCTCTTTGGGCTGCCTCCGGGGCCAGGCCGGGGCCCTGGTCGCGGACAGTGAAGCAGACAAGTCCTGCAGAGACCTCCACCTGGACCAGCAGGGTCGCCTCGTCTGGCGAGACACCCAGTGCGTTGTCCAGGAGGTTGACGAGTGCCTGCCTGAGCAGGAGAGGGTCGGCCTGGATAGCCTTTGCACCTTGAATCTCCACGACGATCTCGGTGCTGGATTCAGTATCTGTGCTGCGGCTACCCAGCCTGGCGGTCCGACAGACTTCGTCGAGGAAATCGGGCAGGGCGATGGTTTGGATCTTGGGCTGGATGGGACGGCTCAGATCCAACAATTCTTTGATGAGGTGTTCCACCCGGTCCACCTCGTCCATGATGTCTTTGGCCAGGGGGGCGGCCGTTTCCACGCGGCGGGCCAGGACTTCGGCGGTGCCACGGATGATGTGCAGGGGGTTGCGTACCTCGTGGGCCAGGATGCTCGTGAGCTCCGCCTGGGCGCTTTGACGCTCCAAGCGGACGATGTGCGACTGGGCGGAGGTGAGTTCCCTGCGGACCCGTTCCACTTCTTGGGCAAGGGACGCCTTGAGTCGTTCGACCTCTGCGATCAATCCGTCCTTTTCTTCGATGGTGTTGCGGAGGTTTTCGGTGGTCTTCTCCACCCGTTGCATCATGCGCGACAAGACCTGGTCGAGTTCAGTGACCTCGTCTCCCTTCACGGAGCGATCCGCGTCATCGATCCATTCGGTCCGTGACACTTTGTGGAGGATCCGGTCCAGGCGGCGGATCACCAGGAGATAGGTGAGGGCATTGACCGCCAATCCAATCACCACGAAAATGATCACCGTGAACAGAATGTCACGGCGAACCTGTTGGTTCATGGCGCGCTCCACCAGGTCCAGGCGGCGGGCGATGTGGATGGCGTAGATGGGCCGTCCCGAGACGTCGAACACGCCGATGGTGGTGTCGAAGGCTCGGTGCCCCTCGTGCCTGTGACTGGCGGTTTTCCAGATGACCTTGGTCTTGCCCTCCAGCACAGCCTGGATGTCCGGTTCGAACCAGCGCTTTCCGATCCTGCTCTTGTAGGTGGCTGCGAGCACCCGGTATTGCCGGTCGATGATCATGATGTCGAGGTTTTCTTCCTCGGCGCTCAGGTGGTCCAGGGCCTGCTGGATACTCTTCATCGTGGTCTTGCCCCTGGCTGTCTGTTCCACGGCGGCCCGCAGGCCCAGGCCCAAGTGTTTGATGGTCTGCACCTCGGCCTGGATATGGTTTTTTTCGATGCTCTTCAGGTTCCAGTAGGCGAAGGCGGACCAGAACGAGAGCACCACCAGGTTGAGGGGGAGCAGGAATTTGAGTGCCAGGTTGAAGCGGAGTTTCATGGACCAGGCCTTTGTTTCACCGCGTTTCATCCAGGGCCAATGTAACCCATCCATGTGGAAATTTGGATCCAAAGATTGGGATAAAATCCCATTTTTTCACGGAGTTACGTTTTTCGTAACAGGAGGTGCGCTCTCCGTAACATCCACGAGGGCGAGGTTCGGCGGAACAGATGACAGGCGGGGGGGATCCCCGCGGGGACCGTGTTCGAATCCATGAACCATGCGGGTTTGAGGGGCTGCAATGGAAACGACAACCCGGATCCTTTTCCTGGCACGCGCTTTGCTTAGTGGGCGCGCGATCCCGGACCGCCCCTCACATGTTTCGGGGCGGAGAGGTCTCTTGGACCGAAACGAGGACTCGGCTCGACGAGCCGGATGTTGGACAACCTGTTTCGACAGAGGAGGAACCCTCGATGTTGCGATGCTCTGTGCTGCGATGGACGGTGGAGACCCTTGTCTCCCTGGTGGTGTCAATCATGGTCCTCTGGGGAATGCCGGCTCGAGCCGGCAATGGTTCCGGTTCAAGGGATGCCGGCGCTGCGGGTTCTTCTGCTGGTTCTGCCGCTGGTTCCAGTGGCCCACAATCCAATGGCCGGGCCGGTGGAACGGCGGATTCGCAACAGGATGGCTCGAAAGGTGGGGATCGGGTTGCACCAACTCGAGACAGCGCAGATGCCACGTCTCAAGGGGCGAGGCCTGATGGACCAGGCAGCACAGAATCCAACAGGGTCACTGGTGAGGACACTGCGGATGCCACGAGCCAGGAGAGTTCATCTGGGACGCAGGCTTCGGATGGGGGAAAACGCGGGGCGGCGGACCGCCAGGCGCCTGGGGGACGGCCTGCAGGAGGCAAGTCCGGATCCCAGGCGGGGGCGAACCGGGAAGGCTCTGGGGGAAAGAGAGATGGAGTCAAGACATCGAGGGCGCATGCAGCGGGACGCTCTGGGCCGGAAACCAAGGCGGATGGCGCCAGGAGGGCGCCCAGAGCCACTCAGAGACGCGAGGCGCGCAAGGGAGGAAAGCCCGGCCAATCGAGCCAAGGCCCCGGGGAACTCGAAGCCTTCCAGGCGGGCGAGGTGGTGGTCACCGGCACGAGAACGGAGCGACGGGTCAAGGATGTCCCCGTCAAGACGGAGGTGGTTCCCAAGAGGCGCATCGAGGCCAAGGGTGCGGTGAATCTGGCCCAGGCGCTCAAGGGGGAAGTGGGGATCAAGGTGGACAATCAATGCAGCCTGTGCAGCACCACGAGCGTGCGCCTGTCGGGCATGCCCGGACGCTACACGTTGCTGCTCATCGACGGAATCCCGATGTTTAGCAGCCTGGGAACCACCTATGGGTTCGTGTTCATGGATGCGGCGGACATCAAGCGACTCGAGATCGTCAAGGGAGCGGCCTCGGTGCTCTACGGCACGGATGCCATGGGAGGAGTCATCAACGTGATCACCGAGGAGCCTTCCCGACGGGGCAAGGCGGAGCTGCGCGTCGAGGGCGGAATGTATGGGTACCACAACATTGCCGGACAGGCCTCGGTTCGGCGTGGACGACTCGGTCTGTCCCTGGTGGCGAGCCACACCGGTGAGGACAAGATCGACGCGGACGGAGACGGTGTCAGCGAATTCGCCGGCTACACGAGAACCGCGGCGGCCATGTCGGCTCTCTACAGGTTTCCCTGCGGCGCAAAGCTGAAACTCCGGTTGGCCGGGCTCCAGGAGCAGCGCCAGGGGGGAGGATTGGGGGGGTTCCTGTCGGTGCTCGACGACTGGCACGCCCATGCCGTGCCGGTGGACGAGACTGGGAGAAGGGGGTTCACCGAGTCCATCTTGACCAAACGCATCGAGACTGCGCTCAGTTTCGAACTCAAGTTGCCGCATCGCATGTGGTCCCAGTCGGTGGCCAGCATGGTCTATCACCTCCAGGATTCGGACTACGAGGGCACGGTGTACCGGGGCAAGCAATACATGGGCTATTTTTCCGAACTGATTGGTTGGAAGGCTCACCAGACCTACACCTTGCTGGGCGGCACGAGCTACCGGGTCGAGTCCCTCGACGAGAATGTGGCCGTTGGGGAGTATGTCTACCACATGCCTGGAGTGTTCCTCCAGGGAGACTGGAAATTCGCCCGGTGGGGCGAATTCGTCCATGGGTTGCGTTATGATTGGCACAACAAGTTCGGCAGCGTGGTGACGCCGAAGGCCAGCTTCAAGTTCGTGCCCCACCGCTCTGTGACCATTCGGGCGGGAGTGGGGACCGGCTTTCGGGCGCCCACCACGTTTTTCGAATACGAACATGGCGTCAAACCCCAAGGCTATCGCATCTTGATGAACGCGGACAAGCCGGAGAGAGCCGTAAACGCCAACCTGTCGGTGACGGCCGGCTGGAGTCGCTGGATCAAGGCCACGTTGGAGCATTCGTTTACGCAGGTCAGAGATCCCATCACTGTGGCCATCACCGAGCAGGGGGACATGGAAGTCTCCAACGTGCGCGATCCCCTCAACGTGTGGGCCACGGAGCTGCAACTCCAGTCCCGTCCTTGGCGATACCTGGACCTGGATGCAGGGTATGGATTCTATTACTACCAGGACAAAGGGGGGGCCATGGTCTCGGCCCCTCCGGTGCATCAATTCACCTGGACGGCCACCCTGGACTACAGGCCTTCGGGCACCAAGGCAGTGGTGACTGGTGAAGTCTACAGCCCCATGCAGCTGCGGAAGGTCTACGGATTCGGCTACGCGGCCAAGTCCGGCACCAGGGGCACGGAGTATCTCGACAGCTCGAATGCAGACCTGGACCATCCCATGCCGGAGAAGTCTCCCTGGTGGGGGCTGGTCAACATTCGGATCGAACAGCGCTTTGCGCGTCGTTTCGTCGTGTACGTGGGGGGGGACAACCTGCTCGACTACAAGCAGGTAGACCACCAATCGCCCCTCTTTTATCCGGCGGCGGGGCCGGGAGCCCAGGCGGGCCCACTCAATGTCATCTACATCTGGGGGCCTTTGAGGGGGCGGTTCGTCTACGGGGGGCTCAAGATAAAACTATAGAAGAGCCGCGGGCAGAGAAAGAGCACCCAGAGAAATTTAGTTTACGAAAAAGGTAACCGATAGCTCCGCGACCCTGTGATGCCATGGCGCAATTCCGCTGTCCAGGCGAACGAGACACGATGACCTCATTGGCATTCCATTTGCTTAAGCGCTGGTCCGGTCAGATGACCATGGGACTTCGCAATCCAGTGAGGACCCGCCATGGCCGTAAGTGGCTGATGAGCAGGGATACCTCGGAGTGAGAGGAGAAATGTGAGATGGTCGAATCCTTCATGTCCATGGTGCAAGTCGGGGTGGAGTGGGTGCTCTACCTGCTCATCGCCACGAGCCTTGTGTGCGTCTTTTTGTTTTTCGAAAGGGCCTGGCACTATCACCAGGCATCCGGGGACCTGGATTCGCTGCGCAGAAAGATTATGTCGGCGCTTCGAGGCGATGAAAAGGATCGCAGGACTCTGGCCGAAAAACTGGCCAAGCAGGAGGCTGTGCCCGCCAGGATCACCGCCGCGGCACTCAACGAGATGACCAGGACGCCCGAGGCAGCTCACGAGGTGGTAGAAGCGCGGATGCTCGAAGAGAAACGGTCCTTGGACCGGGGCCTGAATTTTCTGGGCACCGTGGGAGCGAATGCCCCCTTCGTTGGGCTTTTTGGAACCGTCCTGGGCATCGTCAAGGCGTTCCACGATCTGGCGCAGACCAAGGCCGCCGGCCCCCAGGTGGTCATGGCGGGGATTTCCGAGGCTTTGGTGGCCACGGCCGTGGGGCTCCTGGTGGCGATTCCCGCGGTGGTGGCCTACAACGCATTCAAAGGGAAAGTAAAGCGCATCCTGTCGGACTCCGATATCCTCGTGCGTCTCGTGGCTTCGTACCATCTCGATGAGTTCATTTCCGCCCATGGTTTGACTGCTGCAGAGGGGCAGCCCGCCCTGTCGTCCCAGGAACCGTCGGCCGGGGATGACGCGGAACCGGCCCTCGGGCTGGTGACAAGCTCAGCCGAGTCTCATGTCGGATCCAGGGCCGAGGCATAGCGGATCGAGGAGGACGTATCATGGCTGCCGGTATGCGCGACGACGACGAGATCATGGCGGGAATCAACGTGACGCCCTTGGTGGACATCACGTTGGTGCTCCTCATCATTTTCATGGTCACCGCCACGTTCATGAAGGATCCTGTGGTGCCCATCGAACTGCCCAGGGCCGCCACCGCCCAAGAGGCACAGATCAAGAATTTTTCCTTGGTCTTGGACGCCAAGGGAAAATTGTATGTCAACGGCAAGCCCACCACGTTGGAGGCAGCCGGCGCCAGGCTCCGGGCGGCGCATAGGGCCGATCCCACGGTCCAGGCCGTAATCGCCGCCGATGGCGAGGTCCGGCATCGCCAGGTCGTCCGTCTCATCGACCTGGTGCGGCGATGCGGGATCGTGAAGTTCGCGGTCAATGTCCAGCCGGAGGCCCAGCCGTGAATCGAACCTGGTTGTCACGCAGGCTCGTGCCGTATCGGGTGCGTCCCAGGCCCGCTGCCCCCCTCCCATTTCGTCGGGCGGGAGCAGGATGGGGTCTGCTTGCCCTGGGAGGTCTGTTTTCCCTGGGGCTTCATGGCCTCGTGGCAGGGGCCCTGGGGCGGGGCCCTGGACGAAGGACTCCTCGTCCCATTTTCGTTCCAGTGGTGTCGAGGCCTGCAGAGAAACCGAATAAGGCCGACAAACCAGTGCCTCGGCCCAGACCCGAGGCTCCTCGTCCCGTACAGCCCAGGCCCATGGCCAGACCGCGCCCTTTGGTGCACACCCATCATGTGGTACACCACCGGCCCAGGACGAACGCTCCCCCTCCAAGGGAGGTCTTCGGCGTCACCAGGCACAGCCTGGCCAAGGCGGATGGTGCGGGGGTCGCGGTTCGGGTGGGCAATACGCTCATGAAAGAGCAAGAAAAGAAGTACACCCCGCCCACAAAGGTGCAGGACCTGCCTGAAGAGCCCAGGGTCGCGCCGCCGCCTCCACCTCCACCCAGGCCGCGTCCGCGGCCCATGCCCCGGACCTATGACCTGAACCGGGTGACCACGAAGCCTCGATTCATCAAGCGCGTGGCACCGCGCTACAGCGACGCAGCCCAGGACGAAGAGATCGAAGGTGTGGTCAAGGTGGAGGTGGTGCTGGACCGAAACGGGCGCGTCATGAAGGTCCGTGTGATCAAGTCTCTTGGCTACGGATTGGACCAGGCAGTGGTGCGCGCGGTCAAGGCGTCGCGCTTCAGTCCCGCCAGGATGGGCTCTCGTCCGGTGCGTTGCCGGCTCATCATTCCCTACCGCTTCCATCTCGCAGATTGAGGTTTCCTGTCGCGATTCGTCGTGAGTGGGCCTTCGGGCGTTTTCCGGTCTTGACCGCATGGAAAAAGTGGGCAAGGTAAAGGCTGCGATCTGGGAGACGATGCTCGCAAGGCCATGACCGGCTTTGCAGTTGGAGACGACGAGGCCGATTGTGGTGACAGGTGGACAGGCTCATGGAACAGGCGATTGAATTTCAGCCCAAAATCAAGGTGTGCGCCGGCTGCGGCACGAGACTCCAGGACCGTCAGGTTTTTAGTTTCAAAGACCAGATTTTTTGCCAGGACTGTTATCTCGGTGACCAGGCGCTGGGCCCTTATGCCGACCAGTATATCCCTTGCCCCCATTGCGGCACCACGCTCCATCGGTTCACCGTGGTCTGTTACAAGTGCAACAAGGCCATCCGCGAGGTGGGAAAGATCCAGGCCGAGACCAAGCACATGGGGCTTCGCATCCTGGGCTTTATGGTGTCGGCCCTGGTCCTCATCCTGCTTCCGCTCCTCTTGGCGCCCATTGGGGTCGACCGGGGAGGGAGCATGACGAGAGCCGTGGTCTTGAGCATCGTGGGGCCGCTCATGATTCTTCTGGGCGAGTTTCGGTTGCTCTTCCCATTGCTTTTCTTCAAACGTCGCTACATTGGCAGCCTCTGGGGCGGGCTGGTGTCCTGGGTGATGGTGATCCTCGGGATCGTGGTCGTAGTGGCCATTCCCTATCCATAGAATTTTGTCGTGGTCGTAGTGGCCATTTCCTCTCCATAGAATTTTGTCGTGGTCCTGGTGGCCATTCCCTCTCCGGAAAGTCTCTTTTCGTTCCCAAGCCTCGATGATATCATCAGTTTGGTGTATTTCGGTGCATTGCTCCAATTTGGGGATGTCATGGGTCGAAAAACGAGGTGCGATGATGCCGGGGATCCATCCGGAAAGAATTTCGTCCGTTGTGCGTGACAGGACCGGGCTGCCGGCCAGGTTTGCCCTGAGAGAGTCGGCAGTGGCCGGAAGTGAGAATTGGCGTCGGAGATCGATCCCAATGCTTTTGTTCGGTTTCTGGGTTGGTGCCTGGGGCCTGGTCGCGGGATGTACGAGGCCTTGTCCCACCCTGCGCGACCTGCCGCGGCAGGATGCCTGCTGCGAACTCGGTGACGGCTTGATTCGGGATGTGGGATTCGATGCAGGCCTCGATGCAGGCCTCGATGCGGGCCTCGATGCCGAGATCGACAGCCAGGTTCCCGACTGTCATCCCACCTACGAGGCCTGTCATGTGGCCTTCGGGCCGGTAGAGATTGGTGCTGAAAGCGCTCAGGATCCTGATGTGACCTATGGGAGTGGCCGGATCCTGGCGACCTACATGGACTATGACGACTTCGGGGGAGCCACGATCGTTGGGTATTCCCTGACAGGAAACGAACTGTTTCGACAAGAGGATGTGGGTGGATTGAACTTTCCCACGATTGCCTGGAACCGGGACCTCGGAGTGGGGCTCCTGGCCGCTGATTGCGGGGTGCGCTGGCTCGGCAGCGATGGGCGGCCTGTGGGTGAGTTTCAGGAGGTTGAACTCGTGGGCGGCCAATGCGACGCAGAAGTGGCATCGGTTCCAGGTGGTTTCGCAGTCGTGGCTTCGCAGTCATGGTATATGGAAGGTTCTTCTGTGCAGGTGAGTGCGGCGTTTTTTGGTTCCAGACCAGAGCCGTTTTCCTGGGAGCCGGTGATGCAAACGGATGTGCCCTGGTGGCCCTTTCGGTCCGCTCTGTCCGAAGAAGGCTGGGCCGGGTACTTCGTCACCAGTTCTTGGTCAGAATATGG